>CATJCJ010000299.1 GCA_949738935.1 uncultured Eubacteriales bacterium | reverse complement strand
ATGTTTCACGTGAAACATCATGCGATACCAATATAGTAATTACACTTTAAAGATTAAAAAAACTATTTTACTTGCACGGGCTGCAAATTGCTCCGCAATTCGCTTAGCGCCCCAGCAGTGCTTACGCACTCATAAAATATTTCTTTGTTTTAATTTAAGTATAATTACTATAAATTCATAAAATCTAAACTTATCCGTATTAGAGCCTGTCTAAAAACAAAATATACACAAAAAATCAGCAAAAATAATATCATTTTGAAACGTAATGATATTATTTTCACTGATTCTTTGAATATTTTAATAGTTTTTAGACAGACTCTTACATTATTCACTTTTTTCTAAAAAACAAAGAATACAACCCAATAGATATAAGACAAAAAATCAAGATATCCTCAACAATCATTCTCCCTTTGTTTTCCTTACTAATAACATCAATTATATCAGAATTATTAATAGTAATGCCACTTCTTGTAATTTCCACAACAGCAATTATACCAAAAACAGCAACAATAATTCTTCTATGTTTAATCAAGAAGCCTTTTATATCATCAACATCATCAATAACTTCTTTTCCTGACTCCAATTTTTTTCTACAGTTATAAGCGTCAAAAAAAGAAAAAAACCAAATTATAATAAAACCAATAGTAAATACCCGATAAAAAACCGATACAGCGAGATAACAGCACGCAAAAAAAGAAAAAAGAATAAATACTCCTCTTTTCATAAGACCAATATACATATGACCACAACCAGGGATAAACGATAAAATAAAAGTCAAAACTTTATTAAACCAATTAAAGCCTTTAGACGGCATTAAAATCCTCTCCTAAAATATCAATACAAATTTATTTTCTAAATATATATACGCATAATATAAAAAAAAGTTTAAACAATACAAATAAATTAGACTTCTTTCAAGACTACATTAATTTTTAAAATTACCGTAGAGTTTCAAAAGAAGTCAATTAAACAAATCTGTACTGCCTCAACAAATATTTTAAGAGCCTGTCTAAAAACTATTAAAATATTCAAAAAAATGAAATTTTAACTGGCTTTTTTTTAGATTTTAAACAGGTTTTAAGATTTTTCAACTTTAATAACAATATTCAATTCTTTTTCAGTCTCACTAAATCTACACTCAGTTTTTACTCCCGTTTTATTCATAGTCTCAACAGCCTGACAAATTGTATTTGTAAAAATCCTCATATCTTTAACATAAACCTTAAACTTTTGGTCGCCGCTTGATTTTTCAATCTTAGAAATAATCTCATAAATATCATCTTTATCAACTCTATTACCCATATATGTAAGCTGCAAAACCTTATTAACAAGTTCATTTGTTTTTTTTAAATTAAGTCCAAACTCAATAACTCCCCTCAAAACAATCTCAAGAATATCCTCATTTAAAATTTTAACAAAAAGCCTGGCTTGTTCTTCCGAAAGATTATTTTCAATAATAAGACGTCTAAACTCATAATCCAGCTTTAGAAGCTCAAGTTTATCGACAACATATTTTTCTTTTTTTCCCGTTATTTCAGCAATTTCCAAAACAGAACAACCATAATCATTCATAATATTTAAAATTCCCCTAGCCTCTTCAAAAAAATTCAAAGTTTCCCCCTGAATATTCTCAATAAGAGAAATAATAGCACAATCCTTATCAGAAATATCAGCTATTATACAAGGAATATAAAACATATCAATAGTTTTACAAGCTTTAAGCCTGCGTTCCCCAAAAATAATCTCATAACTATGTTTGTTCAAAGGTCTGACACAAATTGGCTGCAACACTCCATATTGTTTAATAGACATCGCCAAATTTTTTAAAGCTTCCCTATTAAAAAATAATCTTTGTTGATACGGATTTGGTTTAATCCATGAAACAGGAATTTGTACAACCTCATTTTCTCTCAAAACTGTCATATTTTCCATAAAAACCCCCACAAAATTATCTTAAATTACAGTGATTTATTTACAAAACCTGTTAGCTTTTTATATCCCCACAAAAAAATATCATAGTCAAGCAATTTGATAATAAAATAATTCAAAGTAAAATCTGTTTTTGTAAAAATCAGAATGAGGTCATAGTCAAAAGTCTTACCAAAGCGATATTCCTCAACAAAACAAATGTTATCCATCGAACTTATTTATCTTTAAATTACTTATAGCGAACCAATAAAAAAATAAACATAGAGGTCTTAAAAACTTGATATATTAAAGAATTTTTTTATTGGTTCACATTAAAAATTTTACAAATTACTATAACCATAAAACCTTAAACTATTATATCATAATACAATAAAGTAATTAAAATATTCGAAATATTCAAAATATTACAGATTCGACAGACAAAAATAAAAAACCCTATCATTTGATAGGGTTTTTAGAAATTCTGCCTGACTTTCTTGGATATTTAATAGAAGTTTGTCTTACTTTTTTTATCATAATAAGAGTATGCTTAATATCAGTAAACGGAATCTCAACAATTTCAACAGTATCAACTTTACCTCCAAGTATTTCAACAGCATTTTCAGCAGCATCAATTTCATTTTTAATTTCCGGCCCTTTCAAAGAGATAAAATATCCCCCTTCTTTTACAAAAGGCAGACAATACTCAGAAAGAACAGAAAGTTTTGCCACCGCTCGAGAAACACAAATATCAAATTTCTCACGAAAATCTTTATTTTGTCCGGCATCTTCCGCGCGAGAATGAACACATCTAACAGAAGAAAGCTTAATTTCCGAAACAACATTTTCAAGAAATCCAATACGTTTATTCAACGAATCCAGCAGTGTCAATTCAATAGAAGGCTTTACAATTTTAATGGGAATTCCGGGAAATCCAGCCCCCGAACCAACATCAATAACTTTTTTTTTGTCAAAATCCATAAAAGGAACCAAAGAAATTGAATCAACAAAATGTTTAAGCAAAATTTCTCTTTCGTCAGTGATAGCCGTAAGATTTATTTTTTTATTCCAATCCAAAATCAACTCTTTATATCTAAGAAATTGAGAAATTTTAAAATCATCGAGTTCAACACCAAATTTAAGACAAGCGTCAATCAAAACTTTATACATAACTTTTTCCTTTCAAAGCTACTTGTAACATATTCTTCTTCTATCCTATAAATTTTCCACTTACTAAAACAATCAGGTTCATTCACAAGATAAAAACGCAAAATCACTTTTTTATTTTTATCAGATACAAAAATGGAATTAACACTTTCTTCTTTAGATACAGAATTAGTAAAAGAAGCAGAAACACAATTATAAGAACTAATTCCATCAAAAATTTTTTTTACAGCCTCAAAATCCATAAAAACACTAAATTTACTAACATAAGACATAGCGTCATCAAAATTTTTTTCAATCAAAGCGTCCACAAAAGCTTTAGGAGTTATACTATCTCTAATCAATCCAAAACAAGGATTATTTTTTGAATATTTCGAAGCAAAGCAAAACTGATGCTGTTTATATTTATGTCCAAGTTTCAATCCGGAATTTTTCTCCCCAAATCGAAAATCATTTTTCCAAGGAACAAAAAACACTTTTTAATCCCCCCTAAAAAATCATAATTATAGCAATTCAATTTCAAAATTATCAAAATTGCTGTAAATTAACCAAAAGAACGCTAACATCAGCGGGAGATACTCCCGAAATTCTTGAAGCCTGCCCAACACTAATTGGTCTTATTTGAGTAAGTTTTTGCTGAGCCTCAATCCTTAATCCCCTCATTTTATAATAATCAATATTATCAGGAATTAACTTTTCCTCCATTTTTTTATACTGAGACACTTGAGCAAGCTGACGTCTAATATATCCTTCATACTTAATCTGTATATTGACTTGCTCAACAATATCAGGAGTAAGAACAGGACGTTCTTTATCAATAAAACTCAATTCATCATAACTCAACTCAGGACGTTTAATAAGGTCAGACAGTTTAACACCCGTAGAAATCTCAGAACCTCCCCTTTCAGCTATAAAATCATTAATTTCTTTACTTGGGGAAATATTAATATTTCTAACTCTCTCAATCTCTTTATCAATAAGCTCTCTTTTAACCTTTAATTTTTCAAAGCGTTCTTTTGATACAAGCCCAACATTATATCCTTTTTCAGTAAGCCTCAAATCAGCGTTATCCTGTCTCAAAAGCAAGCGATATTCAGCTCTTGACGTCATCATACGATACGGCTCTCCCGTTCCTTTTGTAACAATATCATCAATCAAAACACCAATATAAGCGTCTGAACGATGAATAATAAGAGGTTCTCTGTTTTGAGTAAATAAAGCGGCGTTTATTCCTCCAACAATTCCTTGAGCGGCGGCTTCCTCATATCCGGAAGTACCATTAAACTGACCCGCGCTAAACAGTCCGTCAATACTTTTAAACTCAAGGCTAAGTTTAAGCTGAGTAGCGTCAATACAATCATATTCAATAGCATAAGCCGCTCTCATAATCTCACAATTCTCAAGACCCGGAACAGTCCGATACATTTCAATTTGAACATCCTCAGGCAAAGATGAGCTCATTCCCTGAATATACATTTCATTTGTATCTTCTCCCTCAGGCTCAATAAAAATCTGATGTCTTTCTTTATCAGCGAATCTAACAACCTTATCCTCAATAGACGGACAATACCTTGGTCCCGTACCGTCAATAACCCCACTATATAAAGGAGACCTATCCAGATTTTTTCTTATGACATTATGCGTTCTCTCATTAGTATACGTAAGATAGCACGGTATTTGTTCCCGTTTAATATTCTTAGAAAAATTGTCAAAAGAAAAAGGAACAATATTCTTATCGCCCTCTTGAACAGCCATCTTAGAAAAATCAATAGTTCTTTTATCAACCCTCGCCGGAGTCCCTGTTTTAAATCTAAAAATTTTTATACCAAGATTTTTAAGACTATCACTCAATAAAACAGAGTTTCTAAGACCATTCGGCCCACTATGGATAATAGTGTCCCCATAAAGACATCTGGCTTTAAGATAAGTTCCCATACAAAGAACAACAGCTTTACATTTATAAAAAGCGCCCGATTCAGAAATAACTCCCGAAATCCTTCTGTTATTCTCCTCCCCTTCCACGACAATCTCAACAATTTCCCCCTGTTTAATATAGAGATTATCTGTATTTTCCAAAGTTTTTTTCATTTCTGTATGATATTTAGACTTGTCAGCCTGCGCTCTAAGGGAATACACAGCCGGACCTTTACCTGTATTAAGCATACGTGTCTGAATATAAGTTTTATCTATATTTTTCCCCATTTCACCGCCAAGAGCGTCAACCTCTCTAACAAGATGCCCCTTAGAACTTCCCCCAATATTAGGATTACAAGGCATCATAGCAATACTATCAAGATTTATAGCGAACATAATTGTAGAACAACCCATTCTAGCCGAAGCGAGAGCCGCCTCACATCCGGCGTGACCTCCGCCAATAACAATAACCTCCGCTTCCCCAGCGTCATAATTCATAATAAAATACAACCTTTCATTATTTTATTTTCCCAAACAAAATTCAGAAAAAATTTTATCAATAACATCCTCATCTACCTTTTCACCAATAATTTCACCTAAAAACCCATAAGCGTCAAGCAAATCCATAGATATAAAATCTTGAGGCATTCCATCATTAATAGTCTCAATAACATTCAAAAGACTTTTTCTGGCATTTAACAGAGAAGCCTTATTTCTTTCATTTGAGATAACAGCCTCATCGTCAATATCAATTTCCCCGCAAAAAAATAAGCTTTTAACTTTGTCAAATAAAATATCCAAACCAAAATTATTTTTAGCTGAAACAGATATAACATAATCCTTGACAACGTAATTATAAATTTCATTAATATCAGCTTTTTGCTCCAAGTCACATTTATTTAAAATCACAATAGCCTTTTTTTGATTTTCGTGAACAAGCTTAAGAATCTCAAAATCTTCTCGCTCAAGATATTGAGAACCATCAATAACAAGAAATATAAAATCAGCCAATTTAGCATATTCTTTAGATTTTTCAACGCCAATTTTCTCAATAACATCATTAGTATCACGAATACCGGCGGTATCAACAATATTAAGAGGTATACCGGCGATATTTATATGTTCCTCAAGTACATCTCTGGTTGTACCAGGAATATCAGTAACAATAGCTCTATCCTCATCAATAAGACAATTCAGCAAAGAACTTTTTCCGACATTCGGTTTTCCGGCGATAACGGTTTTTACACCCTCTTTTATAATTCTTCCAATATCAGCTGTATCAATAAGCTTGTCAATACTTTTAATAAGTAAATTTGTTTTATTAAAAATCATATTAAAAGTAATATCCTCATTATCATGCTCAGGATAATCTATATTGACCTCAATATGGGCTGTCATAGTAAGAATTTCCTCTCGAATCTCTCTGATTTTTTTAGAGAGCCTACCCTCAAGTCTGTTAATTGAGGCTCTTTTTGACAATTCTGTTTTAGCGTTAATAAGGTCAATAACAGCCTCAGCCTGAGATAAATCAATTCTTCCGTTAATAAAAGCACGTTTTGTAAACTCACCCGGCAAAGCCATATCGGCGCCGTTTTTGATAAGCGCACTCAAAACAGAGTTAGCGACTCTAACTCCGCCATGACAATTAATTTCAACAACATCCTCTCTGGTATAAGTTTTTGGCGCAAACATAACAACAACCAAAACCTCATCAACAATTTTACCATCATCAACAATATGGCCATAAGTAACCGTATGACTTTTTATTTGAGAAACTTTTTTATTTCCAACAGGAACAAACACTTTCTTCAAGACATCAACAGAAGAATTTCCACTCATACGAACAATAGCAATCCCACCTGAACCAACAGGAGTGGAAATGGCTGCGACAGTATCAAAATTATCATTCATAAAATCACTTGCTTTCCTTTATTACATTTACAATAATATAGTAATTACATTAAATATCTAGTACTCCATAAAGCTTGTTATTGCAATAATAATTTAGAATGCTTTGTAATATGCATGGCAGAGGAAAGAGGGCATAGCCGATGCTATGTTGACTGACGATAACGCAGCAGATTGCAAAGTAGGCAAATTATTATGGAAAAATCAAGCTTTATGGAGTACTAGTTTATTTAACCAAAAAAGAACCCTGAGAATAACCCCTCCAAGGCTCTTTAAAAGTCCGAAAACCTCAACAGTCTGCATCAACTTCAATAAATTATAGCAAACCAATAAAAAATAAACATACAAATTTCGAAAAACTTAATATATAATTTTTTGTTGATTTGCTATAAAAATTTCACGAATCGCTGTAAATTCACGGAACTTGAGTTTTCCAATAGTTATATTCTCATTCTGCGTTATAATTTTCAGAATCTAAATTATAGGAATCACTCTTATAAGATTCTTTATAACTATATTCTTTATTATATCCGCCCTTATAACTACTTTTATATCCGCCTTTGTAACTGCCTCTATAATTTCCACTGTCTTTTTCTTTAATATCCTTGTAACCGCTTTTATATGAAGAAGTACCATAGCTACTATAAACAGTATCCTTAGGAGAAATAACAACATACCTGAAAGCGCCCTCACCCTCACTGTGAGTTGTAACATACCTGTCATTTTGCAATGTAGCGTGAATAACTCTTCGTTCACTTGGATTCATAGGTTCCAAAACAACATCTTTTCTTAAATGCTTAGCCTTTTTGGCAAGCCCAACAGCAAGACTCTCAAGAGTTTCTTTTCTCTTTTTTCTATAATTTTCAGTATCAATGCTAACATTAACAAAACTGCCTTCTTTTTTATTAACAACAATACTTGTAAGATATTGCAAAGAATCAAGAGTTTGACCTCTCTTACCAATAATAACCCCCATATTATCACCAACAAGGTCAATATTAAGGTATTTTTCATCAATCAATTCACAATTAACAGTAACACTAACACCAATAGACACAAAAATCTCCCTCAAAAAATCCTTAGCGACTTTAACAGGGTCACTCTTTTTAGAAACTTTAATTTTAAAAGGTTTACTTCCTATTCCAAGAAAACCTCTCGCCCCCTCCTCAATAACCTCAATCTCAACCTCATCAATAGTCGCTTTAAGCTCAGCCAACGCTTTATTGACAGCTTCTTCTTTAGTTTTTGAAATAACTTCAATACTCTTCAACATAAATATATCACCTCTTGCTATTCCCTTTGCTTTTCCTCTTTTTATCAGTAGGTTCATCAATAA
The DNA here is from genome assembly GCA_949738935.1 of uncultured Eubacteriales bacterium. Classification (GTDB taxonomy): domain Bacteria; phylum Bacillota; class Clostridia; order Lachnospirales; family CAG-274; genus MGBC114079. Next base: position 13,001 of record CATJCJ010000299.1, on the reverse strand, counting down.
CCTTATTTAAAACTTCCCCCTCAAGGAGTAATTTCTTTTCATAATACTTATTCAAAGCCTGCTGTTGAACAATCATAAATATATTAGAAATAATCCAATACAACCCAACACCACAAGGAAGACCGGATGTAATCCAAGCCATAATAAGGGGCATAGTAATCATCATAATTTTTTGCTGAGACTGTACAGCGCCGGTAGTGTCCATATTTTTATTTTTGCGCATCATAAGCCAGCTCGAAAGAAAAGTAGTAAGACCTGACAATAAAGTTATTCCAATTCCCGGCAAACCAAAGCCGGCAATTTCAGTAAGGTTTATACCAAATCCAAAATACTCAATATTTTCCTTTTTCTGAATATTTTGGTCAATACTTTCACTTTTAAAAACATCTTTAACCATCTTCCATTGTTCAAGGCTAAATTTATCAAAAGCTTTAATCATATATTTTTCATCAAGAGTATTGAATTCCGCACTCATATCTTCAGGAACCATAGGATTTATCTCATTTTCAGAAAAATCATACCAAAATACAAATTTATTAGAATCATACTCATTGAGCAATTTTATTTCAGAATCTGTCCTATCGTTTTCATTTTTCTCTCTTATAATATTAATATCGTCTTTTTTATTAAGAAGAATAATAGCTTCATCCTTATCACTTTTTGTATCTTCAATAATAACCTGAGCGATATCTTTATAAGTATCATTTATTGTATCAATAAAAGCATAAGAATTTTGCATTATATAATACAGAGCTATAAAAATAGGTAACTGAATAATTAAAGGAAGACAACCGCTAAAAGGATTATATTTATGTTTGGAATATAATTTCTGCATTTCTGTATTCATTTTTCTTTTAACTTCAGGGTCTGCCATATCATCTTTGTATTTATCCTGAATTTTTCTTATCTCAGGCTGAATTTTCCGCATAACAACCATAGATTTTTGTTGTTTAAACGCAAGAGGCAACATAATAAATCTCGCAATTACAGTAACAACAATAATTGATATGCCAAGAGAAAAATTTTCCGTAAAAAAATAAACGATATTAAATACAAAATTTAAAATAATACCCAAAAACCAAGAAATAGGACCAACAATAAATCCAGGCTCATCTTGTATAACATTAACCAGAAAAGCAGTAAACGAACTAAAACCAATCAAATCAAATAACCTCCCGAATAAAGTAAATTCATAAAGCGATACTTCGTTCCGATAAAAAATTTATAACTCAAAAATAATTTTTCTCAATACCAAAAAAATTTAAATTTATAAGCATTTAACTATAGCTTATCTGAAAACTCTGTATATTTTGAGTATATTTTAGTTTTTAGATATACTCTAAGGAACAGGGTCATAACCACCTTTACAAAACGGATTACATCTTAAAACTCTCCAAAGAGTAAGATAAGAACCCTTAAAAAAACCATACTTACTATAAGCCTCATACGCATAACTCGAACACGATGGATAAAACCTGCAGCAAGGTCGTTTAAAAGGAGAAACATATTTTTTATAAAATTTTATAAGAAACATGCAAATTTTTGAAATCAAAAAAAATCCCCCTTTATTTACAAAAATAATAACTATTCAAATAAATTATGTTTTTTAATTAAATGTTTAAAAGCTTTTCTGACACTATCAAAATCAGCACAATTACAAGAATTTCTAGCGATAATAACAATATCAAAACCACATTTAATATTTTTCTCAGACAATCTATAACTTTCTTTAATAAGTCTTGTAACTCTGCTCCTAACAACACTTATACCAACTTTTTTACTAACGGAAACACCAAGACGATTAAAGTCTTTTCCATTTTTCAAAACATACATAACCAAATATTTATTAGCGATAGATTTACCTCTGTTATAAACAAATCTAAACTGATAATTTTTTTTAAGAGATTCCGTAAAAATCAAAACAATTCATTCCTCAATAATTTCTTAAGAATAAAAGGCCACAATAAGCGGCCCTAAAGCGTATTTCAAAAATAAGATTTTGTTTTATAAATTTTAGACTATGAGCTCCGGCTCACATCTTTACGTTTTCTAAAAAAAGCGCTCAAAAAATTTAAAAATAATATTACACATTCTAATCTAATTACAGCGTACCTGAAAACTCTATATTCATTTTTTAAACTATGCAAAAACAATCATAAACAAAATTAATACAGATTTATAGAATTAAAATATCAAAAAAATGTAAAAAACAGAATAAAAAATATTTCAATTTTACTTTTTATACTTTTTTGTGCTATTTTAATTTTCAGATACGCTCTTGACATTTAAACTTTTAAAAAAGTTTAACAAAAAACTTTATAACACAAAATTTTATTTTGCTTGAATAAATTACCTTTTCTCAGCAATATAAAATTTTATCCAAAATCTCAAAAAATTAAGCAGTCAAAGCCTTTCTGCCTTTTCTACGTCTTCTAAGTACAACTTTTCTACCATTAGCGGTTCTCATTCTTTTTCTAAAACCATGAACCTTACTTCTTTGTCTTTTTTTTGGCTGAAATGTCATTTTCATTATAACGCACCTCCTTTTACTAAACTATGCCCAAGCACTTCTTCCATTATATTAGATAACAAAAAACAAGTCAAGTAAAACAACAAAAAAAACATAACTTTTTTTACAAACCAGAAAAAATGTAATATTTACGCAATATATTTTTAACACAAATGTAACACAAATATTATCTATTTATAACTACTTTTCATTATCCACGTCAATACCATTCTCAAACTCAGCACTAACCTCATTAAATTTCCCTCTTCCAATATCCTCCTCATTATCAAAATTTTGATTGTCAATATCGCTTTCGTCATCCATATCAATATAATCTTCCTCTATTTTAGTGATACTCATAACCTTAACATTTTCACTAACATTAATAAGTTTTACTCCCTGAGTAATTCTGCTTGTTGTTGAAATATCCTTAACTCTGATTCTAATAACAACACCATCACTTGTAATAATCATAAGCTCCTCGTTGTCATTAACCATTTCAACGCCTACAACATTTCCTGTTTTATCAGTAATTTTATAAGCCTTTGTACCCATACCGCCTCGAGACTGAAGCCTGAACTCATCAGCGTTCGTGCATTTTCCATAACCATTTTCAGAAACAATAAGCATTTTAAAATTACCATTAACAATTTCAGAAGCGATAACCTCATCTTCATCTTTAAGCCTTATAGCGTGAACGCCCGAAGCAATTCTTCCCATATTTCTAACGTCATTCTCATCAAATTTTATAGCCATACCAAATTTTGTGGCAACAAAAATCTGATTATCTCCATTAGTTCTTTTAACTGAAATAAGCTCATCATCATCTTTAAGACTAACTGCGATAAGACCTGAATTTCTTATATTCTGAAATTTACAAGTATCTGTTTTCTTTATGATACCTTTTTTTGTTGTCATAACAAGATAATCGTTCTCAAATTCTTTAATTGGAATAACGGCGCTTATTTTTTCATCTGACGCCAAACTCAAAAGATTTACTATAGGAGTACCCTTAGCTGTTCTTCCCGCCTCAGGAATCTCATATGTTTTAATCCTGTATACTTTTCCCTTATTTGTAAAAAGGAGAATATAGTCAAGATTATTTGAAAGAAATATATTTTTAACCAAATCCTCATCTCGAGTTTGCATACCAATAACACCTTTGCCACCTCTATTTTGACTTTTATAAGTAGTAAGAGGAAGACGTTTTATATAATTAAGTCTGGTTAATGTAACAACGCTCATCTCATCATCAATAAGGTCCTCAATATCAATATCACCCAAATCCTGGACTATTTTTGTTTTTCTGTCATCACCATATCTTTTTTTAATAACAAGAAGCTCATCTTTAATAACCTGATAAAGCCTATTTTCATCAGCCAATATAGCTTTCATTTCTTTTATAAGCTCCATAAGTTCAGCATACTCATTCTCTAATTTCTCACGTTCAAGACCTGTAAGACTTCTTAAACGCATTTCAACAATAGCTGAAACTTGTTCTTCTGTAAAATCAAATCTTTTAACAAGCCTTTCTTTCGCCTCGTTTGTTGTCTGAGAACTACGAATAATATTTATAACCTCATCAATATGGTCAAGAGCCTTTAAAAATCCTTCAACAATATGTGCCCTTTTAAGAGCCTTATTCAAATCAAACCTTGTACGTCTTGTAACAACTTCCTCCTGATGTTCAAGATAATACTCAAGCATCTGTTTCATATTAAGTATTTTAGGCTCACCTTTAACAATAGCCAGAAAATTTATACTGTAAGTTTCTTGCAGAGAAGAAAATTTGTATAGTTGATTTAAAACAACAGCGGCATTAGAATCTTTTTTACATTCAATAACAACTCTTATACCTTCTCTGCTCGATTCATCATTAAGACCTGATATACCATCAATTTTTTTATCCTTAACAAGCTCAGCGATTTTTTCAATCATACGAGATTTATTGACTTGGTACGGTATTTCAGAAACTATAATACGTTCTCTGCCATTAGGAAGATTTTCTATATTTGCCTCCGCGCGAATTCGAATTTTTCCCCTGCCTGTTCTGTAAGCACTCAAAATTCCATTTCTTCCAAGGATAGTGGCTCCTGTCGGAAAATCAGGACCTTTAATAATAGAAATGAGCTCATCAATATCCGTTTCCTTACCCTCAAATATATGATTATCAATAATTTTAACAAGACCATCAATAATCTCATTCAAATTATGAGGCGGAATATTTGTCGCCATACCAACAGCAATTCCTGACGAACCATTCACCAAAAGATTTGGAAACCTCGAAGGCAAAACCTCTGGTTCTTTAGTCTCACCGTCATAAGTATCAATAAGATTAACAGTATCTTTTTCAATATCAGCAAGCATTTCCATAGATATACGACTCAATCTCGCCTCTGTGTATCTTTGAGCGGCAGCTGGATATCCATCAATATTACCAAAGTTGCCGTGTCCGTCAACAAGCGTATAACGCATAGAAAAATCCTGAGCCAAACGAACCAAAGCGTCATAAATAGCAGCGTCACCATGAGGATGATATTTACCCATGGTATCACCAACAATTCTGGCGCACTTTTTATAACCTTTTGACGGGTCAAGATTAAGCTCATTCATAGCATACAATATACGTCTATGAACAGGTTTAAGACCATCCCTAACATCAGGAAGCGCTCTTGAGACAATAACACTCATAGCGTAATCTATATATGACGTTTTCATTTTTTCAGAAATTTCCACGTCCATAATTTTATCAAACTCATTTTCCATAAATTTTCCTCCAAAATAAAACCGTGGGCTTTACCCACCATTCGCGCCGAATTAACAAAAACATTAAGACCCTGCCTCAAACTCCGCTCGCTTTTTGAAAAAAGCGAGACAAAACTTTTACACAAAACTACGTTTCGCCGGAAAATAGTAAATTTTCACGGCAAAAACAACAGTTTTCACTTATTAAATTTTAGGACCAAGCTCTTTAAAAAGGTCTTGCAATGTATATAGCATCCCATAGTTTTAAATTAGTGCATACGAGATAACGTCTCATTGTTTTAAATTAGCGCGTATAATCTATACATCAAGATTAGTAACATATCGAGCATTCTCTTGAATAAATTCTCGCCTAGGTTCAACTTTATCTCCCATAAGCTTGTCAAAAATTTCATCAGCAATCCTGGCATCATCCATAGTCACTCTCATAAGAATCCTGCGTTCTGGGTCCATAGTTGTTTCCCAAAGTTGTTCCGGGTCCATCTCTCCAAGTCCCTTATATCTTTGAATAGGCTTAAGACCGTCTCTGCCTATTTTATCAAGAATTTCTGAAAGCTCATCGTCTGTATAAGCGTAATACTCTTTTTTTGCTTTCTCAACTTTAAATAGCGGAGGTTTTGCGAGATATACATATCCGCCCTCAATAAGAGGAGTCATAAATCTGAAAATAAATGTTAGCAATAATGTAGTAATATGGGCGCCATCAACATCCGCATCGGTCATAATAATAATTTTATGATATCTTAGCTTTGATATATCAAAATCCTCGTGAATTCCCGTACCAAAAGCCGTAATCATAGAACGTATTTCCTCATTACCCAAAATTCTATCAAGTCTAGCTTTCTCAACATTAAGTATTTTTCCCCTAAGAGGTAAAATAGCTTGAGTTTTAGGGGTTCTGGCATCAACTGCCGAGCCTCCCGCCGAATTACCCTCGACAATATAAATTTCACACTTTTCAGGGTCTTTTTCAGAACAATCTGAAAGTTTTCCTGGGAGTCTTGACACTTCCAAAGCCGATTTTCTTCTAACAAGTTCTCTGGCTTTTTTCGCGGCGTCTCTCGCTCTTGAAGCGACAAGGGCTTTTTCAAAAATCATTTTGCTCGTAGCCGGATTTTCCTCAAGAAAATACGTCAAGTTTTCAGATAAAACAGACTCAACAGCGTTTTTTGCCTCACTATTTCCAAGTTTTGTCTTAGTCTGCCCCTCAAACTGAGGATTTTCAATTTTAACACTTATAACACAAGTAATACCCTCTCGAATATCGTCACCTGATAAATTTTTATCACTGTCTTTCAAAAGACCAAATCTTCTTCCATAATCATTAATAGTTTTTGTAAGACCCGTCTTAAAACCGGCGAGATGAGTTCCACCGTCAGTCGTATTTATATTGTTAGCGTAAGAATAAGTATTCTCAACAAAACCGTCATTGTGTTGAAAAGCCACTTCAACAGAAACATTATCCTTAACACTTTCACAATAAAAAATATCCTCATAAACAGGGGTTTTATTTTTATTAATATATTGGACAAATTCTTTTATACCGCCCTCATAATGAAAAACATCTTGAAGAACTTCTTCCTCATTTCTCAAATCTTTAAGAATTATCTTAATACCCTTTGTAAGGAAAGCCGTTTCTTGAAGATGCTGTTTTAAAATATCATAACTGAAAACAGTTTCCTCAAAAATCTCAGAATCCGGCTTAAACTCGACAAAAGTACCTGTCATATTTTCATCACATTTGCCAATAACCTCAAGTTTATCAAGAACTTCTCCTCTCGAATAATGCTGCTCATATATTTTACCATCACTGTATATTCTAACAGTCAGCCATTCACTTAAAGCGTTTACAACTGAAGCGCCAACACCATGCAAACCTCCAGAGACTTTATATCCGCCTCCTCCAAATTTACCGCCGGCGTGAAGAATTGTAAAAACAACCTCAACGGCAGGTATACCTCTTTGGTGGTGAATTCCGACAGGAATCCCTCTGCCGTTATCTTTAACGGATATAATATTGTCCTTGTGGATAGTAACTTCTATTTCAGAACAAAAACCGGCGAGAGCCTCATCAATAGAATTATCAACAATCTCATATACAAGATGATGAAGACCCTTTGATGACGTACTTCCTATGTACATACCGGGTCTGACTCTTACAGCCTCAAGTCCCTCCAAAATTTGTATTTGACTTTCATTATATTCCGATGACATAAAAAAATCTTCCTTTCGTCACGAATTTAGGGGCGATACTATTTAATATAACGTTAAATTTCTCAAATTGATTCCATTCTTTTTTTTATCGCAAAGACAGATATAGGTGATAAATAAATTTTTGACTCTCCGTTTTTAGATAAAATAACAACAGACCTTAAAACATCCTCATCCAAAGTAATACAATCTTTTTTTCTTCGCATAGCGTTAATAAATTCAAAATTAATTTTACCGTCGTTTTTCTCAAGATTAATAATAGCGACAACATCATCATAAAAAACATCAATATCCGCTCCAATATTCAAAAACATAAAAAACAGCTCCCCTATGTATATCCGTAAAACTTATCAAAATAATCAATTTTTATAATACATTTCCATATGTTTATTTATATATTATACCACAAATTAGAGTTTTTCACCAGAAAAAAAGAAAAAAATTTTCACAAAAAGGGTTTATTTCCTATAATGCCATCCTCAACAAAAAAAATATTGCTGTCTCCAGAAACCTTTTTTGTAATTTCCTCAATCCCTGTACAAGTAATAAATACCTGTATATTCTTTATATTCTTAAATAAAAAAGATTGACGTTTTTCATCTAACTCTGAAAGTACATCATCAAGAAGTAAAACAGGAGTTGTTTTTTTCTCATTTTTTATAATCTCAATTTCCGCTAATTTAGTTGATAATGCCGCTGTTCTATGCTGACCTTGAGAACCATAATCTCTGACATTAAAACCATTTATATTAAAAATAATATCATCTTTGTGAGGACCTTCACTTGTTGTTCCGTAAAAAATATCCTTATCCATATACTTACTTAATTTTTTTTTAAATTCTTCCTTTTGAGAATTTGGTTTATAAATTATCTCAAGAAATTCCTTTTCTCTCGTAATATCCCTGTGTATACATGAAGCGGATTTAGAAATATTTTTAATAAATTCTTTTCTATAATCAATTAACTTTTCTCCAAAATTTACAAGCTGTTCATCCCACGCAAATAAAGTTTCTTTTAATTTACTATTTTTTTGAATATTTTTTAACAATTTATTTCTTTGCTTCAATATTTTGTAATATTGTCTTAAGTCATAATAATAAATTTTACTTAATTGACACATTTCAAGGTCAATAAATTTTCTTCTGACAGAAGGACCTGCTTTAATAAGCTGTAAATCCTCGGGAGTAAAAAGAACAATATGAAGAACACCAAATAACTCTCCAATCTTTTTTACAGAAACATTATTTATAGCAATTCCTTTTTTAGAATATTTCTTTAAATGAACATCTATCTTATCGCATATAGTACTGTTATTTACAAAGACTTGTAAATGAGATTCACTTTTACCAAAATTAATAACTTCACTATCAATATGCGTTTTATGGCTTCTTCCTGTGGCGCAAAAATAAATACCCTCAAGTATACTAGTTTTCCCTTGGGCATTATCTCCATAAAAAATATTGACATTTTTATTAAATTCAATACAATTCTTTTTTAAATTTCTAAAATTCTCAACAGAAAGTTTATCAATATACATATAATCACCAAAAATTCACAATCAATTTATCACCGTTAGAGTAAATTGTTCCTCTTGACCAAAACAATCAACATTAACAATATCCCCAGCAAAAATTTTTTTACCCCTTTGATAAACAATGTTGTTATTAACTTTGACTTTACCATCAAGTATAAGTGTTTTAGCATCTGAGCCTGACGAAACAATATTTGCCAATTTAATAGCCTGCTGAAGTTTAATAAATTCTGTATTTATTTTTATTTCTGTCAATTTTTTCACTCCTTAAACTATCATACTACAAAAAGTCTTTATCTTGCTTTTAAAAAAACGAATGACTTTCAATATAAAACCTTGTTTTTTTATATTAAAGATTATCCCAATAAATTTGTAACCTTTGTAAAGTTTAGAGTTAATACTTTTTTAAAGGACTTGCGGGGTTTGAAACAGCGTCCCATATGCACTAACTTGACAAAAACCTCGTAGGTTCACCTCAAACTCCGCTCGCTTTTTGAAAAAAGCGGAACAAACACTTTTAAGCGAAACCACATTTCACAGAATAAATAATAAATTTTCAGGAAAAACAATAGTTTTTGCTTATTAAAGTTTAGGGTCAAGCCCTTTAAAAAGGACTTGCAGGGCTTGGGACAGCGTCCCATGATTTTAACTTAGTGCATATAGGGTAGTGACCACGGTTTATTCGTTTATCTTTTTATTGTTTTGCTATGTTTTTCAGATATTTTTTAACTATGAATTGATATAATTTAATTTTTAAGCCTTAAAGGTAAAATAAGATATTTATAATTCCCGTTTTCTATTCCATTTATTATACAAGGACTCAACGCGGACATAAAATTAATAGTGATTCTTTCATCATCAATAACTTTAAGAGCGTCAATTAAATATTTGGGGTTAAATCCTATTTCTAAATCATCACCTTCAAAATCCACAGCAACTTCCTCATAAGACATACCTATATCTGTATTTGATGTTATAACAAGAAAATTTTCTTTTATTTTAAGCTCAACGGGACTTTTTCTCATATCTTTGACAATAAGAGTAGCTCTTTCTATAGAGCTTAATAATTCTTGTCTGTTAACTTCTATAGCAGTTGTATGTTCATTAATAAAACTGTTTTCATATTTAAAAAACTCACCCTCAAGAAGTCTTGAGACCATAGTAAATTGATTTGTCTCAAAAAGCGCATGATTATCAGTAAAATATATAGAGACAATCTCATCTTCCTTATCAGGCAATACTCTGCTTATTTCACTTAAAGTTTTAGATGGGACAACAACATTTATACTTTCATTTTTATTTTCAATTTTTTCGGTTCTAAAAGCGACTCTAAAACCATCTATAGCCACAATATTAAAACAATCTTCTTTTATCTCTAAGAGTTCCCCCGTTAATATAGGTCTAGTCTCGTCAATAGCTACAGCGAAAATAGTTTGTTTTATCATATTTTTAAACATGGCTGAGCTTATTTCATATTTAAAATTTTTTTCCACCAAAGGCAGTTCAGGAAAATCTTCTCCGGGAAGAGAAAAAATTTTAAATTCAGATTTCCCACTTTTTATTGTAATGTTATTTTTATCATCAGTCTCTATTGAAACATTGTTTTCAGGTAAATTTCTTATTATTTCCAAAAACATTTTAGCTTCGGGAGCGGCTGAACCCTTTTCAATAATTTGAGCTTCTATATTACTTGTCTCTATAGAAAGCTCAAGATTATTTGCTGTTAATCGAACACCATCCGAGTCTGCTGTTATAAGAATACACTCTAAAATAGGGCGAGTTGTTTTTGAGGCGACAGCTTTGGACACAATATTAATTTTTGAAAGCAATTCTTCTTTTGTGGATGTAATAATCATAAATATAAACCCCTTTCTTATCTGTGTGGACAAAATATATAAATATATAATTATTATTAAGTAGTAGCAGTAGTAGTACGGTGGAAAAGTGGAAAAGTGGAAAAAAGATTGAAAATAAGCAAATTATCCACAAGGAAAACCATGTGGATAGCAATCAAAAAAATAAAAAAGTTATCAACAATACTAACAATGAAAAATTTCCCAAAAGTTATCAACTTTTCCGCAACAAAAACTCAACAAACTTATCAACAATATGAAAAAGAATAAAATAATATTATCTTCTACTCTTTTTTTAGAATGGACTCAATTTCAGATACATTTTTTACAAAGGTTGAATTGTTTTCAAGGCCTTTTGTAATATTTTCATACCCGTTTATAACGGTTGAATGATCTCTTCCTCCAAAAGAGTTTCCAATATCTGAAAGAGGGCAGTCTAGGAGTTTTCTGCAAAAATACATAGCGATATGTCTTGGATAAACAATGTTTTTGCTTCTTCTTTTGCCTTTTAAATCCTCAATAGATATATTAAAGTAATCAGCTACTGTATTTTGTATAAACTCAATGGAAAGGTCTTGTTTCTCAGGATTGACGGTCATACTTTTAAGAGCGTGTCTAGCGAATTCAACAGTAATTTCAGTTTCAGCTAGCTGAGCGTAAGCGTTTATTGTTATAAGAGCTCCCTCAAGTTCTCGAATGCTTGAGGAGATAGTTTTCGCGATAAATTTGAAAACGTCTTCAGGCATAGTAATACCGTCAATTTTGGCTTTTCTTTTTAAGATGGCTGTTCTTGTCTCAAAGTCTGGAAGCTGAATGTCGGCGACAAGTCCTGACGCGAATCTTGAACGAAGGCGATCCTCAAGGACGGCGATTTCTTTTGGAGGTCTGTCACTTGATATAATAATTTGTTTGTTTAACTCCCAGATTGCGTTAAATGTATGGAAAAACTCAAGCTGAGTTCCCTCTCTCGCTGAGATAAATTGAATATCGTCAATTAAGAGAGCGTCAACTTTTCTGTATTTATCTCTAAACTCATCAGTTTTTTTATCTCGAATAGCATCAACAAGTTCGTTTAAAAAAGTCTCGCTTGGAACATAGACAACTTTTGCGGATGGGTTAGTTTCAAGAATATGATGAGCTATTGAGTGCATGAGATGAGTTTTTCCAAGACCAACATTTCCATAAAGAAAAAGAGGATTATAAGCTGTTCCCGGGTTTTCAGATACAGCTATAGAAGCGGCGTACGCAAGCTGATTGCTGTTTCCGACAACAAAATTCTCAAAAACATATTTTGAGTTTAAAGGGGAAGAAACATAAGTATTAATTGATTTCCCTTTTAAAGATGATGTTTTTTGAGTATTCTTATTTAATAAAAGTTTATTATTTTCTTTTTTTTCTTCTTTAGTTTGGTTTTTTATCATTTCCTCAAAAGCGGGATCAATAGTTGTTTTAACAATAATCTCAAATTGTTTTCCGGTAATAGAAAATAGGGCTTGCTGAATAAGTTGAATATATCTTTTGTTAATCATATCTTCAACAACAGGAACAGGCGCTTTAAATAAAAACATTGAATTTGTTGCCGTGATTGGTATAAGCGGTAAGAGCCAAGAAGTGTAAGTTGAGGCTGTAACGTTATCTTTAAGTATATTGAGGGCTTTCTCCCAAGTATCTTTCATAATATTTTCCCCTCCGTGAAAATAAAAATTGTTAATAAGTAAAAATAAATTGTTGAAAAGTATAAAAAAGTGTAAAAAGTTAATAACTGATTTATAAAATTGTGAATAAATAAAAAATAAAAGGAATAATTAAGTAGTTATTAACAAATACACAAAAAAGTTATTCTCAAATGGAATATTGAAAAATAAGGTAATAAAAAAAATATTTTAAAGTTATCAACAAAGTTATCAACAAAATGTGAATAACTTTGTGTAAAAGAGAGTTATTCACATCAATACAACTATAATATCAGAAAAAATGTGGATAAGCAAGAAAAAAAACAAGAAAAAAATAAAATTATTAACAATTACCAAAGATATGTTAATAAACTTATCAACAATATACATACAGTAAAAAAATTTTAAAAAGTAATATTATAATTTAATACACAGTTTTAAATGTGCGAAAAAATTTGTAT
>CATJCJ010000298.1 GCA_949738935.1 uncultured Eubacteriales bacterium | reverse complement strand
GGCATAGCCGAAACCTATGCCGACCGCCGATAACACAGCGAAAAGGATTTTTGACCGCCGAACTTTTTCATTTTTAAGTTGATTGAATATAAAGTTTCTATTTAATCAAATCATAAATCTTTTTTACAAGAACACATACTTCAGCCCGAGTAATAGGCTCAACCGGAGTAATTTTATTTTTATTGTCACCCGACACAATTCCCATACCAATCAAATCAGCGACATACTCTCTGGCATAAGGTGAGACAAAATCCTCATCAATAAACTTGTCCAAAATAGAAATATCACTTTTTTTAAGTTTTCCGGCCTTTTCAAGCACACGAGCGAGAATTACACAAACCTCCTGTCTTGTAATATTGGCTTTAGGTTTAAACTCAGAAGTAGTCATTCCGTCAGCGAGTCCATAATTTGTAATAACCCCAACAGCCTCAGCGTAATAATCCGTTGGTTTAATATCATTAAATTTATCCGTAGACTTATTTCCCTCAAGCCCTGTAAATCGTTTAACAATAATCATAAAATCAGCTCTTGACGTATAAAGTTTTGGGCCAAAAATTCGCCATTCAACCCCCCTCACAACTCCAAGAGAAGACAAAAAATCTATAGAATCTTTTGCCCAGGGATATTGAGATAAATCTTTAAAAGGAATAACATCTGAAGTTTTTGTCGGAACATTAAATTTAAATTCTTGTGATTTAGCCTCCTCTGTATCTTGAGCAGCAGTTGATGTTTGAACAGCAGTTTCAGTAGTCACTTGAGTTGTGGTCTCCTCAGTCACCGTATCAATTTCTGCCGAGTCTTCCAATGTTGTCAGTATTAACGGCTCATTTTCAGCGTTTCTCAAAATATTAAAGTCAAATTCTTTTATGTATACCGGGATATTTTTATTTTTATTATCCATAAAAACAGACTCATTAATTCCGCTCATTTTTATACTTGATTTACCGTCCTTAAGCGTCTGAAACTGAACAGTAAACAAAACGCCGTCACCTTTTGTCTTAGCGAGTTTATTCAAAGAAGAACGACAAATTCCACGAATAGTAAAACTTCCCTCAGAGGCGTTAGACAAAACATCAGAAAGACTTACGCTTTCAAATACCTTATTTTTAACATCATTCTCATAATCATACTCAACTTTACAATCATCAGAAGAAATAGAAATAGGTTTTACAACAGAGCTGTCATACTCAACTTTAAAGCCATACTTTGAAAAACCGGGATTATTTTTAACCTTAAAGTCAACAAAAAAAGTATCCCCTGTTTTAAATAAATCTTCATCGCCCTCAATAACAACAGCGGTAGCCTCTCTCGGCAAATTCGGGACAACACTTTTATTATAACTATCGTCATAAAACACAATATCGCCGTCCGCGGCAAAAACCCCGACAGAGGATAAAGTATAAGCCGCCGCGAAAAAAGCGCAAAAACATTTTTTTACATTAAACATAAAAATCCTCCTTAAAACCAATCTAGCGTAAGACCGCCGCACTTTCAGCAGTGCGGCGAACCCGGTCATTAGTTGTTTAAAACATTATACACTCTTTCAATCAAAACAGCCATTTCCGCACGATTTATATATCCCTTAGGCTTAATCATACTATTATCATCACCGCTGACAACTCCCATATATATCAAATCAGCAACCGGTTCCATAGCATACCCCGAAATATCAGAAGCATCAATAAATCTCTTCAAAGACGCCTCACCGCCTTTCTGAAGTTTTCCCGCCTTATCAAGAACTCTTGAAAGAATAACCATAACATCTTGTCTTGTTATATTGTCTTTAGGCATAAATTTTCCGTCAGCTCCCATAACAATCTGAAATTTGTTAGCGAGAGAAACCGCTTTAGAATAATACGCGGAGTTATCAACATCAGAGAAAACATTTTCTCCCTGACCATCAAGTCCAAGAAGTCTTGTAACAGCCAAAACAAAATCAGCTCTATATGTGTAAGCTTTAGGGTTAAAAGTCACATCATCAACACCATTAACAATACCCAAAGCAGATAAGGAAGAAATGGATTGTTTAGCCCAAGGAACCGAAGCAAGGTCCCCAAATTCTCTGGGAGTAGACATTTCTCTGGGAAAATTTATAATAAAATCTCCCTCACTCTCATTTAAATTTTTATTATCAGAAATATTTTCATCAGTTACTTTATTAGCAACATCGGTACTTGAAGTTTCCGTAGTAACTTCCACATCATTTTTTATTATATTTTCTGTAGTATTTTCTACATTATTATCATTATCTGTATTTTTTTCAGTATTTTTTTCTGTTAAGTTATTATCAATACTTACCTCTGTTGTTGCGGTATTATCATTATTTTCTATATTAGCCGCGTTTCCACCACTAACCGTAACCGCCGCGTTCTCAACATATACAGGAAATTTCATTGCGTTAGAGTCAATTAAAAGGTCACCGGACCTATCAGAAAGTAATATATTAGAACTTCCATTTCCAATGGTCTTAAAATTAACTCTAAAAAGAATACCATCACCTGAAGCCTGAAAAACTTTACTACCTCTTAATAACAAATTTGTATAAACGAAAGACCCACTTGATTTTCCAATATCAATACCCTCATTTATTCCATAAGCAGAAACAGCAGCATCTCCCTCACCATAAGTAACCTGACTTACATCATCCAAAGCGTCAGCGTCACCTTTAACCGGAACAATGACACTGTTATCATAATTTATAGTAAACCCAAAAGCGGCAAATCCCGGGTTGTTTTTCAAAACAAAATCAACATAAAACTCATCGCCAATCTTCAAAGAATCATTAGACGGAACAACAGAGATAACGGTAGCCCCGTTTGGAGCGGAAGCGACAACAGAGCTGTCACACTTTTCATCAAAATACACAACATCAGCGGTCTTAGCGAAAGCGGTAACAGAAAAAGCCAAAGAAACAAGAGCGGTAACAACCACGAAAAGACCTTTAAAATTAAGTTTCATAAACTTACCTCCTTAATTTTCAAAAAGGCTGTTGCAAAATAGAAACGCAACAGCCTATCAAGTTAAAAATATACATAATAAAGAATCCATCAAAAAATATATTGATTTCATCAGCACAGCAAAAAATTATTGTTCAACAATTTTTGCCTGATTAACCTTAATACCAGGGCCCATAGTAGTTGAGAGAACAACACTTTTAATATACTGACCCTTAGTAGCGGAAGGTTTAGCTTTTATAACAGCGCTCATAAGAGTTTGGAAGTTTTCAAACAATTTATCTTTACCAAAAGAGACCTTACCAACAGGAACATGAATAATATTAGTTTTATCAAGACGATACTCAATCTTACCAGCTTTAATCTCGTTAACGGCTTTCGCCACATCCATAGTAACAGTACCAGCCTTTGGATTAGGCATAAGACCTTTAGGGCCCAAAACACGTCCAAGACGGCCAACAAGCCCCATCATATCAGGTGTAGCCACAATAATATCAAAATCAAACCAGTTTTCACCTTGGATTTTAGCGACCATATCCTCAGCACCGACAAAATCAGCGCCGGCCTTTTCAGCCTCAGTGGCTTTATCACCTTTAGCGAATACCAAAACACGAACAGTTTTACCTGTACCGTGAGGAAGAACAACAGCGCCACGAACCTGCTGGTCAGCGTGTCTGCTGTCAACACCCAAGCGAATATGAGCCTCAACGGTTTCATCAAATTTAGCGACACTTGTTTTTGTCACAAGCTCAACAGCCTCATTAGAATCATAGAGCATAGACTTGTCAATAAGTTTTTCTTTTTCGAGATATTTCTTTCCTCTTTTCAAAACGATTCCTCCTTTATTCCTGAACAACAATGCCCATACTTCTGGCAGTACCTTTAATCATACTAACAGCGGCGTCCAAAGAAGCGGCTGTCAAGTCAGGCATTTTCATTTCCGCGATTTTTTTAACTTCATCAATAGAGATAGTAGCAACCTTGTTTTTGTTAGGAACACCGGAACCGGATTCAATTTTACAAGCCTTTTTCAAAAGAACGGCCGCCGGAGGAGTTTTAGTAACAAAAGTAAAACTCTTGTCTTGATAAACTGTAATAACAACAGGAATAACAAGACCCGCGTCTTTAGACGTTCTCTCATTAAATTCTTTACAGAAGCCCATAATATTCACACCATGCTGACCAAGAGCTGGGCCAACCGGCGGCGCTGGGGTAGCTTTCCCCGCGGCGATTTGCAATTTAATATAACCAGTAATTTTTTTTGCCATTTAAAGGCACCTCCTAAATAAATGTGGTAATTAGCGGGATTTTCCCTCCCACGGCGACCTACGCCAACCCTCGAACCTGAGAGAAATCAAGCTCAACAGGGGTTTCACGCCCAAAAATAGAAAGCATAACAACAACTGTATGCTTATTAGCGTTAACTTCCTTAACAATACCCGTCGATTCGGCAAAAGGGCCAGAAACAACGGAGACAGAATCGCCCTCAGCGATATCAATTGTCTCAACATAAGACTCAATACCCATACTATATACCTCGTCCTCAGTCAAAGCAACCGGTTTAGAACCCGGACCGACAAAACTCGTAACGCCTCTTGTATTACGAACAACATACCAAGTATCATCGTCCATAATCATTTTCAAGAGAACATACCCGGGAAAAACCTTTCGCTGAACAACCTTTTTTTTACCGTCTTTAATTTCAACCTCGTCCTCAAGAGGAACAATAACCTCTTGAATTCTATCGTGCATATTTCTGTTGTCAACCAGCTTCTCAATATTAGCCTTAACTTTATTCTCATAACCGGAATAAGTATGCACAACATACCATTTAGCACATTCCTGTTCAGACATATAACCAAACCTCGCAATACGTAAAACACTTATAATAGATTGCTAATCTTGCCAAAGCCAAATTGAAGTACCGTATCCATACCAAAAATAATGGCGCCGACAATTAACGATATAATAATTACAACAACCGTTTCCCGAAAAAGCTCCTGACGAGAAGGCCATTTAATTTTTCTAAACTCAGCCTTATGTCTGGCGAAAAAGCTTGGACCGTTACCACTGTCTTTGCTTTTCTTTTTATCATTTTTTTTAGGTTCTTTTTCAGAAACAACCTCGTTGTTTTCGTTTGTGTTATTTTCTTCCATACGATAAATGCCCCTTTCACAAAGAATTATTTTGTTTCTCGGTGCAATGTGTGTTTATTGCAGAACTTACAGTATTTCTTTGTTTCCATTCTATCGGGATGTACTTTTTTATCTTTCATCGTATTGTAATTTCTTTGTTTACAGTCTGTACACGCCAAAGTAATTTTAGTTCTCAAAACTTCCACCTCTTTTGCAGTAATTTCAAAACAAATCGGAGACAATTAAAATCTCCGCCGACAAGTTTATTCTCGCGTTAACACGCATAAAAAAAAGACGTATATCGCCTTTATCATAATAACACAAGCTCCTCTTATTGTCAACCACTTTTTACAATTTACGAAAAAAATTATGAAAAAAACGCGGGCAAAGCCCACGTTTTTTACTAAGCCACAGGATAAACAGAAAGTTGCTTTTTATCTCTGCCCTTTCTCTCATATCTAACAGTCCCGTCAACCAAGGCAAAAAGAGTATCATTTCCGCCTCTTCCAACATTATTGCCGGGATGAATTTTAGTACCTCTCTGAGTATAAAGGATATTTCCCGCCTTAACAAACTGACCGTCAGCTCGTTTAGGTCCAAGTCTTTTAGATTCAGAATCACGGCCGTTCTTAGTAGAACCAACACCCTTTTTATGAGCGAAAAACTGAAGATTCATTTTCAACATATCATCACACCTCACAATCAAAAATGGTTATATCATTCTCGTACTCCGCCTTTATACCGGAAAGCCCAAGCAAAAGGCAATTAAAAATCAAATCAACATCATGGTCAAAACCGCCCTCTTTAATAAAAGGAACCAAAACGTCAATAAAACCGCCCTCGTCGTTATGCTCACACACAAAATCACAATTCGTAAACTCATCAATAGAATTAACACAATTCAAAGTAAGAGCGGAAACAGCGGCGCATACAATTGAAGCGCCATGGTCTTTAACACGAAAACCATAAATATTATTATTTTTATTACGAAAAAAGTCAGCTTTAATCATAATTAACCATTAATTTTCTCAATTTTCAATTCAGTAAAAGGTTGTCTATGACCTTTTTTCTTGTGGAAAGTTTTTTTAGGTTTATATTTATACACAATAACTTTTTTAGCCTTGCCGTTGCCGATAACAGATGCCTCAACACTGGCGCCGTCAACCTTTGGAGCGCCAATCTTAAAATCATCACCGTTGCCAATAGCCAAAACACTGTCAAAAACATATTTACCTTGAGGCTGAGCAACCAATTTCTCAACTTTGATAACATCACCCTCACAAACCTTATACTGCTTTCCGCCTGTTTCAATAATCGCGTACATTCGCACACCTCCTTAAAAATAAGAGACTCGCCGAATACGGCAGCAAGAAAACACTCATACTCACTTTAAATACCTCTTCGTGCGGCCAAACAAACAAGCATATTCTACCACAAATACACACACCTGTCAATACTTTTTTAATTATACTTCAAAAATCCATTTTTTCACTCGCCGCAGGCGATTTAAAGTTTTCGGTCAAGCCTTTTTCAAAAGGCTTGCGGGTTTGGGCAGCGCCCAACTGTTATTTTTTTGTTATATCTCAAGTGGAATTACTATACATCAATCATTAAGCACACTATTAGCGATTTCCAATAAAGCCGCCGGCAAAAACGGTTTTGTAAGATAATCCTCAACATCAAGTTTGGCGACTTCCTGCATCATCTCAATATTTTTATGTCCTGTTAAAAACACCACAGGAATATCATATTTTCCTTTAATAATCTTAAGAATCTCAAACCCGCTGATATCAGGCATCTCAATATTAAGAAAAATCAAATCAATATTATCCTCATCAATAATTCTCAAAGCGTCTTCTCCCTTTTTAGCGTCAATCAAAGTATACATAGGCTCGCTTTTAAAAATATTTTTAACAAGATTTATAGTAATAGGGTCATCATCCACTACAAGAATTGTCTTATTCAAATCCGAGGATTGTTTCATATTATACTCTTTATCATCATCTATCATTTTAAGTATAATATCAGCTATCTCAGGGTCAAATTGATTTCCCTTACCCTTTTCAATCTCACTTCTCACAACCTCTTGAGGAAGGGCTTTTCGATAGCTCCTGCTTGACGCCATAGCGTCATAAGCGTCAGCAACCCCAATAATCCTGGCTATTAAAGGTATATCCTCACCTTTAAGACCATTAGGATAACCTTTTCCATCATATCTTTCATGATGAAACTTAGCTCCTATAGCAATCATCTGATTTTCAGACATATCTTTTAATATATGATATCCTGTCACAGTATGAAGTTTAATCAAATCATACTCCTCATCCGTCAATTTTCCCGCCTTATTTATAATACTGTCAGGAATTCCTATTTTTCCTATATCATGCATCATCGCCACATTATATATTTCCTTTTGCTCTTGTTTGCTTTTTCCCATTTTAGCGGCGATTTTACTGCTATACTCAGCAACCCTGACAGAATGTCCCTTTGTATATTTATCTTTCGCGTCAATAGTTCTGGCTAGAATTTTCATAATAGTCTCATTAAGATTATTTATCTTTTTTCTATTTTGCTCAATCTCATCCATATAGCCGCGTACTCGTCGGAGAGAAAGTGTACAAAATATTACGATAGCCGCGAATATAACAAAACATATTATCACATTTCTAATAAAAATATAATGCAAATCATTATATAATTCTCTATTATTAACGACCATCACAACATACCAATCGTCCATAACAACATCAGAAAATATTGTAAAACTCTCATCATTAATATCTATTTCAAAGTTATTGTCCTGCTTTTTATAGACTTTTTCTAAAATTTTTGACATTTCTTTATCTTCTATGTAATTTTTACCTTTTTCATTTATGTCCGAATGTGCCACAACAAGTCCGTTTTTATCGCATACAAACCCATAGCCATGATTGTTCAAATGTATATTCTCAGTAATTTTTTGAATTTCATTCATTTCAATATCCAGAGAAACCACACTTTTCTTATCATACAATAATTGACTTATAGAAATCATAATACTGTTGGTTTGAGCGTCAAGATAAGGAGAAATAATTGTAGGTTTGCCCTCAGCTTTTACGGCGTCCGTATACCACACACGTTTCTGAGGGACATAATCCTCATCAGGAACCCATCCTATTCCGTCAAGATACTCATTGTTTATAAAACCATAAATTCCCGTAAAATTAGGGTCTATACTTACTTTATATCGTTCGGCCTCATTTGTCAGAAAATTTAATATCTCATCAGAAGACATATTTTCTTTTAGCATATATTCAACAGTTATAGCCGTAATCTGTAATACGTCTTTTCCCTTAGCGAGATAAGCGTTAAGCTGTTCCAGTTCCTGTGCCAAACAGCTTTCACCAAGAGCTATTGTATCTTTTTTAGTATTCGAGTAAAAGGAATTAAAACTATACACTATAATTACAATCAAAGCTATTAACGTAACCAACAAAGTGATTACATATTGTTTTTGCATATTTTTCAAATCTTTCATTTAATTTCCCCACCCTTATCAATATAATACTAATCTCATAATACTATATCCGTCTTTTTTAGACAGACTTTTTTTAGATTTTAGACAAGTTCTTAAATAAGATTAATACAAGCTCATATATAAAAGCCCCTAGTATAAATCCAGAGAACATTTTTTCATTGACAAGGCGGCGAAAAGCAAGCATAGTCTATGCGCTATGTCAGCTAACGACAACGCGGCTCAATGTAAAAATGGGCAAGGAGATATGCCGAATATCAATGAGACACTACACTAGTATTCAAAAATTTTGAAAAAAGCGCCGTTCCAAGCGCTTTTTAAACCCAACGCAAAGAACGGCGCTCTATTCCTCCGTTTAACCCTGCCAAAATCTAATAACAGTTTAAAACCATAACCCTAAATTTTTGTTTTAACACTGCCAATCTTTTCAGCCTCAAAAATAATCCGCATAATATCAACAATCATAACAAGTGAATCATTTTTATCTCTGGCAGTCCCCTCAATAAACTCTGGAAACTCCATAGACTCATCAGCATCACTTTTATAAATAATGTCAAGCTTTTCAGTTCCGATAACCTCGTCAATAGTAAACGCGACAGAAACACTTTTTTCTCTTATACTAATAAACATTTCTTTAAGGGTATCCCGATAAACTCTTTGTGTATCCTCAAGACACTTAATAATTTCAGGAGTATACTCAGTATTAATAATATCGACAATCTCAGAAAGTTGTTTTTTACTTTCAGAATCACTTGAGCCAATCAAAGAATTAGCCTCTTTAGCGAGGCTGTGAACCTCTTTATGAGGAGTATCCAGCTTTTGAAGCTGAAAATTAATAGAACAGTTCACGGCTTTATAATTGTCATACCAAACCCCAAAGTCACATTTATGAGGGTTAGTAGGAAGTTTAAAACTCTCCCCCGAATTAATACAATTAATCAATGTATTAACCCACTTCATATAATCGTTTTTTCTTTCCTCAATAACTTCCTCAAACACCTCGGCTCTTCTTGAGAAACTTTCCAACCCAAAAATACTTCTAAGACTTAAAAGAGTAACGATTTCACCGCTGAATTTAATAATCCCCCGAACATAATCGCTCGAGTCAACAATCTCCGTCAAATCTTCTCTGGGCACAACACCAATATACTTAACATAGGCGCAGTCAACAGCGTACAAATTATCTTTTATTTTAAATTTCAACCATAGGTCTAAAGATCTTCCCAAAATGAGCACTCCTCTCAAAAAAATAAAAAAACCCGGCGCGATACCTCAAGCGCTCATTATCATTCCTCACCAAAATCCGGAATCAAAATAAAGAACCCGAACATATTATATTTTTTACTGTTCAAAATAGATTTTATAAGCAGAACAGTGTCCCCAACCTTTCCAAACTCAATAGCTGGAACACTCAAAACAGCGCCGGCCATATCAATAGAAAGCGCCGGAACAGACTTTGATATTTTAAACCTCAAAAGGCTAGACAAACTCATAAGATACGAACTTGTAAGAATATTACCTATCTCAGTAATAACAGAAAGCTCCATCTCACCAAAATCATAAAGACTTCTGTTTCTTTTATTCAAAAGCTTGTTTGTAAGAGTGCAGGCGGAGTGTTCATCCATAACATACATCATCATACCCTTAATATCACCGGAGAGCCTAACAAGAATGCTGGCGACAATCTTATCGGCGCCGTTTAAGATATCCGGCAAATTTTTAAATTCCGGAGTATCAACTCTCGGAACAGTCATAGTAATTTTATCATTCAAAAGTTTAGCGAGACTTCCCGCGGCCGTACCGGAACCAATATTAGCAATTTCTTTCAAAGTATCAACATCAATTTGGTCAAATCCCCAACCATTCATATAAAGCCAACTCCTTTAAACTGGATAATGCTTTGTTCTGTAGCAATCAAACTCCAAACTCAAGCACAATAAATCATATATAAATTATGTTACCATTAATAACATAGCTTTGTCAAATACAATAATAAAAAAATAAGAAAAAATCAAAAAATATATGTAAAACAAAAATAATTTTTATCATTTATGATAAGGCTCATTCGCGATAATTTTCTCAGCCCTGTAAATCTGCTCCAAAAGAATAACTCTCATAAGCTGATGAGGAAAAGTCATATCGGAAAAACAAAGTCTAAAATCAGCCATCTCCAAAACCTTATCAGAAAGTCCCAA
Organism: uncultured Eubacteriales bacterium; assembly: GCA_949738935.1. Lineage (GTDB taxonomy): Bacteria > Bacillota > Clostridia > Lachnospirales > CAG-274 > MGBC114079. The sequence continues at coordinate 4,419 of CATJCJ010000298.1, read as the reverse complement.
AGAACCTCCTATAATAAAAGTAAAATCCCCTGTACCCAAAACTCTTGATTTTTTAATAAAATCAGCGAATTTCTCACTGGAAAATTTTAAACCTTTTAAGTCCAGCGCTACAACGAAAGAATTTTTAACAGCCTTAATAATTCTTTCACCCTCTTTATCTTTAATATTTTTTTGAGAAGCAAGGCTTATATTCTCAGGAGCCCTCTCATCCGAAACCTCGACTATATCCAGCTTGACATACCGTGAAAGCCTCTTAGAATACTCCAAAACAGCGTCTCTAAAAAATTTCTCTTTAATTTTTCCAACACAAACAATTTGAGTTCTCACATAATCATCTCATAAAATCAATTTAATATACAAACTATCATAGTTCATTTTTAATAAGCCGCCCAACACCATACCTTTGAGCCAAAAACAAATTGAAATCCCGCCCCGCCTCAATATTATAATCACTCAAAATCCTTTTAACTGTGTCATAAGCCGTTTTAGGCGTGTTGTTTTCCTTACTTAAATGTCCAAGAAACACGTTTTTAAGTTTTGAATTCTGACAAATAACCCAAGCGAGAAGTTTTCCGGCTGTTTCATTGGAGAGATGACCTTTTTCCCCAAGAATACGCCTCTTAAGATAATAAGGATAATCTCCCTCTTTAAGCATATCAATATCATGATTACTCTCAAGCAAAAGCAAATCACAGTCTTTAATATTCTCCATAATTTCCTCAGTAACGTGACCAATATCCGTAGCGACAGAAACTTTAAATTTTTCGGTCAAAATATTATAACCAACAGGCTCAGCCGCGTCATGAGGGATAGAATAAGGTATAACACATAAATCATGAATAACACATTGTTTATTATGTTCAATAATACGTTTATTTTCATCCTTAATTTTCCCAACAGAAGACGGCATACATTTCCAAGTCCCCTCTGTAGCAAAAACAGGAATATCAAATCTTCTGGATAAAACGCCAATACCAGCGACATGGTCTATATGTTCGTGAGTAACAAAAACGCAATCAATATCCCTGCCCGAAACACCAATCTCAGCCAGACCATCTTGAATTTTTTTACCGCTCAATCCGGCGTCAATCAAAATTTTAGTACTTTCCGTTCCAAAATAAACACAATTACCGCTGCTGCCGCTAGCGACAGTGGCAAATTCAGCCGCCATAATTCAAACACCTACTCCGATTTAACCCGCCTGATATCAGCGCCGAGCTCACTAAATTTCCTCTCAATTTTCTCATACCCTCTGTCAATATACTTAACGTTACCTATAGTGGTAATACCTTTCGCGGCAAGTCCCGCAATAACAAGAGCGGCACCCGCTCTAAGGTCTGTCGCGTTGACCTCAGCGCCCATAAGCTGTCTGACGCCCTCAACAACAGCGACTCTACCCTCAACAGTAATATTTCCGCCGAGACGTTTAAGTTCATTAATATATTGAAAACGATTATCCCATACATTTTCCGTCAAAATACTTGTTCCGTTAGCGACGCACAAAAGAGCCGTCATCTGTGGCTGCAAATCCGTGGGGAACCCCGGATAAGTCATTGTTTTAACCGTAGTAGGATTAAGATTTCCTGTTGAGATAACTCTAATAGAATCATCCCCCTCATAAATCACACATCCCATATCCTGAAGTTTAGCCGAAAGGGGGTCCATATGTTTGGGAATAATATTTTTAACCAAAACATCACCGCCAGCCATAGCGCCGGCAATCATATAAGTTCCGGCCTCAATCTGGTCAGGAATAATCATATACTCAGCGCCATGCAGTTCCGAGACGCCGGTTATTTTAATAACATCCGTTCCAGCGCCCTTAACTCTCGCGCCAAGCATATTAAGAAAATTAGCTGTGTCAACAATATGAGGCTCTTTAGCCGCGTTCTCAATAACGGTAACACCCTCAGCCATAGAAGCGGCGAGCATAATATTAATAGTGGCGCCAACACTTGGCATATCAAGATAAATATTGCTTCCAACAAGCTTTTGAGCGGAGAGTTTAACAATTCCGTGAGAAATAGTATACTCAGCGCCAAGGGCTTTAAATCCTTTAAGATGCTGGTCAATAGGCCTTGTTCCAAAATTGCATCCGCCGGGCATAGCGACCTCCGCCTTTTTAAACCTGCCCAAAAGAGCGCCCATAAGATAATAAGAGGCGCGAATTTTTTTAACAGACTCATAAGTAGCGCAATACTTGATTATATTAGAGCTGTCAACAACCAAAGTATTATCATTTACAAATTCACAACGAGCGCCGATATTGGTCAAAGTATCAACAAGACTGTAAACATCCTCAATAGACGGCAAATTTTCAATAACACATTTACCCTGAGCCATAATAGCGGCGGGAATAATAGCGACAGCCGCGTTTTTCGCGCCGCTTATAGACACCTCACCGCAGAGCTGCCTTTGACCATTAATAACCAAATGTTCCATTATAACACTTACACCTTTCTTAACAGTACATAATAAGGAAACACAAAAAGCCCTTGTCTCCCATATACCACCATATACTCAATATACTTTAAAGAAACCGATAACAAAGAAAAAGCAATCAGCGTTTTCTCATAAATTAATTATATCATTTTTTCAGGGAACAATAAAGTCTTTTTTTTAAATCATTTATATTTTAATCACCTCGCGAAACGAACAATTTTGGCGTTATGCAAAGCAAATCCAAGAACGCCGAAAACAACAACTCCTCCAACTCCCTGAACACTGTTCGCGTAAACAGAAGACAAAGCATAAGTAAAACCATATTCAAATTGGGACAAATCCCCGAAACCATCCGCCGGAGTCATAAAGTAACCCTTAAGAAGCACTCCAAATATAAAATACCCGAGTACCATAATAATCTCACAAATAAAAGCGGCAAAAATATTTCTAAAAGAAAATATCTTAGAATTTTCATCAGTATAATCTTTAATACTTCCCGCGGCAAAACCCATGGCACCTTTAACAATAAGAGTAAACAAAGCCCAATGAGCCGAGCCAAGAAAAATATCAGCCATTGCCGAGCCAACGCTTCCGGCAAGCACACCATATTTTTTGCCAAACAAAACAGCTATAGTAATAATAAACCCATCTCCAAAATGTATGTAACCCTCTGTAGCCGGAACACGAACATTAAAAAACATTGTGCCGACACAAACTATAGCGATAAAAAGACCGGCGAGACAAACCCTTTTAACATTTGAAGTTTCCATTTTAAGCCTCCTCTCAAAAAAAGAGCCCTCAAAGCCACCTTAAACACACATTGAATATTATAAATATTACTTTCAAATATGTCAAGCGTTTTTTTAGAGCCTCTCTAAAAACTATTAAAATATCCAAAAAAATGAAGTTTTAACCGGCTTTTTTAGATTTTAGACAGGTTCTTATAATCTCACGTCTCAACAATTCTTCTGTTATAGGCGTTTACAAAAAAAGGATTTTCCCGTCCGTCAACCTCAATTCGATAATGGGGAACAGAAACAATAACATTTCCTTTCTCAAAATCATTAAAATAATAACCTTTTGTAATACTTGTAACAGAAATCTCTTTTTTTCCAAAAACCTCATCAGCCTTATCCGAAAAAATGAATAACGCCTCATCAGCGGAACAAATATCAACAGCCTCCCCATACATCCCCTTTATAGGAAAATATCTAAATTTAATTTTCATATGACCGTCATTTGACACTTTAAATTTAATATAGTTATTAAAAACCTCTGTTCCCTTATATTTTTGAACATACTCAACAATATAATAATCCTCAATACGATTAACACTGTATAAACACAATCCATCGTAAAATCTGTCAATATTTTCCGCGTATTTCTCACATATTTTCAAAACCGACTCTCTGCCAAACCTCTCGTCAAAAGAAACATTTGAATTCTCATACTCAACAATATCATCAGACACAACAACCTTTCTATCCCCTGACACAAAAACAATTTTCTCAAAATCAGAAATTCTTTTTACATCATTACTTTCCTCAAAAAAAATCTTCTGAAGATTAATGTCATCATAAACACAATTATCAAAATTTATTTGGACCATAGGCTTATAATCAACGGGAACATCGGCGTTAAGGCGAATATTCCTTTTTCCCAAAATAATTTTAACAGACTCAATATCATCATTATCAATAACATATCTTTTATTAAACCATAAATTACACAAAAAGAGAAATAAATTAAGGAAAATAAGTAAAACAATAGTATAATTTTTAGCCTTACTCCAATCCATAAAACATCAATCCCCCTTTTAATAGACTTCTTTCGAAACCTCATGTTTGTACAAATATCGATGAAAAAAAATATTTAATCTAGAGCGTATCTGAAAACTATCATAAATCATCCTTTATATATGCAAAATATCCAAAAAATTATAAAAAATAAACGAAAATGATTCAATTTCGTTTTATT
>CATJCJ010000297.1 GCA_949738935.1 uncultured Eubacteriales bacterium | reverse complement strand
TAGCGCACCAGTGCCGAAAGTAAATTCATCATTTCATCGGTAGCCGTTCCCGATTTGATGAAATCCTCTTTTTGTAATTTCTGCGCATTAACAATACGGATCGAAGCCGCAACTCCAACGTCCTCGTCCACAAGCGGAGTTTTCAGCACGGCAATACGGATATTTTTCGAGAGATGTCCGAGTATAGCGGGAGAAGTATTGTCCAAAACCATTCCCGACACATGAAGCATTCTGCGAACAACGTTTATTGCGTGGTCGGGAGACTCGAATTTTTCATCAAGCTTTACGTTTGTCCCGTCCGAATACTGCACCTCAATATCGTCCCAAGAATTGATATTTATTTCTTCGATTCCTGCCCCAAATATATATTTGGTAAGAAAAGAGAACTCCGCCATTTCGGTGTAAAGCTTATCTACAAGCTCATTTTGTGTCAGCCCCTCAACGGCAATCTTATAATCCAACAGATATTTCCCGATATACCTCTTCACCTGCTGTTTTACATTGTCATCGCCCGAATTAACCTTATTGATCCCGTCAATGACAAGCGCCGAATATTTGCTTGAAATGTATGCCTGTACCTCGTTCAGTACATCGGTAAAATCACGCTTTCTGTCCGTTTTAAAGAACAGATTCTGAGTGCTGTTTTGTGATGTTAAATTCATAATACAAAAACCTCATTTGCAATTTTTGATACGGCTTTACGAAAATCCTTGCTATCCTTTTCAGCCAAACCACCGAACAAATTTCCCGCAAGAAACTGCTTATAAACCTCATCGGAATGCGGAATTTTAAAGTTTACGCCTCCTACGATCTGCTCGATCTCATCATCAGCCTGAAAGGACGAAACATTGCTTGCCGCCTTGTATTGCTTGTTGGCATTGAATTTGTTATCAAGGAGCAAAGGCAGCTGCGAATTTAAATACGATATTGATTTCAAATCGCAGGAAACAAGCCTGAGAACAGCGTCCGACTCAATCAGCGAAACCGCCGACAAAATATCATTTGTGATATTGCTTGTGCAGTCGATAATTATATAGTCCGCAAGCTGCCGCAAAGCGTGAATAAATTCCCTCGCTTGAGTTTCCGTATACGGTGCGTAGCTGAAAGCGTTTTCACCTTTCAACATAGCAAACATGGTGAGATACTCATTTTTCTTGTGGAGTATGGCATTTTGTTTTACCAAATTCCCGTCCACATGAGCCGCACCGAGAATATTCCCAAGCGAC
>CATJCJ010000296.1 GCA_949738935.1 uncultured Eubacteriales bacterium | reverse complement strand
TTATATACACGTAACCAAAAATCGAAAATGTTACATATAAATTAAAAATATTTTATATTCCTAAAATTTATTTTCAAATCATTATCAAAATAAAAAAGTTGCGCTTTACAGACAAATATCTGCAAAGCACAACTATATGTTGTGTTATTCTTCTAGTAAATAGTTAAACAGAAAGGGTAGTGAATTCTGCTGTATCATATCCGCCTTTTTCAGCATAAAAGTATACCTTATCCAAATCATACAATACATCACATGGATAATAATATTCTTAGTGATAAACAGCCTATTAGCCGGCAGGAATGGTTGGCTAACGGAAATGAACATTCCCACCGGCCTAAAGCTGTTTATATATCCTGTTATTCTAGTCTGGTAAATAACAGGAGGCGGAATTACCAGCGACAGGAGCCACACATTAAAACTTTATATAGCAAACAATAATCTTCGTGTGTAGATTACTACTATAAATGTTTCTTTTATCACTATATCCTACTTGCAAAATACAATCATGGTTTCTGTTATTAACTAACCTATTCACAATCGCCTTATTAGGCATAAAAATATACTCTAATAATGCCTTACTGAAAGTAAACCACATAATCATAATATAATGGGTCGGTTGTAACAAAGATTCCAGCCTTTCCCCAAAGCTAGCTGTTGTCAAGGGTATTTGTAATACTTCTTTAATAAAAATAAAAAACAGACTTAAATTATTGTTCAAAAACATAAATCCAAGTCTGTTTTTTCATTTATAACTATTTAAATGTTGTTGCAATATAAGGCAGATAATCTTTATATTAGCTTTGTCATTCTGGGCATTATGAATTATCCCCTTCTCTGGAAATTTATCATGGTTTAGCGTATTTTCTTAAATCTCTGACTGGAAAAATTTTCATTTTTCAAACGAATTGCGGTAGGACGCTTGAAAGACTCAAGTGTTTCCCCACAGAATCGACGGAGTTTCTTTATAAATTCTCTATTATTATTGCCATCGTCAACGCTCACATCGGCCACGACACTCATACCTGTAATTGGATTGGCTTCACCATAAACATGTGCGTCCTTAACACCATCAAAGGAAAGTAAAACGCTTTCAACTTCGTTTGGATACACTTTGTTTCCCCCAACGTTAATCAAATCAGTGGTACGGCCAAGGATACGAATATACCCGTCTTTTTCCTCTACCCGGTCTTTTGTATTAAACCACCCTTCTTCATCAAAAGGCGAAGGGGCATTCAAATAGCCAAGCATAGCAGATTGAGTGCGAATATATAAAAGACCGTCAACAATTTTCATCTCAAACCCATCGCCACCAATTTTAATCCAAAGCGATTCAGAATTTTCGGATTTAGTTGACATAACTCCCAACTCGGAGAGTCCGTATGTTTGTTTAAGTTTAACATCAGGAAAAATTTTATGCAACCTTTTCAGCGTAGTTTCCGGCATTGGCTCTGTACCATATGAAATAATACGCAAACTCGACATGTCATATTTTTCATACAGTCTACTTATAATAAGCATATTGAGAAACGTCGGAGAAGTCGGTAATAATTCGATTTTATACTTCTCAATAATATTGCATACTTCCTCTGGCGATCTCTCATGAAGTGTAGCAATCATGCTGCCACTGGAAAGTGCATGCATAATAGTATTGAACCCACCCTCATGATCAAAAAGCAGAAAAGTTAGCATACTGATTTTGCGACCTTGCGTCATAAATTTTTTCATCAAATGCTCCAGATTATGCAGAGCTGCTTTTGGTTCCCCAGTAGTACCTGATGAAAAAAATATAATTCCTGCAGCGTTGCTTTTAATTAAATCCAACAACATCGGATGCTCAATCGCTCTGTTTATTTTTTCTATTCTGTAATCATTTTCCGCATAGATAACAAACTGCGCCTGAGAAATGCGAAAATAATCATCTATATTTTTTACAACAAAAGAAATCGGAACCAATATTGTATTTCTCTCAATCAATGCCAGCATCATGGCAATAGACAAAGGAGAAAATTCAGCTACAATGGCAACAATGTTACCCGACTGAATACCGGCACGATCAATAAAGCTCACGGCTTCGTTATATTTATAATTAATATCGCCAAACGAATATTCTTTGCCGTCTGATACTATCGCACACTCATCCGCTCTTTCCTTTAACCCGTCAAGAATGTAGTCAATATTCAATCAATCACCCCCCCCAAATATACGACCTGACCTGTAACCAGATCGCTCGCTTCATTCAGAAAAAAATTAATTACATTAATAACATCACGTGGCTCACCAAAACGCGGAATTGCCATTGATTCCAACAGACGCTCCATTTTTTCTTTTGGCACTTTAGCTGTTAAATCAGTTTTAATCGGAGGCGGCCCCACGGCATTTATGGTTATTTTAAATCCAGCCAACTCTTTAGCCAACACCTTAGTTAAAGACTCCACCGCGGATTTTGAGGCGCCATAGGCCATTTCACCGGCCAGGCGAAGCGGAACTGCCTGCGTTGAAAAATTAACGATACGGCCATGACCTGACTTTCTAAGCAAAGGCACAAATTCTCTTATACATAAAAATGTACCAAAATAATTAATATCCATCAGACGTTTTGCAGTTTCTACCGGAGTAAGTAAAAAATGATTCATGGAGGATACACCAGCGTTGTTGATAAGTCCATCAATAGTTTTAGTGTTTTGCTTTACAAAACGGCCAAATTCTATAACATCTTTTTCCTCGCTCACATCAGCAATAAAATGGTGATACGAATCATGCTCTATTGATGAAGCATTTCTGCTGCAACCGAACACTGTATCGCCTTTCATAAGATAGTATTCCGCTATCGCTTTGCCTAAACCTTTGTGGGTTCCAGTAATAACAATATTCATATACGCCTCACCTTTCATTTAACAAATCTAAAATAAACTGTTCCAGTGTTGAAAAATCCTTAAACGGGCTATACTGAACAGAAAAAGCTTTATCTGAAACAAGTCTCAAATCCCTGCCAAATTTTTCTTCCAATAATTCTTCAATTATTGTAATCAATGTAACAAAATCCATGGAATCCAAAACTGCCCCAGCACCAGTAAGTCGTGTCTGCTCCCCATAAGAGATTTTGCTTGTGTTGTCAAGTTGTTCATTCAGTTCTTCAAGCGCGTTCTTAATAATTTCTCTAATTTCCTCTTGCATAAAATTAAATTCACTCCTGTTCATATTATTATAACTATTCATTATTAAGCAAAAAACTTAATGTCGACCTGTTTGTTATTTTCGTTCGCAATTTAGGGGATTGAGCGAGAGTACAATCCTCTAAATTGTGTTCGACTCCAGCCCCAGCCCCAATCAGACAATAATTGCCAACTATTATTTTATCTCTTATACTTGCACCCACTCCAAAAAAATTATTATTTCCTATTTTTACTTCTCCAGCAGTTGTAAAGTTTCGTGCAAACCAATTAAAATTTCCAACCTTACTATTGTGCTCAATTGTTGCGCCAACCACTATATTGCCATCACCTAATTCTGTAAACGGAGATATTCGACTTCCCTCGAAAAAAATATTTCCTCGTCCTAACCGAACGGCACACACATCCTCTTCCCGATAATCTATTCTCGCATAAGGGCTTATATAAGAACCAATCTCATACCCGTATTTATCACATTTTTGGAATAATTCCTCTCGGCCTGAATTCATATTAGAGTATCCAACCATTATAATCACTTTAAAATTTCCACATCCATATATCTCATTCAAATGTTCAAATGGCACAACAGGTCGGTCATCAAATCTAGCCGATTTATCCAGTCCATGTTTCTTCATATAATCGGAAGTCAGGCAATAACTTTCTGTATATATTCCTGCATCCTTTTGCATTTCATATCTAAGAATACGAGCTACATTAGTTAGTCCTAATATGATGACTTTCTTCATTTTATCCTCCTAATAATACTGTTATGGTTTAATGTACATATACTGCACTCAATTTCGGTCGGATTCTTGTTTATCTATTGCCATACATTCTCTCACAATATTTCTGATATTCGCCGGAAAGAATCTCCTGCCACCAAGATTTGTTATCCAAATACCATTCTATCGTCTTTTGAATACCGTCGGCAAATTTAGTCTCCGGTAACCAACCCAGTTTTTCATGAATAAATGTCGGGTCTATGGCATAACGCATATCATGCCCCTTGCGGTCAGTAACAAAGGTAATCAGACTTTCCGGCTTACCCAAAGCCTGCAATATCAGCTTAACGATGTCAATATTGCGCATTTCATTATGACCGCCAATATTGTAAACCTGCCCTACCTCACCATTTTCCAAAATCAAATCAATCGCCCGACAATGGTCTTCCACATAAAGCCAATCTCGCACATTCAGTCCCTCGCCGTAAACTGGCAAAGGCTTATCTGCTAAAGCATTGACAATCATCAGAGGAATCAACTTTTCCGGAAACTGATACGGCCCATAATTATTGGAACAACGGCTAATCGTAATCGGCAAACCATATGTCCGAAAATAAGCATTACAAAGTAAATCTGCCGCCGCCTTAGAGGCCGAATAAGGACTTGAGGTATGCAGTGGCGTTTGCTCGGTAAAAAACAGATCTGACCTGTCCAGCGGCAAATCACCGTAAACCTCATCGGTAGATACCTGATGATAACGCTCAATGCCATATTTATGGCAAGCGTCTAACAGCACTTGCGTACCCATAACATTGGTTTGCAGAAATATGCCCGGATTCTCAATGGAACGATCAACATGGCTTTCCGCTGCAAAGTTCACCACAATATCCGGCTTTTCTACAGCAAAAATCTCATCAACCGCCTGCCTGTCAGCAATATCCGCCTTGATAAACTTAAAATTATAATTATTCATTATTAATGCAAGGGTTTGCAGATTACCGGCATAGGTCAGCTTATCCAAACAGATGATTCTATCCTCTGGGTGCTGCTTAAGCATATAAAAGATAAAATTGCTGCCGATAAAGCCTGCGCCGCCGGTTACAAGTATGTTTTTCATCTTTCTTCCTCCGCAACCACTTTCAGATATTGCCCGTATTCCGTTTTCAGCATAGGTTCAGCCAGTCTTAAAAGTTGTTCGCGGTTAATGAAACCACGCCGATAGGCAATCTCCTCAATACAGGAAACATACAAACCTTGCCGTTTCTGGATAATATTAACAAAGGTGGACGCTTCCTGCAAGCCGTCATAGGTGCCAGTATCCAGCCAGGCCATACCTCGCAGGAATTTTACCACTTTCAACTGCCCTCTGCGCAGATACTCATTATTAACAACGGTTATTTCTAGTTCGCCGCGAGCAGACGGCTTAATATTTTTGGCAATCTCCACTACCTGATTATCATAGAAGTACAAACCCGGCACTGCATAGTTGGATTTAGGTTTTACTGGCTTTTCCTCCAAAGACAGCACCTTTCCATTTTCGTCAAACTCCACCACGCCAAAGCTGCTGGGATTATGTACAGGATAACCGAAAACAATAGCGCCAGCGTCCAGTTTTGCCGCCTCTCGCAGTATAGAGGTTAGACCTGTTCCATAGAAGATATTATCACCCAACACCAGAGCAACTTTATCCTGACCAATAAATTCTTCACCTATAATAAAAGCTTCCGCCAGACCATTAGGAGCCTGCTGTACCGCATACCCAAACCGCATACCAAGCTGTGCGCCGTCACCCAAAATTCTTTCAAATACACCAATATCCGTTGGTGTTGATATAATCAGTACCTCACGGATACCAGCCAGCATTAAGGTGGATAACGGATAATAAATCATTGGTTTATCGTAAACCGCCAAAGCCTGTTTGGATACACCCTTAGTTATGGGATAAAGTCTTGTCCCACTGCCTCCGGCTAAAATTATGCCTTTCATAATTAAATCAACTCTCTTTACAGAAAATAAATAACCAACCCAATTATAATAACCGCCATGCCAATCAATTTTTGCCTGTTAATACGCTCCTTTAATATTAAAAAACTCAACATTGGCACAAATATCTGACCAGTGGAATCCAAAGCAGCTGCTAACGTCATAGGAATGAAACGCAAGGCCAACACACTTATCAAAGTTGTTCCCAACAATAATATATAACCACCAATCACCAATGGATTAACATACTCTGCAATTTGCTCCTTATATGTTTTTTGTGCCGATTTTTTCAGCATTATTTGAGAAACTGCAGTAATAAAAGTTGCCAGCAATATCAAACTAACACCTAACAAATAACTGTAACTATTATTCATCAGCTTTTACCACCAGGTTAATCCCAAACATAATAATTACAGCGCCAATTAGCATATTTAAGCTTATGTGTTCTTTAAACAGCAGTAACCCCCAAATCATTGTTAAAATCATTACAAAAGAACGATTAGCATAAGCCGTTGTTAAAGGAAAACTCTTTAATATTTGCTGCCACAACACCGCATATAACATCAGAAACAACAGTCCACAACCATAAAACAAGCAAAAATACCAGGATAAAAATTCATAACCTGACGCTATTTTATTCATAATTGAGCAAAACGAATAAATAAAAATTCCTAAATATAACAAAAGATAATTTTTCATAAATAATTTACCACTATTTTGGCATAAACAGCTCCAATTCACTTGCCGAATTGGCTTTCAATAAAAAATAACCATGTCTGGTTGAACTGTCCACAATCTCACCGCTTATATCATCATCTATATGTTTATCAACTAAATATTCATTATATTGAGTTTCAAGCCGATATAGTTTCTCCACATCTTCTTCCGTAAAAATGAAGTGAACAGCCGCCCCCCCCCGGAAATTTTAGCCTTCAAATCCGGCTCTTGCCCTAAAGCTACCTGTATAACCGCTTTAACAAAATCAATACCAGTTGACATTGCAACCAGATTACTGCCAATAAAATCGCCGCCCATTCTGGCGCCAATTTCAATTAACTTAATTTGACCGTTAGGAGTAATCTTTAATTCAGTATGTGAAGCGCCATTGTTTATCTGCAAACTGTCCAAAGCATGAAATGTAATCTCTTTTATCTGCTCCAAAACATCAACATTAACAGAAGCCGGCTGTAAATGCCCTTTTTCAATAAAATGCGGTGCTCCTGTGGTATATTTTCTGGTTAATGCCAGAAATGTATGCTTACCTTGCCAGGAAATACATTCCACACTATACTCTACGCCATCAACAAACTCTTCAACCAAGGCCTGATTGGCAAAACTCTGCTCTTTGGCAAACTCAATCGCATTCGCTAAACCCTGCCCGGCTTCCAGTTTTGTAATACCTCTACTGCCCGACCTGTCTACTGGCTTAATTATAACAGGATAGCTTAAATCTTTATCTCGTAAATCATTTATTGAGCAAACAGGATAACTTTTAGGCGCAGGATCATTATTAGCATAAAAACATTCTCGCATAGCATGTTTATTTGTTGACATATATGCAGAATTAAGCGAGTTACCAACCAAACCTAATTTATCCGCCACATAGTTAACCGTTATTACCGCCAAATCTGAAGCAATGGTACAAATACCATCTATGCCAATTTCGCGACACTTAGCCAATATTGCATCTTTTTCAATTATACTGATTGGATAAAAATAATCCGCAGATTTTTCGCCAACATCATTTGCCACCCAGGCAAACACATGGGTTTGTAATCCCATACTTTTAGCTTTTTGAATTAACGGCTCCTGTAAATATGAAGCGCCTATTATTGCCAGCTTTTGCATCCTTTACTCCTTAAAAGATATTTTTCACGTCAAACCCCAATATAATATGGAATCTAATCACATATATCAAACAGCAAATCAAAAATTGAAACCTTACTAAAAAATATAATCTATTATTTATTAGCATTATGTTTCATAGTCAATCAGTTACAAGAACCTTTATATACTTGTCCATATTATCCATACAGCTGCACATCTCTTTTATATCAGAAAATCGAATTATTGCTGCACCAATAGCCATATCAGCATTATCAAATTTTTGCACAACATCTCCTTGTTTCACAAAAATATCCAAATGAAAAATATCCTTTTTTATTTCATCCGATATCCAAAGACCTTTATATTTACCGGTTATAGGTGTATGCAAAATAAATGACGATGCACAACAACAATACTCTTCCAATTTAAGATCATCACAGGATTCTCCCAATGCAGCCTTTATAGTATACTTAGCCAAATCAACTCCACAAGCATACTTTATTGTATCAGTTATTAAATTGCCACCGTTACGAGGACCTACTTCCAAAATATATAAATTATCCTGTTTATCAAATATATATTCAATATTACATGCTCCAAAACGCATATTTAGAAGTCGCATAAGCTTTGTTAATTCTATTTCAGCAATTTCGCGCCTTTTTAAAGATAACACAGAGGGTATAGATAAACCAACAGGAACATAGGGATTGCATTGTAAATCATTATGCTGATCCATTACACCAAAAAATACAAATTTATCACCTAACCAAAAACTATCCGCATCAATTTCATAACCTTGTTTTTCTATATATTGCTCAAGAAAAATCTGATGATTACGAGAATATTTTTGTGCATCATGCCAAGCCATATCAAATTCCTCAACAGATTGAATTTTGTGTACTCCTTTACTACCAGAAGAATCAGTTGGTTTTATAATAATACTACTACCTTGTATTGCTTTATAATAAGCCTTTGCAGAATCATAATCTTCAAATACCCGTCCATTAGGAACATTGAAACCGTTATTGTATAAGAAATCTCTAAATTTTTGTTTATTTGTTAATATTTCAACAGATTTTAACGGGTTAGTCGGCAAACCCATTTTTTCAGCAACATAAGCCGCTGTTGGAGCAGAAACATCGGAGGCATACGACACGATACCGTCAATATTTAATTCACGTGCCAGCGCCAAAACAGCCTCTTTATCAGTAGTGCTAACATTATGATATTCGTCAGCATATTTATGTGCTGGATTATCTGGTAAATAATCCACACTGATTACATAATGCCCCAATTCTTTAGCCGCCTTAGTAGCTGTCATTTGAAAATAATTTCCACCTAACAACATAATCTTTTTCTGCATAATATTAACCCCCTGAATTTATGTATTTTTTGTTTCCCGGATCGTATACTGCGGCATATCGCTTAACATCATATATACCCTGCCAATATATTCACCAAGCAAACCCTGCACGATTAATATAATACCACCCAAAAGTAAAATAACCGCCATTATCGAGGTATACCCCATTGCAATCTGAGGATATATGATTTTCCGCAGTACTACAAGCAGGCCAAATATAAAACCAACAAAAGCCAGAACTATGCCAAGTATGGAAGCTGCACGCAAAGGCACAACCGTGAAATTAGTAAGCCCAGTTATTGCAAGATTTATCATCTTTCCCAAGGTATAATTAGATTCGCCTGCCAAACGCTCCCGGTGAAGCATTTCCACATTGGCAAATTTTGTTGTTACTTTCATCAAATACGAAACGTCTGTTGGCGTAGGGCTGTGATATTTTTTCAATTCCTCCATTGCAAACCGACTCCAGGCAAAAAAAGATGACATTTGAATTCCCTTTGGGCGTACGCCAAATTCTTCCATTAATTTACCAAACATCCGACTGGTTATGCGCTTAAATAAAGAGTGCTTTTTATGACCAAAATGTGCATACACCATATCATAACCCTCTTGAATTTTTTCAATCAACGCAAACATACCCTCCGCCGGATGCTGTCCATCATCATCCATACATACTGCACAATCGCCCTTAACAAAAGGCAAAGCCGCCATACGCGCACAGGCTTGTCCATAATTACGAGATAAATTAACGCCAACAATTTTTTTATCCTGCTCACAAAGTTCACAAATCGTATCATATGTATCATCCGGCGAGCAATCGTTAACCAGAATAATCTGATAATCTTGCTCCGGTCTTTCGGCAAAAACCTGCTGAATTTCCGCCACAACGCCTGGCAAGGTTTTTGTTGAACGATAACAGGGAATTAAAATAGAAATTAACATTACTTTTTGTACTCCAATCTACAAAATCTCCCCAACAGACCTGCTTATATACCCAAGTTAACTAATTACACAAAATTGTAATAATTATAAAATCTCTCTTTCTTTAATAACCCTGGCCGGGCAGCCGCCTACAACCGTATACGCCGGAACATCTTTTGTAACCACAGAGCCTGCCGCCACAACAGCCCCTTCGCCAATCGTTACACTCTGCAAAATAATGCTCCTAGCGCCAATCCAAGCATAATCGCCAACCACAATACTTGCCGCCGTGTCCGGCAGATTGAGCTGCTTATGATCATGCCCGGCCGCCAGAAAACATACCTCCGGCGCTACCGCCACATGATTGCCAATCGCTATCTCCACATCCTTATGATGAAACGACGCCAACATCCGACAGCCCCGGTTAATCATTGTATGTTCCCCAATCCGCACATGCGTTGGATAACGAATATATGTACCATAATCTATGGTGGAGCCTTTACCGAACTTTTTCAGTATAAGCTTAAATATTGCCGACCGCAATATTTGGGGCAATAGATCCACCACTCCCCATAAAATATTTGTTATCCACGAATATAGATTAAATAATATTTTCATTCTACTTCACAACCTGATTATTTCTTGAAAAACTCACAAACCGCCTCAATAACCTTTTCCACATCTTCCTTGGCCATACCATAATACAGCGGCAAACGAACCAACCGTTCACTCTCCTTAGTTGTATATTCATCTTCCCCGGCAAAGCGGCCAAACTTCAACCCTGCCGGCGCTGAATGAAGCGGAATATAATGAAAAACCGCCGTTATACCTTTCTCTTTCAGAAAGGCTATAAACTCTGTTCGCTCCTGCAAATCTTTCAGCTTAACATAAAACATATGCGCATTATGTACACAACTATCCGGCACAAAAGGCAATTCCAACTTGCCAGTCTCCTGCAACGGCTTAAACGCCTCATAATATCTCCGCCAGGTTTGCAGACGATCCTCATTTATCTTGTCCGCCCGTTCCAGCTGTGCCCACAAATAAGCCGCATTCAATTCGCTGGGCAAATAACTGTCGCCAAAGTCAACCCAAGTATACTTGTCCACCTGACCGCGCAAGAACTTGGAACGATCAGTGCCTTTTTCACGCAGAATTTCAGCTCTTTCATTATAAACTGGGTCATTAATAATCAGCGCGCCGCCCTCGCCCATAGAGTAATTCTTAGTTTCGTGGAAAGAATAACAACCAAAATCGCCAATCGTACCCAAGGCTTGTCCCTTATAGGTACTCATTACACCTTGTGCCGCGTCTTCACCCACTTTCAAATTATGATTTCTGGCAATCTCCATAATTTTGTCCATTTCACAGGATACTCCAGCATAGTGCATAGCAACAATAACTTTAGTTTTTGCAGTAATTGCTGCTTCAATTTTGTTTTCGTCAATATTCATCGTATCCGGACGAATATCCACAAACACCAACCTGGCTCCGGCCAGTACAAAGGCTGTTGCTGTACTGGAAAATGTATAGCTGGGCAAAATCACCTCATCGCCCGGCTGAATATTGCAGAGCAAAGCGGCCATATCCAGGGCCGTAGTACCGCTGGTAGTCAGTAACACCTTTTGGGCGTTAAATCTGTTTTCCAGCCAGGCATTACATTTTTTGGTAAATTCACCATCGCCGCAGATTTTATGCGCTTCAATAGCCTGTTTTATGTATTCGTTTTCTGTTCCTACAAACGGAGGAATATTAAATAGTATCATTTTTCTGCCCTCATTATTATTTATAAAAAGTATCACTATTGAATAAATATTTTTCAATAGATAGTGTTAAAAATTATTTTATTAAGATATTTAGATTATTGACTACGTTTATACGAGTGTCTTACTAATAATTGAATTATATTCTTTACACATAATAAAACATTATTTATAAACCCAAATCTTACGTGCAATATAATTCCAAATCAATACCAAAAGAGAGACTGCTATTTTAGACATTCTAAAATCCATAAGCAATAGATCTGTTCCAACAAACAATAATAACTCTGTTAAGCCTAATCCAATAACAGAAATAGTTAAAACACAAATAATTTCTTTAATTTCAATCTTGTTCTCAGCCTTTGCAGCAAAAATCAACCAGCGAGAAAATAAAAAGTTAAAACTAAAACTTATAACAAAAGCAAAAACTCCTGCAATTAAATAATGGACGCCGAACCAACCGAGCAAACAATATAAACCAAAATCAATTATAAAAGCCATACCACCAACAAAACAGTATCTAAAAAGTTGAATAAAAGCATTATCGGTATTTGTATAAAATAAATCGGATAAATTACAAGTTAACAATAATGAAATTAATTCTCTCATTATTTTTTATCACTTTCATTCTTACTTGCCACAAAGCTTTCCAAAATATTCATCTGTATTTCAAAATTTTGCCGACTTTTCTTGCTTTGTGTATCCAAAATCAAACCACATGCAAACGTCTGCAAGGCAAACAAAGCCATAAAACAAGACGCAATAAATGTTGGAATACGAGGAACTAATCCAGTTTTATAATATTCAACTAAAACTGGAAGCAACAATAATAAAGCTATTAAAAATATAATTCCAGATACAATACTGAAAAACTGAAACGGTTTATAATCCCTAAATAAACGAGCTATCGTTCGCAAAACCTTAAAACCATCAGCAAATGTATTTAGTTTAGAAACACTGCCATCGGGTCGATCGCGATAGCCAACAGGAATCGAAGCCAAAGTAAAATTTTTATCCAAAGCATGAATAGTCATTTCTGTTTCAATTTCAAACCCTTTTGATAAAACAGGAAAACTCTTTACAAACATTCTGCTAAAAGCCCGATAACCAGTCATAATATCTGTAATATTTCCACCAAAGAAACTATTTACCAACTTACGAACCAATATATTACCTGTATTATGAAACATCCGTTTGTTTTCTGTAAAATATGTTGATGAAAGACGATCTCCAATAACCATGTCTACCCCCCCCGAACCATATCCACCATCTTTCTGGCATTTTCAGCAGGATATGTATCATCACCATCAATCATTAAATAGCAATCCGCCTCAATCTCTCTGAACATGGAACGAATAACATTTCCTTTGCCCTGTTTATGCTCATAGCGCACAATGGCTCCTGCAGTTTCGGCAATTTTAGCAGTGTTATCAGTTGAATTATTATCATATACATAGATATCTGCTTCCGGTAAAACTGCTTTATAATCATTTACTACCTTGGCAATAGTTTGCGATTCGTTATAACACGGAATCAATACTGCTATTTTAGTCATTTTTATATCATCCTCTTAATTTTTTCTATTGTATTAATTTGTATCTTCAGCAAAATCTTTAACAGGTTGCTTTATAACATAAATAAAATAGGCAATAAGTAAAGGCATAACAAAAATAACAGGCATATAATAACGCAATGCCCCATTAACCGGAGATGCGATACAAATAAGAAAAACCACTATCGTCGGTACAAATACAACCATACATCGATACAATTTTTTTCTAAATAAATATGCAATCATCAAAATCGACATCCATGTATATATACCCAAACCAACAAAGATACCTATACCAGGCAATTTCTGAATACATAACATATAGTTATATATCGTCTGCCGCCATGGCTGCCAATCTTCCACCATACTAATTTGTATAAAACCTGTTTGAAACTCAGCATTTCCAGCTATTGATGTAGCAAGTCCTAGTCCATCCATATAAATATTAGCGTCCGGGCAAAAATAACGATAGGTATTATGAAGAGTAGCTTGAATATATGTTCCGGGATGTTTCACAAACTGTTTTAACCAAACATGAAAGTATTTAATTAACTCTTCTTTGGATGGATTTTTATAAGTATTTTTTACAGGGTCAGATAATTCCGGATTATACTTTTCTGACATTAAATCATAAGCTAAAACTTTATCTATAATTTTCCGTTCTTCTAACGAAACTTCAGAATCATGATATTTTATATATCTCGCTGTTTGCTGTAATGGAATAGATAGCATTTCACGACTGCTACCTTTGTATATGCCTAGCCATGGAATAAAAACATTATTCCATATATGTAAAACAATGAATAAAATCACCAAACCAACAGACCATTTTATTTTTGATCTTTTAGATTTTTCCAAACATAAAACTGCCAATCCAGATAATAATACAACATACAAACCATCTTTCCTAAATAAACACATCATTATTGCCACTATTGCCAAACTTATTTTACATACAAGAGGTTTATTCAAAAAGGTATTTTTGTTAATAACATAATATACAATTAGCAAACAATACACTACAAAAAAATCAAGATATAATACATCCTTAACAACACTCTGAGCAATTCCAGGAAAAAATGGCAATATCGCAAAAAACAATAACGAAATTTTACGTAATAATAAAGGAGTATTCCATTGGCGCATCATCGAAAAAAAACCACCAAAAGAAATTGCAAGAAATATCGCTTGAAACAATACATATATAAAAATACCTAAATTATCCGAAAGAATAAACCGACCTATTTTCAGACAAAAACCTATTACAAGTGTAGAAAAAATTGGCCAATGATTACTCATAGTGCGTTCGCCAAAAAACATCTGTAATTGTGCCATTGAATCATATGTAACAGAACCGGGATAAAATAAAATTATAATAGGCAACCATGCAAAAAAAACTATCAAGCCGCACATCCACATCGGATGTAACTCAAAAATATAAGTACATATCTTACCACTTGATTGCGAAATTGTAGAAATATCCTCTTTTTCAAGATAAGCAAAAATGTAATCAATAACTGCATAAAAAAATATAAAATATCCAATAAAACATATCAAAGAAATAATAATTTGCAAAAAATCACCAAAAATCAACTCCCAAGTACCTAAACTATTAAAACTGGCACCAAACAACATAAACAAAGCGAACAATGACGCAGGTATAAACAAACTTTTTTCAATAAAAACTATCTTATTTACATATTTTCTATAAAAAATAAATAAAAAAACTATTAATATAAACCATAATAATTGATGTCCGTCTAAAATAGTATTCATCTTGGTTATAAACAACATAATTATATTTTCTGTTCCAAAAGACTGAGCAATGTCTTCAATTTTTACAAATTGTGGTTTAGCAGAAAAAGCAATAGATGTTAATAAGGCAAAACAAACCGCTATAAAATTTATCCAAGACTTTGATATATTTACTTTTTTTACACTTTTATACATCTTATAATAACTGCCTTTCCAAACACCAATATTTTACATGATGATCTGCTTCCAGTTCAACCGCCATAAGACCAATATTAGCCTGCATGAGTTCTCGCTTTTCACTGTCAACATAAACAGACTGACCCTTTTCACAGGGAATACAAAAACATATTATTGTATGTATTAATTTTCTATGGAGAAATATTAAATAATATCATTTTATTTTGCCTTCTTTTTAATTATTTCGTATATATTTTTTCATAGCTAAATTATCATTACTATTTTCTTCAACATATCCGTTTTGCAAAAAGATGTTTACATCAAAACTTGAATGATGATAAATAACATAAACAGTATCATAATCAAGAAAGGCGGAATCACTAAAACTACAATGGTTAATGGAATCTCTTTTACCATTATGACTTAAATAGTACTCGAAACCACTATTTATATTAGAATTTCCAGCCACCATACATAGTGTTTTTGGGGAATATATATCATTTTGAGCCATTAAAAAATCTGCACTCCCACGATAATTATTTCTATAATCAGCGGAAAGACCATACCAATTGAGAAGACAAAATACAATACCAATCGACATACAAATAACGATTCTTTCATTTTTATGAATTGAATCAGACAATGCATCTATAAGCCATTTTATTCCAATAGACATAATAAATACGAAAAAAACACTACATGATATAAGATATCTACTAACAAATATTGAATTATTTGAATTAATCCAAGTAGAATATATAACAACAAAAGCAAACAAAAGCATTGGAACAAATAAACAAACCATTTGAATATAATCACTTATATAATCAAATTTATAGGTTAATACTTTATATATAATTTTAAAGAGAATAACACATACACCCAAAATAAGTAATATGAATGTTATATTTGTATTGCCAGATAAGTATATGATAAACTCAACAACTGCTTTTATAGTTGGCTTAGGTGGCCATGAGTAATTTTGTGCAAATGAAACATCATAAAAAAATTGAAATATAATATAGTAAAGTCCATATATACAAGGAAAAATCAATTCAACAAAAAGTTTAGCTTTATTTTTTATTTTTTCTTTTAAGATAATCAAAATATCAAATAAAATCATAAATCCTGCTGTTATTAATCCCATTGTATGAGAATCCATACACAAAACTAAAGCACTACTATATAAAACCAAAGTGGATATTTGGGGATTATTTAATTCTTTTTGTTTTTTTATAAAAAAATACAAACAAGCAGATACTGAGAATAACCATAGTGCATATGATCTAAACTCACCACCACACTGTGATAAAACAACCGGAGAACTTGCCATTAAAGAAGCTACCAATATACCTAGTTTTTTTCCATCATAAATACTGCCAGCTAAACCAACAAAATAAATAGACAATGCTACAAATATTTCTGAAATCATCATTAGATATTGCTGACCATAGGGAATCAATTTAAACCAAAAATTATAAATAGTATGATACACTATACTAGTTTTACCGGGAATTTCTGTATAATACCAACCTAAATTCCAAATTTCATCATACCAAAGCGAACCGTTTTTATTGGTTTCAAACATAACTACAAAACAAGCGCAAGCTATCATAGCATAAATAAATTTATCCCAGTGTTTTTCAAAGAACCTTTTTATTACTTGAAAATCATATCGCTTAATAGCCCAAAACGGATAAGCCATTAATAGAATAATAATAGCAACAAACAAGGCTAAACGCCCTATTTTTACAATATCATCATAAAATCTATTTGTTGAAGGAATAGCAATTTTAACATCTTCAGTTAACTCACTATATAAATCAAATTTCTGACTCATGCCCTGATAAGTTATTTCAACAAGGCCTCGGTATTGATTGTTATTAAAAACAAGCGCCCTGCCATCGCCAACAGGAATGTTCAAAGTTATGCTACGAGTTGTACCTGCTGGCTGACGTAAATCATTCTCATTACGCCACATATACTTATCGCCTTGCCAAAACCATTTACCCTCAACAGCGTTTTCTACTTCAAACGTTTTACCGTCAACCAAAATACCACTCAAAGCAATTTCATTATTAAGAGCCAATTCATTCCTTTCACCTGTTGCGGTTAAAGTAATTTGCTCTGTTGGCATTGGTATTACATTAAGTATTACAGCAGATATTAAAGCAGCAATAAATAACCAAGTACATAAACCAAGTACTAAAGGTAACGGTTTTTTTAGAATCTTGCCAAAATACATAATTAAGGCAACAAAGAAAACAAAAACACTTAAAAATTGCAAAAAACCAAACATATCGTTCTCCTATTTCTTTTCTAAAAAATCTGCATACCTATCACAAATCCCTTGCACATCGTGGCCAAACTCTACCTGTTGCCCCTTATCCAGCCAAAGAATCTTACTGCACATTTCCCTTATCTGCCCAAG
>CATJCJ010000295.1 GCA_949738935.1 uncultured Eubacteriales bacterium | reverse complement strand
GAGAAAATATCCCAATGTCGATGACAACGTAATTTTGAATTTGGTCACCGAGGCGTTTCCCATCGTCGTTTACGCAAAGCAGCTTGAAAATAAGCAGCGGCGTATTATGGAAATTATGGAGTGCGAAATCTGCTCTGATGGAACGAGAAAATACCATTCTTTGTACCGTTATAAAATCTCGGAAAACCGCATGGAGAACGGAAAATTTATTGTCAAGGGCGAGCATGAAAAAGTTGAGCAGATTTCCGAATCACTCCAAAGACGGCTGCTCGAGAACGGTATGCCGTTTAGAGAACTGGAATCATTGATGAAAGGGGGCGAAACCGCATGAATGCTATTTTAACCGTAGCTTTTATCGGCATGGTCGTGGGATTTTTCTTGCTGTTCGGAATATCGCCGATGGAGTTTACCGAGGGGATTTTTACGCGGATACTCGCTAAACCCAACAGCATAAAATCGCAGATCAATGAGGCTACAAAAAGAAAAAAGCCGAATGTATTTCGGCGCGAGATATCCGAGGCGCAGGAAATTCTGCGCCTTACCAACAGAACGAACATGTTCGGAATCCTTTGCGCTTGCTCTCTCGGTCTGGCGGCTGTGGGAATTTGCGTTGCGATAGCAATCGGAAATGCTTTTCTCGCTCCCGTAATGGCTGTGGGATTGATGTTTGTGCCGTTCTGGTATGTCAAAACAACGGCGACCAATTATAAGAAAGCAATATCGTCTGAGTTGGAAACGGCATTATCGATTATCACAACCGCATACCTTAGAAACGAGGATATAATAACGTCCATTGAGGAAAATGTCCACTAC
This sequence comes from uncultured Eubacteriales bacterium, assembly GCA_949738935.1. Lineage (GTDB taxonomy): Bacteria > Bacillota > Clostridia > Lachnospirales > CAG-274 > MGBC114079. Next base: position 929 of record CATJCJ010000295.1, on the reverse strand, counting down.
TTGAACGCGCCTGTCAAGGCGGTTTTCGAGAATTTCATCAGCAGAATTAAGCTGTCGAATCCCGACATTACCGCCGCTATTTTGGACATGAAAACCAAGATCGACAATGAAGTGTTCCATGAATGGTGCGACAGCCTGATCCTCTGCCAAAGCGACCGCAGCTTGAAATCCACCCTCACACCGATTGTAAATAAGCTGTCGGATATGCGCGTGGTGAACGCAGATTTGGAATACCTCATAACCGGACCGAGAAAAGAATTTATTTCAATGGCATTTCTGGTGATCGGCAATATTCCGCTACTGTATATGCTGAATAAGGCTTGGTACAATTCGCTGATGAATACGGTTGTCGGGCAGATCGTGCTGGCGGTTTCGGCAGTCGGGATATTTATTTCGACTGCTATCGTTATTAAGTTGACCAAGCCGATTGAATACAAGAGATAGGGGGGATTTACATGGAATTTTTGTTGATAATATTCGGAATTTCACTCGCGGTCGGGTTGTTTATGCTTCTCGCCAACGCTTTGAAAATTCCCTATCTCAAGACCTCCCAGGCAGTTATGAACACAGGCAGAAACGACAAAAAGCTGTCGAAATCCATCGAAGCTATAATGCTTGGCATCGCAGCGAAGCTCGGTAAAATTATCCCGATGGATAAATATAAAAAGTCGCGTTTGGAAAGCACATTAAAATCGGCGGGAATAAAAATGACTCCAGAAACCTTCACGGCGTTATCGTTTGTAAAGGCTTTTTCCGTGGCTCTGTTGGCCGTTCCGTGTGCTTTTTTCATGCCGCTGTTAATTCCGTTTTTCATAATTCTCGCCGTTGCCATCTACTTTCGTGAAAATGGTAAGGCTGATGAAAAAATGAGAGAAAAGCGTGATGCTATCGAGCAGGAGCTTCCCCGTTTTGTGGCGACCGTGGAGCAG
>CATJCJ010000294.1 GCA_949738935.1 uncultured Eubacteriales bacterium | reverse complement strand
CGCGCTCACCGCTTATCACGTGGTTTCCGACGGGGACGAAAACACAAAATTTCTGATACAGCCCTATACCGCTCCTTCTTTTTCCGAATATACCGATACCGTTTTGGAGTATTACAAACAGTTCCCCGCCGCAAAGGTAGAGTATTACAGCGAGGAATACGATCTGGCGGTATTGAGCTTTCGTTCCGCCCAAAAGCTGGGAACGATAAATATAGCGGAGAAAAATGCCGAAAAAAACACGGAGATAGCGGTAATAAGCAACCCGGAAGGCAAAAGATTCGTTCATACCTTCGGAAGTATCCTATCAAACGATATGACCTGTTTTTCCGGCAGCTACGGATCCGAAAGCAGCTATATAATAAAGCACACCGCCTATATTGCTCCCGGAAGCAGCGGAAGCGCGGTTTTATCCTTTAACGGAGAAAATGTCGAGGCCGTGGGTATCAACATAGGCGGGGGCACCGATTTTATGGGAAGATTCAGCTATGGGGCAATGATACCCTGTCAGCAGATAAAACAGTTTTTGTACGAATGGAAGCGGGAAAAGGTTTTATAAAATTATATGTGATATAAGCGATTGCAAAATGATTACTTCAACCTAACACAAATATATTACTACATAAGTCTAAAAGAAAAACAAAAAATATAACAAAAAGACCGATAAAAATCAGTCGAAAAATAAGGCAAATGGATTTGGGAAGTCAAAGGAACGATTTTACAAATACTTTGGAAAAGCTCAGTTTTGCAAATGACTTTAATTTATTGTGCATGGTTTTTCCTCAGTTTTTATATTTTAATTATACCGCAAAAACGGAAATAAATCAGTAGATATTTTTTGTTTTAATTTGTAAAATGGATGTTTCTTTATTTTGCAATCTAAATTTATCAAAGGAGGGTATGACTTGAGATTTATCATATCATACAATAAAAAATATGAATAAAATACTTAGTATTTTGGGAGCATTTGCGGCGACAACTATAGGTCTTGCTATAGGAAACATTGTGCAGAGTAACCAAAAAAAGAAATTCAAGAATCAAAATGCTGAGCTCCAAAATGAAAAAAATGCTATTAAAGAAGACAACGAAGCATTAAAAAAGCAATATTTCGATGCAGAAGTTACAAATAAAAAGCTCAGAGAAGAAAATAATCAGTTTCGTGAACAAGAATATAAGCAGCAACAACAAAAGAAACAAAGGGAAGATGAGATCAAGGCAATTGAAGATTTTGAATTGGAAGATGTGAATGGTCTGGATGATATGGAGGATATCTGATGACAAAAAAAGATGATATCTTGTATTGTCCTTTTTATGAGGTCAGTGTATCCGTCAGCAGCGAAATGATCAATAGGCTGGGAATTTTTCCCGTATTTGTTCTTGCGTCACTTTCGGACACGGCAAACACCGTTGAAAAAATCACCGAGGCTACAAATCTGGATCCATCAACCGTTACGGATACCGTAGAGGAGCTTATAGAAAACGGGCTGCTTGAAAGAAAAATAGATGATCGTATTTGTCATACTGACCTTGGGAACATATATCTGAGAATATACAAATTTCTCGAACATTCAAAGGCGATAAATTCAAGATTTGCCGTAAACGCGTTTACGGGAATGCTGGAAACGGTAAAAAACCGTAATTTCGAGGATTTGTCGGAACCCGAAGATAAATCAAAAATTTTGTGTAAAAAAGTAAGCAAACTATTGATCAAAAATCACAATTATTCCAATGTAAAAGAATTTATGAAGGATAAGATCGATTTATCGGAAATTTCCTTTAGCGAAGATGATTATCAGTATATAATCTTCGATTTAAAGCCTAAGGGGGGGACTTTTTATGTTCCTTATGCCGTTACCAATGAAACTGTGGTGTCCGAGGGAGAAGAGGAAGGCAATATAAAATTATGTATCCCGATTGAAAAAGTCAGTTATAATGTTTCCCATGTAGAGCTTGAATCAAACCGCGATATAATAAGGCAAATTATTGATATTTCCATGGTTGACAAAGAAATGCTATCCGATAAAGCCCTGCGGTTATTAAAACTATTGAAAAGAACGGAGGAATTAAGCGCGCAAAAACCTGAATTTTATGATTGTTACATAGGTAAAAAGCTGAATTATCAGCCATGCACAAATAAAGAGATTGGCAGAGACACTACGTGGAGTATCACATTAACAAAAAGAAAACAAAAGAAACGCGAAGCAAATGTACAGAACGGTTTTATCCTGATACCTGTTATCGAGGAACTGAAAATGTACCGTATAATCTCTTTTAACAGTCTGAAACAACTGGAGTAATATAATATGGAAAAAAAAACAACATTTCTTTTTTTCGGGAAATTGGCTCTCGACTTTCCGGAATTATGTGAAAGCGCTCGGGAAATGGCTTTCGGTAACGCAATGGCGTGGATTAACACAGGCATAAAAGCTTTTGACTCAATGGGGAGCATCGTAAAGCTTTGCCTTGATAAAAACAACACTAAACTTTTGAAAAATGAGATTGATCGCTTTGAAGAAACGGAAGAAGAAAACAGGGAAAAGCTTGAGCAGGAATTCCTTATGAGAAAGCTTAATGATATAAACGCTTTAAAAAAAGATTTTGAAAAACGAAGGAAGGAGATGCAAAAAAAATACAATGAGGAAAAAGAGGAAGCATACGGTCAACAACTGGAAGAGCGAAAAGCCCTTTCAAATATCATGGCAGATATGCGAGCGGGGCTAAAAGAGATGATTGATCTTTATGACAATAGGATCAAACAAATCGTTAAAGAAGGCAATTTTCCCCAAGAAGAAAAAAGAAACATGGAAGACTGCAAAAGGCTTTTAATTCAACAGTTTAAGAAAAATATCGATATATAATCGATAAATAAATTAGGCGATTGCAAAATGTGAAGAAATTTATAACGCAAATAAAGGCTTTAAGCAATGCAAATGAAAATTATTCATCAAAAAGTGGAGAAAATGTATAATATTCATGCCCAAATAATGGCTTTATAATAGCTTTTATGTATTTTCAATCGGCTAATAAATAAAAAGGAGATTTACTTATTATGCCCAATTTAAGTGAGTTTTTAGCGGAAATGGCTCCAAAAATCTTAAACGAAACCATAAAAGAAAACACTGATGGAACTGTCAAGATTGTATCAACAGTTGGGGATCAGCTCGATAAGAGAGCGCAAAGAAACGAAATGCGTCTTGACGGCGAAGTAAGAAGACATGAGGAGCTTCTGAATGGAGAAACGGAAAGATACAACAGTATAAAAAAACAAAAAGCTGATAGAGTAAGCCAATACGCTGGTACTGTATTCAATGGGATTGAGGCCGTGGCAAACGTATGCAATAAAATATTGGAATCTCGTAATGTATCTAAGGATATTAAATCGCAAATTGAGGAAAGGAAAGGCAGGCTCGAAAAAGAAAGGATAAAACTCGACAACGAAATGCAAGCTGAGATGGAAAGAATTCGACTCGACAAAAAAAAAGCCGATGATTCACATGAAGAAACAATGGATGAAATGCGGCAGCGTCATGAACGGGATATGAAAATAATTGAATCGATAAGCGAAAAGAATAAAAGAAATATAAATTATTGTGAAGAAATTATAAATATATTGAAACAACTCATATCCGATGATCCGCATAATCCCTTAATTCAAATATTACTTACGGAATCGACCAAGGTTATGCTTTCGTTGAGTGAAAACACAAAATATTTACAAAACAATTTTGAGGGGTAAAGCAAAATGATCCCTATTATTGCAAAAGTTGCCATATGCTTGGGAATTGAAATTTCACGGCGTATCATATCATTTGTCGCCGATCAGCTATCTAAAGATGATAAGGAAAAGAGAAATAATCTTTCAAAAGAACTTAATCGTTTGATGAAAGAAGAGAGCGCGAAAAACGAGAAGCGTATCAGTGAACTGACCGATAGTTACGCAGCGGAGATGCGGGTTGAAATCGAGCAGGAAAACATAAGGCGGTTGGAAATTCTTAAGGCGGAAGCGAAGCCGAAAATACTTGAACTTATTTTAAAAGACCTTAAAGACCGTAGCGATTATGTGGAGAATGTTTTGCTGAAGGACATAGAAAGCGCTTTGGATAAGCTTAAGGAAAACAAGGTCAACCATAATTCCGCTTTAAGGTACAATTCCTTTAAGCTTTTGCGAGAAGAGCTGAAGGAAGCGGAAAATAAGGCTAAGGCGTATCAGAGATATTTAAAAAAGTATGAGTCCAACTTGTCGAAAATATACGATCGCTGCAATAACGATGAGGACATATTTTTTTCTTATACGCTTCCAAAAGAGTTTCCCTATAACAATAAGCTTATATTTTTATCCTCCGACAGCTTTGACCAAAAAACAGGCGAAGGAAAGGTCACTCTTCACGAGTGTATGGATATATGCTTTTATATTTCCGATTATGATTTTTACCGCAAGGAAGTGTTGGGTAATAATATCGCTGTCCAACAAATCGGCTTTGACGCGAATAAATACAGCTATGTTTATTCCATACAGCACGGAAGATATAAGCAGGTGGCGAAAAGTGGCGGCTTTACGGGAGTGGAGGCTAAGGTAGACGGCTACAGCTCGGATTATAAAAGCGTTTTTCTTACCTACGGAAAAGATATGCGCCTCGACTTAAGCGCCAAAAATCTATATAATTTCTACAGGTACCCCGTAATTGGCTCGGAAATAACCGTGTTTCCGTTAAACGAATATTATTCGAATACGGAAAAAAGAGTGGTGTATAAGGTAAGCCAAAGAAGCGAGGACGCCGATATCTCACTTGATTTTCAAGAAATTCCACTTATACTTCCCAACGAAAAAGCGGAAAGCTTTGTGAGCTATTACGCTGTCGGCACGGATCTTCGTGATGTTAAAATAGCGCCTGTTTCGGAAACGGATAACAGTATATTGGAGCTTGACGAGGTTAAGCTCCAATTCGGGGAGCATCTCACAATGCTGGCGAAAATAAAATCGGATAACGATAACAGACATTACTTATGGCTTGAAGACTTTGTCGAAGGAAAAAAGCTGACGGCAGACGACATTTTCATTCCTTTTTACGCCGTAATCAATGTTATTTATGAAGACGATTATTACGATTTTGTCAATACGGAGAACAAAAAACAGGTTTTTGACAATATGAACGACGTAATCCTGACAATTTACAAGGAATTTGATCTTCAGCACAAGCTAAAGAACAGTCAGGACGGTATGCGTTATTTTTCCGCGTGGGAAAATATAACAAGCGTGTTAAAAAGATATGTCGAAAAAGGCGCATCCATTACCTGTAAAACAGACGGTATACCGAAACGCAAACTGCTAAACGACAAAGGAAAAACTTTAACGTTTAAAGCTACCGATCCAGAGCTTCTGAAAAAATATTATGACAAAATATCTACGGAAACGGAAAATACCCATTCAAACGCCGTATTTTTTACGGAATACGACAAGACATATTACGAGGTTGAAATAAGTCCCACTTGTGAATCCTTTAATGTGATTATTCCCTTATCAGAGGGAACTGTTAGAGACGCTGATGAAATAGCAAATGGATTAACATCATTACCCGAAATTACAATATATAAAAGAAATGACGGAACAGCGGAACGAAGACAGCTTCAGGCACTGCACAAATTTAAAATCGGTTGTCTGCGAAATAACGCGCTGCAGCTTTATATGCTCAACGGGAATTACATCATACCGTCATGTGATAATAAAGAATTAGATATGCTGTATAATAACGGCATAAAAGAAAATGAATCCCAATACAATTCCCTGGTCAAAAGCTTAAATGAAAATAACCTGTTTTTTATTCAAGGTCCTCCCGGAACGGGAAAGACAACGGTTATAAGAGAACTGATCGCGCAGACAATCCAACGTGATCCGCATTCCAAGGTGCTGATCGTTTCAAAGGACAATGTTGCCGTGGACAATGTTATAAAGGGCTTGGTAAAAGACAATATGCCCTTTAATAAAGATGACATAATCCGCTGTGGCAGACCCGACAGAATAGCTCCGGAAGTATATGACATGAGCTATGAAAAGAAATACGAGGACTATATAAACCGTATAAGAAAAAATACCAATGATTCCAAAGATGCGGTTATCCGCGAGCTTTCCAAAAATTGGCTGAGAAAAATCGAGAGAAGCTACGGGTATAATCCTGACGTAGGGGAGCTGATAATACGCAACCACAAAATTATCGGCGCGACTTGTGTGGGTTTGTCCCGAAAGGGCATCGGAATTGACAAATTGGTGTTCGATCTGGTAGTTATAGACGAAGCGGGAAAAGCATTGGCACCCGAACTGATAATACCCATGCTTCAGGCGAAAAAAGCTGTTATTATCGGTGATCATAAGCAATTGCCCGCCGTAATAAATCCCGCGTTATACGATGAAGAAAAAATCGAGCTTGATGAGCGCCAATATTGTAAAAAAGAAATTTTTGACGTGAGCTATTTTCAAAAATTATTTGAAAGCTGCCCCGATGAAAATAAAACATCGTTAGATACACAATACAGAATGCCGGCCGTAATCGGTACAATGATAAGCAACATATTTTATAACGGAAAACTGAGAAACGGTGCCGGCACAGACTCTAAAAAGCCAATATACGGCAAATGCAATTTATCATTGATTGACATGAGCAATGAGAAAGAATATTTTGAAACCGTAAATAAAGGGTCATCTCCCATCAATCATTACGAAGCAAGATATATATTGCATTTATTAAAGCAAATAAAAGAGAAAGGAGATAATTCAAAAATAGCGGTCATAACGCCATACAAGGGTCAGAAGGCTTACATAATACGGCTCCTTATAAATAACGGTTTTGATAAATACGAAGAAAACAATATTTTTATAAATACCGTTGATTCGTTTCAAGGAGATGAAGCGGATATAGTAATATATTGCACTACTCGTTCTCAGACAAAAACTAAGTTTTTGTCTGATCGCAGAAGAATAAATGTTGCCGTTTCCCGTACAAGAAATGAATTTATCATGATCGCTTCTGTATCGTACTTAAGCAGTTATTCCAATAAAGAGCCGATAAGACAAGTGCTGAAATATATCAGAAAATATGGAGATATTTCTTTGCCCGATATAATTGCAAAAGCAAATAGTTCTATTAACAAGGAGATTGTTCCGATAGCCCAAATAATTGACAGCAGTAGTGAAGATAAATTGTCATACACAGAAAAGATTAAACATGAAATAGAGTTTTTTAATCAGCATGGGTATTTTTCGTGTTATCCACTTGTTGATAAAAATGATGGTTTCTTTTTCTTAAAGACAAATGAGGAAATTTATTACGCAGCTATTGAATTATCATTAACAGAAATTTATGTTGAATTATCTCAATCAGAAAATATCAATGGAAATTTTTTGCACAAGGATTTGGAACTTGTTTAAGTGTAAAAAAATATAGTGGCTAAAACTATGTGTATTTAAGCAATTGACTATTTTATAAAGTTAAGTTAGGAGAAGAAAATGACCTACAAAATCATGAATAAATCGGATATTGCTAAAGTAATACCGCTTTTCATCGATTATTACAACAACAAAGAAGAAGGCGAGT
>CATJCJ010000293.1 GCA_949738935.1 uncultured Eubacteriales bacterium | reverse complement strand
TTGCCTTTTATTTTGCTTACGGCGCTGTTTAAAGTTTCCGAAAAATCTTTATCATCAAAGCTTTTGCAAGCCGCTTTAAGTCCGTAAGCGCCCGTTACAGTTATCATTTCTCCGCATATCATTTCAGGATTTTCAATAAAATAGTTGTTTATCTCAAAACCTTTTTCATTTACGCCAACATTTACCCAAGCGGGTGTGATTTCTTTTGTAAAGTCTGAAATATGGTCTTTTTTCTGCAAAAATATAATATCGTAAAATGTTGCGTCTGTTCCTGCGTTTGCCTTAAAAGTTTCGTTTGGAAGCCTTACGGCGCCTAATAAATCTGCTCTTTCGGCAAGATATTTTCTTATGGAATTATCTTTTTTATCAAGTGTTCCTTTGCTTGTTATAAAAGCGATAACTCCGCCGGGTTTAATTTTATCAAGTGATTTTTGAAAGAAAAAATCGTGAATAAGGGCATTACTTTTAAAATTATTATCATTAACACGATAATCTCCGAAAGGAACATTGCCGATTGCGGCGTCAAAAAAATTGCTTTGAAAATTTGTCTTTTCAAAGCCTTTAATTTGTATATTTGATTTTGGATAAAGCAGTTTCGCTATTCTTCCGCTTACGCTGTCTAATTCCACTCCGTAAAGTCTTGTTTTATCTGATAAATTTTCGGGCATACAGCCGAAAAAGTTTCCCACGCCCATTGACGGCTCTAACACTCTGCCGCCTTTAAAACCTAAGTTTTCCAAGCCTTTATATATTGCGTTTATAACAGTTGGAGATGTATAATGCGCGTTTAAAACAGAAGAACGTGCGGAAATATATTCTTCTTCTGTAAGCAATTCTTTAAGTTCTCCGTATTTTTTAAGCCAGTTAGGTTTTCTTTCGTCAAAAACATCAGGCAGTCCTCCCCAGCCAATATATTTTGAGAGTATTTCCTGTTCTTCGGGAGTCGCTTGTCTGTTTTCATTTTCAATGGCTATAAGTGTTTTTACAGCGTTTATATTGTTCTGATATTTTTCACTCGCTGTTCCAACACCTAATTGGTCATCGGTTATACGAAAATTTTCAGCGTTGATTTTTTCTTTTGTATTATAATTTACGATGTTTTCAAGACTTAACTGTTTTGTCTGGATAATAGGTTCGATAACGTTTTTTGTTACTTCGTCTAATTTTTCCTTTGATTTTATTTTATTTTCCGTTCCGATATACTCAAAGCCTTGTCGGTTAAGCAATGATATTGATTGTCCTCTTCTTCCGTTATCATTTTGTAAGCCTATATCCGAGTAACTTTGAATATCTATAATATTGTCATTTATATCTCTTATAACGCCGTATTCAGGCTGCAATACGGTTTCTTTTCCTGTAACAGCGTCTTTCCATATAATATCGGGAAATTTTATAACATCGCCGATTTTAAGTTGCTCAGCAGTTATTTTTTCTTCAGGCGCTTCTTTTTCAGAATTATTTTTTTCAGAAACTGTTTTTTCATCTTCAATGCTTTGTTTGGAATTTTCGATGTAATATTCTATATTGCCTGATTTTATATATTTTTCGGCTTTTTCAACGCTATCAAAAGAAATTTCAAAATCGTGTGGATTAATCAATCCACGGGAAACCCTGCCTGTGAGTTTGAAAGTTCCGTCATTTTCCTGTGATAACTTTTGATTAGAAAAATAGTTTTTATTTCCGTCGGCAATCATAGGAACAGGAGTATCGCTAAAATAAATTGTCTGACCATTTTCAAGCGCCTTTACAATATCAGATTTTTCGCTTTCATTTTGTTCTTTATTATTAATAGTTTCTTTGATAACAGGATATTTTTTCTTGAAGTTTTCAAATATTATTTTTTCTTCCTCAGTTAAAACTGAGCTTTTTTCTAAAAGCGGAATAAAATTTTTTAATACAGAATTAGACCTTGTGACTGTTTCATCGTCATTATAAGGATTTTTTTCAGCTATCCACTCATTAAACATTTTGATGTGATTGATGATTGAACCTCCGCCGTTTTTTTCTCCATCTCCTATATCAAATTTGCCCTCATAAGAATAATCTGTATTTTCCTTACCATTTATAACTGTGCGAATGGTAAAATCAGTCTTATCATATCCACCCTCATATTCAGCAGCCGCTTTTTCATCAAGATATTCAAATATTGCGTTCGCTAAAGCAAAAGATAAATTTGAATTGCCAATATTATTATTTGTAAGAAAATCGTACAAATGTGGATTTTCTGTAAAATCTACACTTAATACAATTTTTGTGTCTGTTTTTGAGTTATTCACATCAATAATATTTTCTGTATTTATATCAGGAAAAGATTCATCTTTAAAAATTATACTATGTTCATATTTTTTTACCTTTTCTTCCATCGAGAGTTGTTCTTTTGTAATATTTACTTGCTGAGTAATATTAGCGCTGTCAAGAATTTTAGTATATTTATCAGCTATTGAAAGTTTATTCCAACTTTCTGTAAATTCCTCTTTTTGCCGTTCCGCCTGTTTCTCAATAAGCGCCACATCTTCCGCTTTTAAGTTATTGTTATAATAATTGATATTGCCCTCATCGGAAATATGAGCGACTGTCGGATAATCGTTTGTTATTTTGTCTGTTTTTGAAATATCATAAACTGTTATTCCGTTTCCAAGCATACCAAAATGAATTGAGGATTTATTTTCTTTGCTGTCGTTTTCTTTATTTGTGGCTGTTTCTTGAATTTCAGATTTTTGAATTTCAAGCTCTCTTTTTCTGTCAATAAGAGTTTCAAATAAATCGTTTGCCAAAGTTGGGTGAACATTATAAATATATTCTCTTGTAGGATCGTTTTCTTCTTTTTGGTCGGCGAAACGATATTTTTTGCTTTCTTCTTTGCTTGTTTGGCTGTATCTTCCGTCATAATCGTTTACGTTCCTTGCGGCAACATAAATAATTCTTTCAAGAGAAAACTCCTGTAAAAGATTATCCGCAAAATCATTGCTGCTGAAAATATTGTTACTATAAAATTTATCATAATTATCTGAGATATAATTTCCGCATCTTATATTTTCTTTGTGACTTTCAATCCATAAATCAATTTCACCTTTATCTTTTGAGTTTTCAAAACTATCTTTGTAAAACGGAAGTATTGGAGTAATTTCCGGTGTATTGATTTCAAAATCGTTTCTTTCAAGAGTAAAATCGTGGATAAAATACTCCGGTTTATGAGTGGATAAATTATTGACACTAAAATGATATTCCGCTTTTAAATTTTCCGGAATTACCTGTAAACGACCTAAATTATTTCCTAAAAAAGTATAATTGTCATTTCCGATTGTAATTATATCTCCCTCTTTGAGTAAGTCAATTTTTGCCTTGATAAAATTTTTTCTGTTGTATT
>CATJCJ010000292.1 GCA_949738935.1 uncultured Eubacteriales bacterium | reverse complement strand
TTGTCTCGCCTCTTTTTTTATTTTCAAGTTGATTGACTATAAAGAACGCAGGCTCAGCCCCATACGCACTAAGTTAATAAAGACCTTGAGGCTGAGCCTCAAACTCCGCTCGCTTTTTGAAAAAAGCGAGACAAAAACTTTTAAGCGAAACTACGTTTCGCCGAAAGAATAATAAACTTTTAAGCAAAAACGATAGTTTTTGCTTATTAAAGTTTAGGGTCAAGCCCTTTTTAAAGGGCTTGCAGGGTATGGGACAGCGTCCCATGGTTTTAACTTAACACATATGGGGCGGAGCCATTTTGTATTTATAATATTTCTAAAAGACAGTTTTTTAAATGGGGGATAAATTTGCCTTCGGCTTTTTCGGTTTTGTAGGTTAAATATGGAGAGGCGCCTCCGCTTAATAAAAGACATTCGCTGTTTTTCTTTACGGTTTCGAGGAGTTTTTGTATGTCTACATCGGAATTGTCCTTGAATTTTAATATAATATTTTCTTTCTTTTGTATTACGCTTATAATTCCTATTTTGTGAGCGGCACTTTTCATTTCGGCAATGTCCAAAAGATTTTGGACACAGTTGGGAATTTGTCCGAAACGGTCTTCCAGCTCGTCCTGAATATCAAAAAAGTCACTTTGATTTTGTATTTCTGAAATCCGCTTGTACATCTCTAATTTTTGCTCCTCGTTGGGAATATATTTTTCGGGTATATACGCGCTTATATTTATATCCACAAGGGTCTCGAATTCTTCCGGAGGGGTTTCTCCTTTGAGTTCTAATATTGCCTGGTCTAAAAGTTTACAATACATATCATAGCCTACCACATCCATATGACCGTGCTGTTCGGCTCCAAGAAGATTTCCGGCTCCTCTTATCTCAAGGTCTCTCATCGCCACTTTAAATCCTGAGCCAAATTCAGTGAATTCTTTTATGGTTTGGAGCCTTTTTTCGGAAACTTCTTGTAAGACTTTATTTTTCTTATACATAAGATAAGCGAATGAGCTTCTGTTTGAACGTCCTACTCTGCCCCTGAGCTGATAAAGCTGTGATAAACCCATACAGTCGGCGTCTTGGATTATAATTGTGTTTACGTTTGGAATATCGAGCCCTGTTTCGATTATTGTTGTGCATACCAGAACATCTATGTTTCCCTGCATAAACTCAAGCATTATATTTTCAAGCTCCCGTTCACTCATTTGACCATGAGCGAACGCCACTACAGCTTCAGGAACAAGGTTTTGAAGTCTTGACGCTGTCTCTGAAATGTTTTTTACTCGATTATGAAGGTAATATACCTGTCCGCCTCTTGCTAATTCCCTGTGAATGGCGTCTTTTACAGACTCGTTATTATATTCCATAACATATGTCTGAATCGGGAGCCTCTCGTTTGGCGGTTCCTCTAGTATGCTCATGTCTCTTATTCCAGTTAGACTCATATGAAGTGTTCTTGGAATTGGAGTTGCAGTAAGAGTTAAAACATTTACATTGTCTTTTATTGACTTCATTTTTTCTTTGTGGGCGACTCCAAAACGCTGTTCCTCGTCAACTATTATAAGTCCTAAATTTTTAAACTCCAAGTCTTTTGACAGTATTCGATGGGTTCCGATAACGATATCAACGCTGCCGTTTTTCAGCCCTTTTATAATGTCTTTTTGCTGCTTTGGCGTGCGGAATCGGGACATCATCTCCACTTTTACCGGGAAGTCACGCATACGGGAAATAAATGTATTGAAATGCTGCTGGGCCAGAATTGTTGTCGGAACAAGGTATGCCACTTGCTTTGAGTCTTGTACCGCTTTGAATGCCGCTCTGAGAGCTACTTCGGTTTTGCCGAAGCCAACATCTCCGCAGATTAGTCTATCCATAACTTTTCCGCTTTCCATATCTCTTTTTACATCTTCTATCGCTATTAATTGGTCGTCTGTCTCGTCAAATGGAAAAGAATCCTCAAATTCTTTTTGCCATATGGTGTCTTCCGAATAGACAAAGCCTTTTATCCCTTGTCTTTTAGCGTATAAGTCGACTAGGTCTTGAGCCAGAATATACGCTGCTTTTTTTGCTTTGGTTTTTGCTTTTGTCCACTGAGTGCCGCCAAGTTTATTGAGCTTTGGCAGATTCGCTTCCCCGCCTATATATTTTTGAACCATATCCATTTGATTTATCGCGACATAGAGGTTTCCGTCATCAGCATAGCCGATTTTTATATAGTCTTTTGTTATTCCGTCTGTCGTTATTTTTTCAACACCTCTGAAAATGCCTATTCCGTGATTGTCGTGAACAACATAGTCGCCTTGTTTTAAATCAGAAAAATTTTCTATTTTTATTCCGTTTTTATTTTTCTTTGGCTTTCGCTTTTTTTTCTCAGCTCCGAAAATTTCTTTATCGCTTATTACCGCGAATTTTTCATTTACGTATTCAAATCCGCTGTGAAGACTTCCTCTTATGACATATACAACTCGTTTGCTCATTTTAAGTCTTTCAGGGTTTTCAGAGAAAAAAGCTGTTATATCGTTTGAGTTTAACTCTTTTACAATCCGCTCACAACGAGTTGTGTTTCCTGCGAGAAAAATAATTCGGTAGTCTTTTGAAACCATAAACCTAATATCTTCAAGAAGCATCTCAAAATTGTTTTTAAATATTCCGGATGATTTTATAAGAAAATCATAAATGGATTTTGGTTTGAAGTCTTTGATGGTTTTTACTATTCCTGAAAAAAGTATTTCTTTAAAATCAGAACTTTTTTTTAGAATATCCTCGTAAGAAAAAACTATATTTACCGAGGACGGAAGCATTGAGCCTTTTTCTATTCGGCCTTTTATACTTTCTGAGAATTCGGACAAAACCCTTTTTGAGCGTTCTTTTATTCTGTTTGGCTCGTCATATATGATTATTGTGTCTTTTGGAAGATAGTCTAAAAGACTTTCGTGGTTTTCATAAAAAAAGTTGATATATCTGTCGATTCCTGAGATACTTTTATTTTCCTCTAAGTTTTCTATCGCTTCCCCTATATATTCTTTTATATTTTCAATTTCTGTTGACATTGATTTTTTTGTCATTAATGACAAAGTTGATTTGAATTCTTTTTTTATTTTCGTGATTGCCTCAGAGAGTTCTTTATCGTCATAAACCAGCTCTCTGCACGGATAAACTGTCACTTCTGAGAGTCTTTCGACCGAACGCTGGGAAAAGCTGTCAAGACTTCGAATTGTGTCAACTTCATCGCCCCAAAACTCAATTCTTACGGCTGATTTTGAAACGGAAGGGAATATATCCATTATTCCGCCTCTTAAAGCGAATTGTCCTCCTCCCTCAACAAGTTCGCAGCGCTCATATCCCATAAATATTAGTTTTTCGCAAAGTTTATCAATAGAAAGAGACATTCCCTCTTCAATTTTAATTATGAAGTCTTTAAAACGAGATTTTGGAACAAGTTTGTCAAACAGAGCCTCGACAGAAAGAACTATTGAGAAATTATTTTTATTTTCATTTTCGTTGTTAAAAGCGATATTACTGATTATCTCAAAACGGTTTTTTATTATATCCGTGCTTTTGATGTCCGCACTGTAAAAAATTATATCTTTTGACGGATACAGCATAACGTTGTTTTTTTTGAAAAATTGAAGGTCTTCATATATCTCTTTCGCTCTTAGTTCGTTTTCGGTTACTATCAGCGACGGCGCGTTTAAAGAATTTAAAATGCCATTTATTAAATGAGATTTTTGTGAGCTTAAAGCCCCTGAAACTAGAACCGGGGTTTGCCCATTTGAAACCGATTTGGTAAGTTCTATGAAATTTTCCATTTTTGTCAGCGGTTCCAAAAGCGCGTTTTCCATTTTTATTACCTCCTCCTCAGCGGTTACAGCAAAACAATAAAAAGATGAGCAAAAAAATGTGAGCTCCGCTCATATCAGCAAGCCCTCTAAAAAGGGCTTAACTCTAAATTTTATTATTAGACTTCTTTCGAAACTTTATTATTGATACAAATATTGTCTGAAAGAAATATTTAATTCAATGCTTTTTAACGCTTTCGGCGTTTAAAAAACAAAACGCCTTTTACTAAAACATTGAATGAAATATTTTATTGTTGCATTGGCATAATTTTGCGGTTTCGAAAGAAGTCTATTAATAAATTGAATTGCTATAAATTTGAAAAATAAGATTAGAGTGTATTTGAAAACTTATGATAACGTGTATAGTCAATCAACTTAAAATTTAGTTTTTAGATACGCTCAGTACTCCATAAAATTTTTAATGTTTTTCTTTTGTTTTTTTATTGTAGGTGTTCATGGCATCTGAGATTTTGCCGTTTATGACTTTTATGACGGCGTTGCCGGCGTCAGTTATCCCTTTTATTATGTCGGCATTTTCTTCTTCTGTAAATCTGCTTAACACATAATTTTTTAAGTCCCAGCCGTTGGGTTTGCTTCCTATTCCTACTCGAATTCTGGGAAACGTGTCTGTGTTAAGTGTTGAGATTATGCTTCTTAATCCTTTTTGTCCACCGTCACTCCCTTTTTGACGTATTCGTATTCCTCCAATGGGAAGATTTATGTCATCACATATAACTATGAGGTTTTCTATATCCTCTTTGTAAAAGTTTATTATTTGTATAACACTCTCTCCGCTTAAGTTCATATATGTCAGTGGTTTTACCAATAATACTTTTTGTCCGTCTATAATTCCATCGCCAATCATAGCTTTGAATTTTGATTTGTTTATCTCTATATTATAGTCATAGGCTAATTTTGATATTACCTCAAAACCTACGTTGTGTCTTGTCCATTTATATTCATTTCCTGGGTTTCCCAGTCCAACTATTATACGCATTTTAATTCTCCTTTGAGATGATTTTTATTTTCTCAAACGCTTTTTCGGCCTTTTCAATGGCTGAGTCTATGTCTTTTGCCGTGACAGTCAGGTGACCCATTTTTCGTCTTGGAGATGTTATTTTTTTACCGTATATGTGAAGTTTTAATCCTTCTGTTTTTAGCGCGTCCTCAGCGCCGACAACTTCCGCTGTTCCTGTTGAGCTTTCTTCCCCAAGCAGATTTATCATTACTGTCGGTCTTATGAGCTTTGTGCTTCCAAGAGGAAGCCCCGTTATCGCTCTTATATGATTCTCAAATTGACTTGTGATACAGCCCTCTATCGAATAGTGCCCTGAATTATGGGGTCTTGGGGCAACCTCATTTATTAAAACATCATTATCCTCCGTTACAAACATCTCTACGCAAAACATTCCTATTCCCTCAAAAACTTCCATTACTTTTTCCGCGAGTTCCATTGATTTTTCAGTTGTATCCTCATTTATTTTCGCGGGGACTATTGTCTCGTGAAGTATGTTGTTTATGTGGCGGTTGTCGCCGACAGGATAAACTTTTGTTTCTCCTGTTAAGCCTCGGCAGGCGAGAACAGAAATCTCCATTTTGAAGTTTACAAATTTTTCGGCCATTAAAGGTGTTTTTCCGCTTCCCAGAGCTTTAAAGGCTTCAGTAACAGATTCTTTGTCTTTTACCAAAGCGTTTCCTTTTCCGTCATATCCCCCTGTGCAGGTTTTTAAAATAAACGGATAGCCAAATGTTTCTCCCGCTTTATATATTTCGTTCTCTGTTTTTGTAGCTATAAAATCCGCTGTCGGAATATTGCCTTTTTTTAAAGCTTGTTTTTGGGTCATTTTGTTTTGTATTATTTTTAGGCTTTTTGCTGTTGGGTATATTTTTTTACCCTCAGCTTCTAACGCCATAAGTTCTTTATAGTCGATATGCTCAAACTCATATGTTACAACATCTGATTTTGAGGAGAGAAGTCGTATCGCTTCTCTATTGTCAAAGTCGGCTATTATATGTTCATCGCATATACTATCACATGGACATTTCTCCGTTGGGTCTAGGACAGTTATATAAAATCCCATTTTTTTAGCTTCTTGTATCATCATTTTTCCAAGCTGACCGCCGCCTATTATTCCGATTTTTTTATTTAAGCTGTTCACTGTACCACACCTCTATCTATATTTATTGTTATTATTTCCTTAGATTACAGGAAACGCTCTAAGGCTAATATATATATAATATATCAATGGAATTATTCAGTCAACTGATTATTTTATTAGACTTCTTTCGAAACTTTATTATTGATACAAATATTGTCTGAAAAAAATATTTAATTCAATGCTAATGATATTATTTTCATTGAATGAAATTTTAATAGTTTTTAGATAGACTCTTAATACAGTTTTAGAGTGATTTCAAATTTGCGTATTGTGTGCTGAGGTTATTTGTGGTATAATTAAATAAAAAATAGCGTTCTTTTTTGAGGAGGCTTAGGGAGGGGTATTTTATGCGCTCAACAATAATATGCGTTGATGATGAAAAGTTGCTTTTGACCATGTTATATGAACAGCTTGAGGCCTGGTTTGGAAATAATTATTTGATTGAAAAGGCTCAAAGCGGACCTGACGCTCTTAAAATTCTTGATAATTGTATCGCTGCTGGCAGGGATGTCTCTGTTTTTATAAGCGATTATATTATGCCTATTATGAAAGGTGACGAACTTCTTATAAAAGTTCGAGAACGCGACCCCAGAATAAAGAGAATTATGCTGACAGGATATTCCGCTATAGATGGAATTATTAACGCCATAAATAAAGCTGGTATTTACCGCTATATGTTGAAGCCATGGGATAATAAGGATTTGATGCTTACTCTTCTTGAGGCTATAAAAAGTTATGAGAAAGATAAAGTTAACGCTGAGCTTAGTAAAAATTATGAGGTATTATACTATAAGTATGAAAACTTATATAGTGAGAAATATGAAAACTATGATAAACTTTTGAACGCTTTCGCCGATGCTTGTGATTTGCGTGACCCTGATAAGGGTGACCATTCTCACAGAGTCGCTAAATACGCTGAGATGATTGGAAAAGCCGCTTCTTTGGAAATGGAGGATTTGAAGGTACTTGTTCAATCCGCTCTTTTGCATGATGTCGGAAAACTCGCTATGTCTGATGAGGAATTAGAACGTCTTAAAACAATAAAAAGATATGACGCTGACTATAATTCTCTTAGAATGTTTCAAGCGAATTTTTCGGAAAGGATTTTGGAGAATATTACTCTCTCAACACCTCTTTCTGATAATGTAAAGTACCAATTTGAGACTTTTAACGGATATGGTCCGTTTTGTCTTAAGGGGCTTGATATTCCTTTGGGAGCCAGAATTTTACATATCGCTAATTTGTATGATATTGTCGCCTATAAAATGAGAAACGCGACATTGAGAGAAAAAGTTGTTGAGTTTGTTAATCGCGGGCTTAACTATCTTGATACTCAGCTTACCGCGTCACTTTTGGAACAGCTTAAAAAAGAGGAAAAGGCTAAGATTATTGATTAAAACTTTAGGCGCTGTCTTTGGTATCAATTATTTGCGAGTTTTGGGAAAATAAAAATTAAATTTGGGGAAATGCCGCTTTGGTGAGCGTTTCCTTGTTTTTTTATATGATTAAGGGGTATACTGTATTTACTTTTTGTTTTTATGATAACAACGTGAAAAGGATTGAAGTTATGAGTATAAAAGATTTATTTGGGAAAAAAATTTTGTTTTTTGACGGAGCTATGGGCTCTATGCTTCAAAAAAGCGGGCTTAAAACCGGAGAATTGCCGGAAACTCTTAATATTACAAACTCTGAAATCGTTATTGATATTCATATGCGTTACCTTAAAGCGGGCGCTGATATTATAACAGCCAACACTTTTGGAGCGTATTCGACAAAATATGATAACGTTGAGGAAATTATTAAATATGGAATAGACAATGTTAAACAGGCTATCGCTCTTTTGGAGCTGAAAGATAAATTTATCGCTCTTGATATGGGCTCAGTCGGAAAGCTTCTTAAGCCTCTTGGAGAACTTGATTTTGAGGATTGTTATGAGATTTATAAACGCTCGGCTGTCGCCGGGGAAAAGGCGGGGGCTGACCTTGTTATTCTTGAGACTATGTCTGATACGTATGAGGTTAAGGCGGCGTTGCTGGCTATTAAGGAGAATACTTCTTTGCCGGTTATTTGTACTATGACCTTTGATGAGAAAGGTTTCGCTCTTACGGGAGCAGACGTTGCTGTTATGACGGCTCTTGTTGAGGGGCTTGGCGCGGACGCTTTGGGAATTAATTGTGGTCTTGGGCCTGTTCAAATTAAGAGCCTTTTTGACAAGCTTGTTAAAATAGCCTCTATTCCTATTCTTGTTCAGCCCAACGCCGGACTTCCAAGAATTGAGAATGGAAAAACTGTTTATGATGTCTCACCTGAGGAGTTCGCTTTGTGTATGAAAGAATTCGCTGAGGAGGGGGCCTGGTTTATCGGTGGATGCTGTGGGACAACCCCGGAACATATTCAAAAAACTGTTGAGCTTTGTCGGGATATTGTTCCTCCGTCTGTTTCTGAAAAGGATTTGACAGTTGTTTGCTCTTATTCTAAAGCTGTTGTTATAGATAAAAAACCTATTGTTATAGGTGAGAGAATTAATCCTACCGGAAAAAAGAAATTTAAGGAAGCTCTTAAATCCCGTAATATGGATTATATACTTGGAGAGGCGTTGTCTCAGGCAGATAATTTCGCTGATGTTCTTGATGTAAACGTGGGTTTGCCTGAAATTAATGAAACGGAAATGATGATTGAGGCTATAAGAACAATTCAGGCATCTGTAAATCTTCCTCTTCAAATTGACAGTTCCACACCTGAGGTTATTGAAAAGGCTCTTAGAGTTTATAATGGTAAGCCTCTTGTGAATTCTGTAAACGGTAAAGCGGAAATTATGGAAAAGGTTTTTCCCGCTGTTAAAAAATACGGCGGAGTTGTTGTTGGACTTTGTATTGATGAGGATGGTATTCCTCCTTCCGCTGAGGGCCGTCTTGATATCGCCCGTAAAATCGTTGAGACAGCTCAGAAATATGGTATATCTAAAAAAAATATTATTATTGATACCCTTACATTGACTGTGAGCGCTCAGCAGGAAGAGTCTCGGGAAACTTTAAGAGCATTGACTCTTGTCAGAGATGAGCTTGGGGTTAAAACTGTTTTGGGTATCTCAAATATATCATTTGGCCTTCCTAACAGAAGTCTTGTTAATACTACTTTTTTGGCTCTCGCTCTTCAGTCAGGGCTTAACGCTTGTATAATAAATCCTTTGTCAAAACCTATGATTGACACTATAAGCGCTTATAATATATTGTATGGAATTGATTCCGGCTGCTCGGAATATATCTCTCGTCAAAGTGACTTGAATATTGACTTGGGTGCGGGACTTACCGTTGGAGTCGCCGCTGTCAGAAAAAAAGAGCCGTCTCTTAAAGAACTTATTGTTAAGGGTGTTAAAGACGGCGCTTTTGAGGAAACAAAAAGGCTTCTCACTGAGGAACAAAAAGAGCCTATGAGAGTTATTAATGATTATATTGTGTCCTCTCTTGATATTGTGGGAGACGGATATGAAAAAGGTAAATATTTTTTGCCTCAGCTTATTATGAGCGCTGAAACGGCTAAAAGCGCTTTTTCCGCTATTTCTGAGTTTTTGAGCCAAAGTGGTTCTATTCAGGAGAAAAAAGGAAAAATTGTTATCGCTACTGTTGAGGGGGATATTCATGATATTGGAAAAAATATTGTAAGGGCTCTTCTTGAAAATTATGGTTTTGATGTTATTGACCTCGGAAAAGATGTTCCGGTTTCTGTTATAGCCGATAAGGTGGTTGAGGAGGATATTAAGCTTTTGGGACTTAGCGCGCTTATGACCACAACAGTTGTTAATATGGAAAAAACTATAAAAGCGGTTCGAAAAGTTAAGCCTGATTGTAAAATTATGGTTGGAGGAGCTGTTTTGAATGAGGATTACGCTGACGTGATTGGTGCTGATTTTTATGGAAAAGACGCTCTTGCCTCTGTTGGTTATGCTCAGAAAGTATTTGGTTGAGATTTGGAGGAATTGGTTTATGAAAATTCAGGAATCGGGAGAAAATTATCTTGAGACTATTTTGATTTTGAAGTTGAGAAACGGCTACGTTCGAGCTGTTGACATCGCTAATGAGCTTAATTTTTCAAAACCGAGTGTTAGCAAGGCTATGTCTGTTCTTAAACAGGCTGGACATGTGAAAGTGGACGGGCTTAATCAAATTTTGCTTACTGAGTCGGGGCAGGAGATTGCGGAGAAAATTTATGAGAGGCACTTAATTCTTACCGAGTATCTTATATCTATTGGGGTCGGCGATGAAGTTGCCGCTCAGGACGCTTGCCGTGTTGAGCATGTTATCAGCGATGAGTCTTTTGACAGGATTAAGGCTATTGTTAAAAAAGAAAAATGAGAAAAGAAAAACATTGAGGGTTCTGCCCATATGCGTTAAGTTAAAACCATGGGACGCTGTCCCATACCCTGCAAGCCCTTTAAAAAGGGCTTGACCCTAAACTTTGATAAGAAAAAACTATCGTTTTTGCCGTGAAGGGTTGATATTTGTCAGCGAAACGATAGTTTCGCACTGAAGTTCTTTGCTAAGCTTTCTTTCAAGAAAGCTTGTGGGGTTTGGGCAACGCCCAAGGTCTTTAGCCTTTAAGTTATTTTGGTGTTAAAGGAGTGTTGTGAAGAAAATGATTTTTTTGAGAAATACAGTTGTTTTTTTTGGTGTAATGGCGTTGGTGTTTGTTGTTGTGGTTTCTTGTGTGTTTGGTGAGATTGTTACCGCCCCGATAGACGGCAGACCCGTTAGTTTGGATTATTTGGATAAACTTGGGAAACTTAATGGCGAAGAGTTTTTCGCACCTGATAAAGATGTTCTTGATATGTTTCCCATAAACGCCAGCTACAATAGATTTGTAAAAAGTGAAAAAGTTAGGGAACAGATTAGAGATGCTGTATCTAAGGCTGATAATGAGGATACTACAGTTATTATAAATACCTCGTCTTATATGACGGCGGGTCTTGTCGGAAGCAGATGCGGTGATAATTACTTGGATTATCAGAAGGCTCTCTCAGAACTTGATGAGCTTGTCTCAAATTATCGGAAGCCTAAATATTATGTTAATGTCTCTATGCCAAGAACACTTCCGGAAACTCGTATGAATGATATATGGAGAGATAATAAAAAATATCATGGTTTGGGATATTATTATACTAAGTGTAATAATGGATGTGAGGATAAAAGTTATATTGAGATGAAATTTTCAAGAGTTAATCCTGTTCAGCTTATTATGGAATGGAGTTATGTGACAAATAAACGGACTGAACTTGGTGACGAGGCTTTGGAACAATGGGAACAGGACTTTATTAAACATTTTGACGCTGTTTATAGGTGGATTGAGCCATATAAGAGTTATCTGTCTAAATATATTATGCCTTTTTCCTCTGTGTCCGATATATTTTTAAAGCTGATGAGGATGCAGGAAGATGGGAAGATAGATGAAATTATTGTGAGTAATGATGATTTTCAAATTCCGGATTTTATAACTTATATGAATGGAAAAAACGCTGAGTGGATTCCCAGAGAAAACGGGACTCCTATTAAATTCAGTTTTGCCAGAAATTATATTACAAATGGCCCAAGAAGTATTTATAAATTGCTTAAAGATAACAGAGGCGCTCGTCAGGCTGATTTGGCGTTGAAGGGAAAAGGCGAGAATATTAATTTTATTTTTGGCACGGACGAGATTCCTCAGCTTATTTATGCCAGAAGTTTGTCTAAAAGAAAAAATATCTCTTCGGATTTTAATGTGTATAGTACAAGTCCGGAAGGTGAGGTCGCTCAGTTTGATGTCTTGAAAGTGAATTCTCTTGTTAAAAATGATTTGAGCTTTGTATGTGCCGGAAAAAATAAAACGAACTCTAAAATTGATTTATATATTTTTGATTATGGCAATAAGACTGTTTCGGTCGGAGATGTTATTAAGAAAATGGAGGAAAGTAAAAAAATTGGAAGAGATGTTGGACTTATTGAGATTTATAGCGGTGACATTTTGGCTTCTGGTCAGAATACTTTGTTTAAAACTTTGCTTAGAAACTCAAAGGAAAAAACAGGGGGAATTGGAGTTAATGAACTCGCCTGCTATAGTGCGTGGAATACAAACGCTAACGCTATAGGTCTTGGGATAGCTCACGCTCAGGTTTTTGGAATAATGAAACAATTTTCTGAAAATAATGACGACAGCTGCGATTTTATAACATCTCATTTGGGGCTGCTTTCTGTACATTGCGCTGAGGATGGTTTTTATACCGTCAGCGGAAAGAGAATTTTGACAAATGAAAGATTTGTTCCTGTTTATGAGGATACTTTGAAAAGTGAAAAGCTTTTGCCTGTTATCGGAAGTGAGGAAGTTTTGTCCGCTTTTAGAGATAAGATATATTTTATTGGTGAGAAAAAATATATCACCAAAAGATTTGATATTTTGGATTATAATTTCCCTTGGGGAAGGCTTTTTGAGTGTTATCTTGGATTTGACTGTGATATTGAGAAATTTGTGTTGGATGATAATTGATTAAAAAAACCTTTGCCGGTCTGTATATTGGCAAAGGTTTCTTTTAGGTATTTATTTATATAAAAAGGAAATTATCGGGGATTTGACCCCTATTCCTTGAGCTTTTGCCTTATTGGGCAGCAGCTGTGTCGGTTGTAGCTGATGTTGCTGTTAAACTCTTTTCATACTCGTCAAAACGCTCCATTACTCGGTCATAAGTATTTTGAGAAATTGATGGAAGAGAACCTCCCCACATATCCTCAGCAAGTTTGAAGCCTTTTATTACGGCGTCTTTCATCTCAGCTAATTTTTCAGGGTCGTTTCCAGCGAGAGCGACAGCGAAATCAAAAATTCTTCCGGAAGTTTGTTCAACACCCCAGTAGCCGTCTTCTGATATTTCTTGCTGAGCCTGAAGTCTTGTAGCCTCGTCAACTTGAAGATTTGAGAAGTAATCTTTGAGGTTTCCTGAGTTGGCTTTTTTGTATTTTTCATATTGAGTTTTAATCATGCTGTTTAAAAGGGTCTGCATACTTTTAGCTTTCGCGTTGTTTGCCGCCTCAACAGCTTTTAAAGCGTCGGCGCGGTTGAAAGTTGTATCTGAGCCTTTTTCATATGTGTCATAAGTTGTTTGAGTTGTTTTTTCCGCTTTTTCCGATGTTTCTTTAGGGGAAGTTTGTTCTTGACTTTGAGTTGCCTCATATGTCTGAGTGTATTTTGTATAATCTACAGAGTTTACTGACATAATATTACCTCCTTTTAAAATTATATATTAATTGCCAGCTACATTTAAAGGTTAAAATAACCAATATTTCTTTATATAAAATATATCGGACTGATTATGTGAAAAGTTAATAAAATTTAAAAATATTTTTCTATATATAAATTTTAAATAATTATTGCAATAAATATCAATTTATTTTATAATTATTGTATAAAGGGAATAGCGTATAATTAGAATTTTATGGACAATTGGTTATGCGGTGTTACTCTAAGGGCTTTTTATTTTATACATAAGGAAATGTTAATATGACGGCGAAGCGTCTGTTAACAATGTTTTTCTGTGTCGGCGCTGACCGATATATTAAATTTTATAATATGAAAGAAGGTATATTCAATGACAAATCAAAATGGTAAGTCAACAGGAAAGAAAATCGCCTTGGCGTTTTTCGCGATTGCCGCTGTTTCTGTTGTGTATGGGATTATTTCGGTTTCGCTTATAGTCTTTATGGGTCTTTCGGCGGTTCCGACGATTGCGCTTATCTCAGTCTTTGCTGTTGTTGTCGCTGTTATAGCGATTGTGGCGGGAGTTGTTCTTCCTAAAAAAATGGAAAAAAAGGTTTCGGAGTTATCTGATAAGGTTACGTCTTTTTCAAAAGGTAATTTTAATGTGTCTTTTAGAACAAATGATTCTTATGACATTGATGTTTTATCAAATAAAATCGCTGATATTACAGACGCTTTTGGAAATGTCGTTTCTGATATCTCTGGTCTTTCCAAAAAAGTTGAGGACGGCGCCGCTGTTCTTTCTGTTGATGAGGGTGCTTATTCGGGGAATTTTAAAAAGACCGCTTCAGAACTTAATTTTATTGTGTCAAAACTCTCAAGTGAGACAAACGCTCTTGCCGATGCTTTTCGAAATTATGTTGATGGGAATTTTGATGATATTTCTTTGAACTTCTCCGGTGAAAAAGCGGCTTTTAATAATATCGCCGATGATTCGGGAGTTGTTTTTGATTTTTTTGACAGTCTTGATTCCGTTATTAGTTCCGCCGCTATGGGGGATTTTTCAAAGCGTATTAATGAAAATGTTTACTCGGGAGAATTTAAAGATTACGCTGTTAAAATAAATACTTTTATTAAATCGGTTGATAAAGTAATGTTGGATTTTTTGAGAGTATTTAATGATATTTCTCAGCAAAATACTTTTGGTTCTAAAATCAGCGGTAATTATGACGGTGTTTTTGGTAAAATTAAAAACGCTGTTAATGGCTCTATTGATGTTATTGGTGACTGCCTTAGGGAATTTGTTGAGATTTTTAATGAAATATCTAAATTTAATCTTGATGTTTCTTTAAATGGATATTACAAAGGTGATTTTGAGGTTATTAAAAATTATGTTAATATCGCTATAGGCAATTTTAATGAGCTTATAAGCAATTTTGAAGATTCTATTAAGAGGGTTAATTCTGAGTCAAAACAGATTTCAAGGTCAAGTTCTGACCTTTCCGGAAAAACTATTCGTCAGACAGACGCTATTAATAGACTTAATGAGGGAATCTCAAAACTCTTGCAGCAATCAGTTGAAAATGAGAAAAGTACATCTGACGCTAATGAAATCGCTGTTATAGCTAAAGAGAGTATCTCTGTCGGCAATGAGCAAATGGGCAGTATGCTTTCTGCTATGAACGCTATAAATGATACCTCAAACAGTATTTCTAACATTATTAAAGTTATTGATGATATCGCTTTTCAAACTAATATCCTCGCTCTTAACGCCGCTGTTGAGGCGGCCAGAGCCGGTGAGCACGGAAAAGGTTTCGCTGTTGTAGCTGATGAGGTTAGAACCCTCGCTTCAAGAACTCAGCAGGCGGCAAAGGAAATTACAGAACTTATTGAAAGCGCTATTGAGAAAATCTCTGATGGTTCAGCTATCGCTCATAATACGGCGGAGTCGCTTTCTGATATAATAGAAAAAATTAATAATATCTCGGCTATTATTGAGAAAACCTCAAGAATATCAAGTGAGCAGGGCTCTGAAATTGAGGCTTTGAATAAAGGTATCTCTGAGATAGATTCTGTCGCCAGAGAAATTTCTCGCGCCGCTGAGGCAATGGCGTCAAATAACTTTGCTAAAGACGCTGACTCTATTATGGCGTCTATATCAAAATTTAAACTTAAATCAAGAATTGAAATTGAACAGAATAAACAGTTGAATAAGACTATAGAGCAAAATAAAAGGTTATCTTTAAACTCAGCACCTATAAAAAAAGAAGTGAGAGAAAACAGAAGCGCTCCTCCATTAAATATAACTTCTGAAAGAGGTGTGCAGCATATTCCTGAAGGTTCGCCGTCAGTTGCAGACGCTGTCGCGGCTTCGGTTCCTAAAGCATCCGCTCCTGTTAATTATGACATTGATGTTATTGATTTTGACAAGACAAAGGATTTTGGAAAGTATTAATATGATTTTTTGGCGATAAGCTGTAGAATTTTATAAAACACTGATTAATCTATAATCAGTGTTTTATAAGTTTTGGACAAATAATAGTGTGTAAAAATATTTTTGGGAGTTTTACTATGGATTTTGGAAAAATATATTTCGCTAAAGTTAAAAGTAACGGGATTATTCCCACAAAAGAAAAATGGAATGCTGGATTTGATATATATCCGTGCTTTGAGGAGGAATATTTAATTATAAAGCCTGGGGAAACGGTTTTGGTGCCTACGGGAGTCGCCAGCGCTATTCCTGAGGGGTATTATATTCAAATCCAGGAAAGGGGCTCAAGCGGCAGTAAGGGTATTAAATATAGCGCTGGTGTGATTGACTCAAGTTATAGAGGTGAGTGGTTTCTCGCCGCTACAAACGCTAATTTGAAACCTGTCATTATACTTAAAAAGGATATTAATGAGTTTGGAGAGCCGGAGAAAACTATTATTGAGGAAGCTTATGTTGTATATCCTTATTCTAAAGCTTTGTTTCAAGGTATTGTTCATTGTGTGCACAATGAGTTTGATGTATGTGAGCTGAGTTTTGGTGAGCTTGCCGATATTTCATCCAAAAGGGGCGGCGGTAAACTTGGAAGCTCAGGAAAGTAAAAAGATTTTAAAAAAAAGGGGGAAATTTGTATGAAGTATAAAAGAATGTTGGCGTTATTAACGGTTATTGGGGCTTTTTCCGGTTTGATGGGGGTTGGAAGTTTTACGGTTTTTGCGGAAGAATCACAAAATCCAATATTATTGACGGATTATCTTGATACATCTAATGGAATTAAAGTTTCTACTTATGGAGAGCTTGCTGACGCTGTTTCTTCTGGAAAAAGCTGTATTTATATTGTGAATTCTATTGATATGGAAGATGGCGTTAAACTTGAAAAGGGAGGACAGTCTATTATTGGAGTTCCAATGAGTGACGGTACTCTCCCTGTTTTGAATTTTGAAAAAATGAAAGGTCAAAATGATATTGTGAATAATAAATCTTCGGATTCAGATGTCGCTGTAAGGGTTAGTAGTTCTAATAATGTGATTAAAAACCTTATTATTGAAAAAGGGCATGATAATGGTATACTTATTAAAGGAACGGAAGCAGTCAAAAATGAGGTCTCAAACTGTATTTTGAGATATAACAATGATAGTGGCATTCAAATTACAGGCGGTGCCTGCGGAAATGTGCTTAAAGGGGTTTATAGCTATAGAAATTGTGATGTGTTTACTCTTGGAGGAAATGCTGACGGATTTGCCATTAAACTTGGCGCTGGTTCCGCTGTTACTGACGATTTGGTTTCAATTCTTTCTAATAGAAATTATTTTTATGATTGTTACGCGTGGGAAAACAGTGACGATGCTTGGGATAGTTTTGATAAAGATGTTTCTGACCAAAGCGAGAGTTTTAAGGCTGTGGGCGGACACTGGACATATAGAAATGATTATGTTAATTGTATGTGTTGGAATAACGGAACGCCTGAGAGCGCTTTTGGATATAATGACTATGTTAAAGGTCTTTCTCTTGATGAGAATTTGCCGATTATCAGACGATTTAAAGATTTGTCTGAGGAAAATGTTTATAACGATTTTGTAAAGGCTTATAATGAAGGGTCTCTTTGTGACATAAATGGGGATAAGTCAGTTTATTTTGCTAAACTTGATGATATTTTTGGAGAGATTCCTACGTCAAAGGGTACTTTTAAATCAAGCCAGTTTGCTTTTGAGAACTGGGGCGGAAATCCTAATGGATTTAAATTTGGAAGTAAATTTACAAGAGATAATTCTATGAGGTTTATGAAAAATTGTATAGCTTTTGACCATATAAAGTATGGCTTTGATAAAAATAATTCGAGAGCTAAAATTTACGCTGAAAATTGTATCTCTTTTGGCAATAAAATAAATTATCATCTTGACGGATATACTGCTTATAAATGGGAGAATATAAACGGATGGTCGGGAGAGGAACCTGATGATTTGCCTAAGGCTTATGAAGGTGTTAATTTGGAAGTTAAGAACATCTCTGATAAGGAAATAGTTATACGTTCGGCGGCCGCGGAGGTTGTGGAAAATGTTAACAATAATAAGACAACAAGTGTATCTGTATTTGATAAGTTATTTTAATATTTGATAATTAATTAGACCTACGTGTAAATCTTTGTGACATTTGCAAGTAGGTCTATTATAGTAAACGAACGTCATAATTTATGACGTTTACCGCGCTGATTTTTGCGCATAGGCGAAGAAAATTCCCCGATATTTAATGTCGGGGAATTTTTAATGTATTTTATTTAATTAATATTTATCATTGCCGTAATCATTTTTTACAAGATTCACTTCAGGAACATAAGCGTCATTTGCGTTTTCATCTAAAACAATCTCATCAGGGAAAGATGGAGCGCTGTTTAAATTTATATTATTTGGAATAGAAATATTGTTTATAGCAGCGGGAGACGGATAAGCATTGGTGTAAGAATTATTGTATCCCGTTTTGATTTTAAATCTTCCGACAAGAGTCTTAAGAATGTTGGCTTGTTCGTTGAGCTCCTCGCTTATTGACGCGCTTTGTTCAGCGGACGCTGAATTTGCCTGAACAACATTTGATATTTGTTCCACACCATCTTTTACTTGTAAAATTGCGTCAGATTGACTTTCACTTGATTTGGCGATTGAGTTCATTGTCCCAATAAGTTGTTCGGTTTTTTCAACAACAGAATTAAGTATTTTAGCTGTGTCATCAGCTATTTTTGTTCCGTTGTCAACAGCTTTTATTGAGTTTTTGATAAGCGCTGAAGTGTTCTTTGCCGCTTCGGCACTCTTTGTGGCAAGGTTACGAACTTCATCAGCGACAACAGCGAAACCTTTTCCGGCTGTGCCGGCTCTTGCTGCCTCGACTGCCGCGTTAAGAGACAATATGTTTGTTTGGAAAGCTATATCATCAATAAGTTTTATAATTTTACTGATTTCTCCCGATGTCTCTGTGATTTCAGCCATAGAGTCAATCATATTATTCATTTTTGTGTTGCTTTCTTTAATTGTTTCCCCAAAAGAGTAAGCGAGTTTTCTGGCGCTTTCAGCGCTTTCAGCGTTGACTGTTACTGTATCGGAGATTGTTCCGATTGTAGCGACAAGTTCCTCAACAGAACTTGCTTGTTCTGTCGCTCCTTGGGCAAGGGTCTGAGAACTGTCTGAAACCTGAGCGGAACCGTCTGAAACTTGATTTGCGCTTTGATGTATATTCCCTATTGTATTGCTCAAAATATTTGAGAGGTTTTCAAGAGCGTCTTTTATTTTTGCGAATTCGCCGCTGTAATCGTATACCAGTGTGTAACATAAGTCACCGCCGGCTATTTTATTTAAAACATCAGTGATTTCATCAATATATTTTACATAGTCTCTAAGACGAACAACGGTTTTATTGAAACCTTTCGCGAGCATACCAAGTTCGTCTTTTCCGTCATAATGAACTGTGTTGTTTAGATTTCCGTCAGCGATTTCCTCGACAACTTCCTCAATGACTTTTATTGGGGTTATAATTGATTTAATGAGCAAAAGACCTAAAGTGATTACAATAACGAGAACAAATATAATAACTATAATAGAGCTTGTTGTTGCCCAGGTATATGTATAGTCAGACGCTGTTCTAGCGTCTGACGCCCCGGTTTTATTAAGGTCAATAAGTTTATTAATCTCATCAACAGCCACGTTAAAGGCATTCGCTGAAGAACCTATGAGATTTTCCATAGCTTCCTGATTTTTGTTTTCACCACAAAGGGTTGTGGATACTTTAAATTGTTCGCTGTAAGCGTCTATGGCTTTTTTAACAGAATCTAAAGTGCTTTGCTCTTCCGTGCTTGAGACATAACCTTGAGAAGCTGAAATCTCATCTTGCATTAAGTTGTAAAACTCGGTCGCTTGAGAAGCGACTTCATTAGCATTGCCTCCAGTGATGGATGTAAGTACATATTTATATTCGCTTGTTCTGTATCTGGCAAGATTTATGTATATGTTTGAGGCTGTTACTGAGGAAGGCATCCAGTTATCAGCGATATTTTCTGTTTCTTTGTCAATTTGATTCATTGTGATAATCGCGAAAACAGATAATCCAAGTAAACATACAATACAGAAAGACAATAGCATTGTTAATCTTATACTTATTTTGATATTTTTCATAATCTTTGCTCCTTTTTTGTTTAGTTTGTTTTGAAAGTTTATAGTATATTTTCTAGAGCGTATCTGAAAACTAAAATATGCGTAAAAAATTATAAAAAATAGAATGAAATAAAAATGTTTCCGTTTATTTTTTAATAATTTTTTGAATATTTTAGTTTTGAGAGAATAAAAATAATCCTTGAAAAATAAGGTTTTGTATATTTTCAACAGTTAGTATGAGTTTTCAGATACGCTCTAAATTTATTATAATATAATTTTAACATAAAAAACTGGGTTTGTAAAGGAAATGAAATATATAAAATAAAAATAATTTACAAATATAATTTTATTTTTTTTGTGATTATTTAGAGGTTGTTTGCCGTTTTAAAAATTTGAATTTTATGTAAAAAAAGTAATTGCCATTTCATAAAAAAAAGTATATAATTATAATAAAGATGTTTTGGTACTTTTTATTTAAAGGAGTGGATATTTTGGATTTTTCACAAGAAACTGTAAAAGTTACAATGTCTGAATTGAGACCTAATATGATTCTCGCAAAAGACGCTGTTTCTAAGAGCGGCGTTGTGATTCTTGCAAAAAACACAAAACTTGATAATATAAATTATAAAAAACTTGAAAGAAATTCGGATATTTTAAGCGTTGAGATTTGGGACTATTCTATTGATAAAAGAAGCAAACCTTTTTCAAACGCTGATGGTGAGAAGAAAAACTCTGAGAACAAAAAACAAGAGGAAAATCCTATTGTAAAAAAATCTGAGTTTAAACGTTTTCAAGAGACTTATGATAAAAAGGTGGACGAGCTTAAGAATTGTATCACTGTATTGGAACAGGGCGGAGACGCTAATCAAGATGAGCTTTATGGTATTGTTGACAGTATTATCAGTACGGCTAATTGTTCCAGTGATTTGATTCATTATATTAGTTATCTTGATAAAATGGATGATAATACATATACCCATAGTATAAATGTTGCTGTTTTGTCGAATATATGTGCCACATGGCTGCACCTTAGTAAAGAGGATATTGAGAAAGCCGCTGTCGCCGGGCTTTTGCACGATATAGGCAAGGCTTCTCTTGATTTGTCCGATGAGGAGATTTTGGACGAGGATTTATTGTCTGATGAGAAATTGGTTAAATTTAAAAAACATTCGGAAATAGGTTATGAAATGTTGCTTTTTCAGGACCTTGATGATGAAATAAAACAGGCTGTTCTTAATCATCATGAGAAAATTGATGGTTCAGGTTATCCGAATGGACTTAAAAATGATGATTTGGATATAATAAGCAAAGTTGTCTCTATATGTAATGAGTATGACAAGCTTATATCTGTAAAAAAACGTTGTCCTTTTGATATAATAAATGATTTTGAGCCTATGTATATAGGCAGGTTTGATACTAAGATACTTTTGGAGTTTACTAAAAATATCGCTTATACATATATTAGTTCTTATGTTCGGCTTTCTGACGACAGAACGGCTCAGGTTGTTTTTATAAACCAAAATTTTCCTTCAAGGCCGATTGTTGTTTTGCGTGATGGAACGGCTATAGATTTAGCTTATAACAGTGATGTTAAGATTGTTAGTATGGCTTGATATTTAGTATTGTATTATAGAAAAACAATAAAAAGATAAGCAAAGAACTGTGAGCGGTGCCTTGTTTGAGCTAACTTAACAAAAGCATTGAGGCGCCGTTTGCTTTTTGAAAAAAGTGAGGCAAAAAACTTTATGGAAACTGCGGAGGTTAGTAAACAGGTCTAATAAATTGGATTGCTATAAAATGATTAAGGATATGTTTAAAAATAATGACTTATTATGAAAAATAAAAAGCGGAAAAATTAATTATGTTAATTTTTCCGCTTTTTATTTTTCATACTGTTTGTTTATACCATAGTGCTGAATAACATAGCCGCTGTTGAATATCTGTAGTATGCGCTGATGTAATTGTAGGAAACCGGTGACGCGGAACTTAAATAAGAACCGCTGCCGCTGTTGCTGCTTCCATTAACTTCAGCCTTTCCGGCACTTGACAAGAAACTTGTTGGGTCATTGAAAGCTCTGTTCGCAACATTTTCAAGTCTGTTTGTAAAACCATAACTAAGGCCGGCTTTTCCATTGTTATCAAAAAATTTGGAGAGTTCTCCGCTTTCGGCGGCTTCTTTCATTTTGTCCTCGTCAATTTCAAGGTAACCTTTTCCATTGAGGGAAATGCCTATTCTGTCAAGAGCCGCTCCATAAGAGTTTGCTATGGATTGAAGTCTGTTTCCAAGCTTTTCGGCGCCTGAATCTTCTGTTGAGTAAGCTGTGTTGGCGAGACCGTTGAACGCGTTTACAAGTTCTCTCGCGGCGTTGATTGAGGCGATATTACTTTTTCCAAATGTAATTTTAGCGGGCTCATCTGTTGTTTTGTTAAGAGTTATGCTTAAATCGTCGTCAATTTGAATTTTGTTTGATGAGGAAACTTTTTCCTCACCGTTAATTGAGTAAATCGCATCGGAAGCCGCTGTTTTTACTTTGTTAAGTCCGATTTTTTCAGCAAGGTCTCCGGAAACGGAAAAATCATTTTCAGCTCCTGTTTTTTCACCTTTTAAAACAAGTTTACTTGTCTTTGTTTTGCTGTCGGTCTCAACTGAAGCGGTAACCCCAATATCCGCTTTGTTAATTTTTTGAGCGATTTTTTCAAGAGCCTTTCCGTCAGTCTCGTTAATGGAAGACGAGTAATTGAAAGAATGAGTTTTTCCATCGCTTGTGGTGATTGAAATTCCGCTCGCTTTTGAGTAATATAAACTTGAGGAGTTTGTTTTTAAAGCGGAGCTCTCATTTACCTGTGCCGTCGCGATTCTGGAAACATCAACTTCAATATCATCTCTTTTTTCGGTTCCCTTATATTTGGCTGAAACAGAGGCACTGTCGCTGCTGTTCGCGGAAACGTTCTTTTTGTCGTTTAACGACTTTATCGTATCTACCGCGTCAAGGACATCTGAAGCCGATTTTTTTAAGTTAACCATATAGCTGCTTGTTTGTGAAGAAACAGTTGAGCCTTTTGAGCTGTTCGCGCCATAAATATTGGAATACATTCCAAGGAGACTGTTTGTTGAAGCGACTGATGGGGCGCCTCCTGTCGAATAAGTCTGTGAAATCAAGCTTGAATACATTGAATATCGATTTGAAATGGATAAATATGACATAATCTTCACCTTCTTTAAAATAAAAATATTTGACCTTCTCTTCGGGGAATTTTGGCTGCTTCACCGGCCAAAACCCTCCCATATTTACATCGACATAAAGTTGTTAAAAGTTTACATTAATAAGCGCTTATTATAAATTTTATTTATAGCAAATGACAAATATTTTTGTTGTTTACTATAGTTTCATTATACGGCTTTAATCAATTTTAATCAGTCTTTTCTAAGTTTGAATCTTCTGACGGTATTTTTTAGAGTTTCCGCCTGTCCTGAAAGTTCTTCGCTTATCGCCGCGCTTTCCTCTGAGGTCGCCGAGTTTGTTTGGACAACAGAAGCGATTTGGTCGGCTCCCTCATTTATTTGTTTAACTTGAACATATTGTTCCTCACATGATATTGAGATTTCTCTCATATTCTCAACAGCGTCATCAACGTTCGCGACTGTTTGAAACAAAATATTAGCTGTTTTTTTCGCGATTTTCTTTCCATTCTCAACAGCTTTTAAAGATGCTATAACAAGGTCTGCTGAGTTTCTTGAGGCTTCTGCGCTTTTCGCAGCGAGCTCTCTGACTTCCTCAGCCACAACCATAAACCCTTTTCCCTCATCTCCGGCTCTTGCCGCTTCAACAGCGGCGTTGAGTGAGAGAATGTTTGTTTGGAAAGCTATATCCTCAATAACTTTTATTATGTCTTCAACTTCATGAGAACTTTTGTTGATTGAATCCATAGCTTTGAGCATCTCATTCATATCGTTACAGCTTTTCTCAATCTCAGTTTTAACATTTTGGGCGTCATCACTTGTGGAAATGGCGTTATCTCGGTTTTTTTCAACATTTACAAATATATCGTTGATTGTTGCGGCAAGCTCCTCTATTGAGGCGGCTTGCTCTGTTGTTCCCTGACTTAGGGATTCGGCTCCGTCAGCGACTTGCCTTGAGCCTGAGAAAACTTGTTCCGCCGTAAGAGCTATATTTCCAAGAGCGGAACTTAAGTTTCTGTTAATTTTTTTTATGGATGTTAAAATTGCTTTAAAATCTCCAACATAGCTTTCAGGCGCCTGACTTCTTATGTTAAAATCCCCATCGCCCATAGAACTGAGAAGAAATTCTATGTCTTTTATTATTGTGTTTATTCCTGTTACAATAACATTAGTTGAGTTTGAGAGCTGTTCTATCTCATCTCCTGTTGAGATTACAGGTATTTCTGACGTTAAATCGCCTTCGGAAAGCCTGTCAAGTCTTTTTGAGCAAAGGATTATAGGTTTTGTAATATTGACTATGGCTTTATAGGTTACAAGAAGCATTGCCAAAATAGTTAATATAATTAAAACAATTGTAATCGCCATGCCATAGTATGTTCCTGTCATAAACACATGTTTTGGAACAACAACAGCTATACTCCATCCATTGGTTTCGGGGATTGGATTATAGGCTAAAAACTTGCTTTCGCCTTTATATGTATATGAACCTGAGCCGGTGTTTCCTCTGACCATAT
Source organism: uncultured Eubacteriales bacterium (assembly GCA_949738935.1). Taxonomy (GTDB): domain Bacteria; phylum Bacillota; class Clostridia; order Lachnospirales; family CAG-274; genus MGBC114079. The sequence goes on along the minus strand of CATJCJ010000292.1, from coordinate 28,623 downwards.
CTTTCTCAAGTTCAGCGAGAGCCTCAAGGGAAGAATCGGTTTTTGCTTCTTGAGCGATATTTTCTCTTCCAACCACTGTTTGAGTTTCTTTATGTGCCACGGTATAACCATCTTTGTTAACAATATAAGCGTAGCCTTCATCTGAGACATTTACTTTTCTTAAAATATCGTTTAGATACTCGCTTTGAGGAATAAAACAAATAACACCTATTACAGAACCGCCCTCAATACCATCTTTCCAAACCGGACCAGCCATATATGAAATGATATTGTTTGAGTCATCAACCATTGGGTCAGAAATATAGATTTCACCGGCTGACGCTTTGCTGAAAAACTCATTTTTTGAATAATCTGTTTTTTTGTCGATAAGACTTATTCCGTTTAGGCCAATAGCATCCCCGCTTTTGTAATTGAAATCTGAAACCATCTCATTAATAGCGTCTTTCATTTGGTTGACATCGCTGGCGGCAATACCTTTTACAAGACCGTTTTTCTTTCCGGCACTGTCCACAACGGATTTGGAGCTTTCAATCTCTTTTTGAATAATATCAGCTGAAAGGCTTGCCATTTCAAGCATATTGTTATCCACAAGTTCCGTGGTGCTGTCATAATTAAGATATACTGTAACACATCCGATTATGACAAGAGCTGTTATCAACAGGGTTGATAGGGTTTTGAGCATTTTTGTTTTTATGCTCCTGAATTTTTTCTTTTTTCATAAAATTAACCGCCTCTCTAAACATTACTTGGTTATGATACCACACAATTATGATTCCGCAGTTTTGGAGGATACTTTCTGTCACTGTTTTTAAAGGCTGTTATTATAGATTCTAACTATATTTGAGAGTCTTTTATTTATGTTTGAAGGATATCCGTTCAAATCTGTTTTATTAATTTATGGGTATTGCTTTAAAGCATTTTATCTTTACTTAATTATACAACTTTTTGCTTTATCTCGCAAGCCCTTTTTAAAGCAATTCAGTAATGTACATAAAAAAGAAAAACCATTTTATTCAACATATTTTTACATTTTTTGTATAAAGAAAATGCCTTTTAATAGATTTTGAATAAAATGGTTTTTTATGTCTTTATCAGAATTGCCGTAAGGGCCTGTCTAAAAAAACATGTCGCTGAGAGCGTCGCTGGGCATTCTCCAATCTCCTCTTGGGGATAGAGAGACAGAGCCGACTTTTGGGCCATCCGGAAGGCAGGAGCGTTTATATTGCTGAGCGAAAAATCTTTTTATAAAAATATTGAGCCATTTTTTTATTGTGTCTTCACTGTATTTGTCTTTAAAGGCTTTTTTCGCCAGATATATTATTTTATCAGCGGAAAAACTCATTCGGGTAAAGTTATATAAAAAGAAGTCGTGAAGCTCATATGGACCTACAATGTCTTCTGTGATTTGGGATATTTCACCGGCTTTGTCCGGAGGAAGAAGTTCCGGTGAGACGGGTGTGTCTAAAATGTCAAGAAGTATTTTTGACACGCTTTTGTTTTTGAAATGCCCTGTTGGATTGTCCGCTATATATTTTATCAAATATCTGATTAATGTTTTTGGGACAGAGGCATTTACTCCATACATTGACATATGGTCGCCGTTATATGTCGCGAAACCTAGAGCCAATTCGGAAAGGTCTCCTGTTCCAACAACAAATCCATTATATTTTGATGATAAATCCATAAGGACTTGTGTTCTTTCTCTCGCTTGACTGTTTTCGTATGTCAGGTCATGAATTTCGGGATTGTGACCTAAATCCTTGAAATGTTTAAGCACAGCTTCATTTATGTCGATTTCTATGATTGTTGTTCCAAGCGCCTCGCAAAGGCTTATCGCGTTTTGATAGGTTCTGTCGGTCGTTCCGAAACATGGCATTGTGACAGCTATTATTCCTTTGTTGTCAAGACCAAGAAGCTCAAACGCTCTTGAGCAGACAATTAATGCCTGTGTTGAGTCTAAACCTCCTGAAATGCCTACCACAATATTCTTACAGCCTATATGGGAAATTCTTTTCTTTAATCCAAGAGACTGAATTGTAATAATTTCTTCACATCTTTTGTCACGCTCTTTTATGTCTCTTGGAACAAACGGTGTTGGGTCAATATATCTGTTAAGTTCAAAGTTTTTTTCTCCTAATGTAAAAAATACGGTTTCATAGTTTTTTGAGTCTAAGGAAAAGCTTGTGTTTTTTATTCTTTCACTTCTTAAATATGATATGTCTATATCAGCGAAAATAATGCCGTTTTTAAATCTTTTGCTTTCTTTCAAAATCTTTCCGTTTTCGGCTATTATATTATGCCCTGAGAAAACAACGTCCGTTGTTGATTCACCCTCTCCCGCGCAGGCATATATATATCCGCACAAAAGTCTCGCTGACTGACTTTTTACAAGTTCTTTTCTGTAAATGTCTTTTCCGGTAATCTCATTTCCGGCGGAAAGGTTAAATATGACAGTCGCTCCGGCTTTTACATGATATGATGACGGAGGAATTGTTCCCCAGAGGTCCTCGCATATCTCAACGGAAAAAACAAAATCTTTGTTATTTGTGTCTCTGAAAAGAATATTTGTTCCAAAAGGGATTTTTTTGTTGTTTAAAACGGTTTGTCTGTTTTCCGGAAAGGCTTCCGTAAACCAGCGTTTCTCATAAAACTCGTTGTAATTTGGCAAACTTGTTTTTGGAATAATTCCAAGAATTTCTCCTTTGTGCAAAACTCCGCAGCAATTAAATAGTTTTCCGTCAAACTCAAATGGAAGACCGACACATGATATTATATTAATATTTTTTGTTTTTTCAGCTATATCCGTGAGCGCTGTTTTCGCGCCGTCTATGAGCTCCGGTCTTGAGAACAGGTCGCCGCATGTGTAGCCTGTTATTGACAATTCGGGAAAAACAACAGCTGAGGCGCCTTCTTTTTCAGCATCAAATATATTTTTTACAATTTCCTCGGCGTTTTTTTTACAATTAGCCAAATAAACTTTTGGCGTTGCCGCCGCTACCCTTAAAAAACCAAATTCCATACAAATTTCTCCTATTCGATTATTTTTTATTTTTTTAAGATTGTGGGCTTATGTCATATGCGCTAAGTTAAAACCATGTGACGCTGTCCCATACCCGCAAGCCCTTTAAAAAGGGCTTGACCCTAAACTCTAATAAGCGAAAACTATCGTTTTTGTCCGGAAATTTATTATTTTTTCGGCGAAAAGAGGTTTTGCTTATGGAAAATTAAAATTATTGGTAAAAATTGTATTAAAGCCGTAATTTTTTTAGCAAGCCGTGAGCTTTGCGTTATAAAGTTTAGGGTTAGGCCCTTCTTTGAAAGGCTCGTGGGGTACGGGACAGTGTCATATGGTTTTTAATTAACGTAAATGAAATCCTGAGGATTTAATATTTTAATTTGCTCTTGGAAATTTTAAAATCATTTCCGTTCCGTCTCCGGCGGAACTTTTTGCCTCGATTTTTCCTTTGTGCCCTTCCATTATTTCTTTCGCTATTGAAAGTCCGAGACCGTTTCCGCCCATTGCTCTTGAACGCGCTTTGTCAACTCTGTAAAATCTTTCGAAAATTCTTTTTAAATCCTCTTTTGGAACTCCTATTCCGTTGTCTTTGATGTGAACATAATAGTATTTTTTGTCCTCAGTAATAAATATTTTTATGTCTGTGTTTTCCGGACTGTATTTCATGGCGTTTGAGATAATGTTGTTGAAAACTTGTGTTATTCTGCCCGTATCGGCGTTTATTATATAGTTTTTGTCGTATGTGTCAGTATTAAACAGAATATTTTGATTTTTGTTTTGAGCCGCTATATAATTTTGTGTAACACAGTCTCTTAAAATTCCTATAAGATTTACTTTTTCAAAATTAAATTTCATTTGATTGTTATCTAAGTGGGATAAATCCAATAAATCTTTCGCCAAAAACGCTACTCTGTCTGCGGCGGAATTTATTATTTGTAAAAACTCAATCGCTGTTTCTTTTTCGTCAATCGCTCCGTCGATTAATGTCTCAGCGTAACTTTTGATTGTTGTCAGAGGCGTTCTGATTTCGTGGGAGACATTCGCGACAAATTCTCGCCTCATTTCATCGAGTTTTCTGTGTTTTGTTATGTTTTGAAGAACAATTACAACGCCCTCAAAACTATCTTTGCTTTTTTTTGCGTCATATATCTCAAATTCATCTTCTTTTTGACCATATGGTATGAATGATATGCTTAGATATATGTTGCTCCGTTTTATGATTGTTTCTGATATTACGTTGGGGACAAGGGCTATATTTGTCATATTTGTGTTTTTCAGAAATTCGCTTAGTGTCAGATTATCTGTTGGATATCCCAAAAGCTCCTTGCAAACGTGGTTGGCGTGAATTAATTTTCCAAGACAATCAAACGCTAAAATGCCATCGGTCATGTTGTTTACGACAATCTCAAGCTTGTTGTTCTCATTCTCAAGCTCTGACATCGTCTTTCGAAGTTCGGACGCCATATAGTTGAAACTTCTTGTGAGCTGACCTATCTCGTCGTTTGATTTTACGGGAAGTTTCTCGAATTTTCTTCCGTGAGCGAGCTGATTTGCTTTTTTTGTCAGAAGAGATATCGGCCTTGTTATTGTGACGGAAAAAATCATACCGAGAATTCCTGTCATAACAAGAGCTATAATGACGGAAATCATAATTGTTCTTGATATTGTCATAATATTTTTTTTGATGCTTTCTCCGTCAAGCTGAACATAAATTACGTATTCAACATCGCCGTTTTTGTCAAAGACAGGATAACCGTAAGTAATCCAATCTTTGACCTGGGAGTTGAAGTCAACATATTTTTTGTTGGACTCAAAACTTTCTTTTCCTGTTAGGGCGGAAATCACAGCTGAGTTTTTATAGTCCATAAAAAGGGATTTATCGGAAGACGCGCTTGACGCTATTGTGTTTCCGTCTTTATCGAGAATGTTCGCTTGAATGTTTCTCATTGATGACTTGACTATGAAAAAGTTGTCAAATCCGCTTTGAAAATCATCAGGGTTATCATATTCTCTTATTATCTGTTCCTCAACGTACACGGCACACTGCTTAAGCTCCTCCTCGGCGTTTTGAGACTCCCGGGAGTCTGTCATAATGATTATATAAGTACCGCTTATAATCATAACAATGAATACAAGCGCGAGATAGATAAAAATTAATTTCCAGCGAATGCTTTTCATATAAAAACCTCGGATTCTGTAAACTGTAAATTTTTATACCGTGAAATAATAGCCGAAGCCTCTTTTTGTTATTATATATCGAGGTTTTCCCGGGTCATCCTCTACTTTTTCCCGAAGACGTCTTATTGTGACATCAACAGCCCGAACGTCGCCGAAGTATTCGTATCCCCAAACCTTTTCCAAAAGAGCCTCTCTTGAGAAAATTTGATTTTTCTGAGTCGCCAGAAATTTTAGAAGCTCAAATTCTCTTACTGTCAGATAAATTACCTCTCCTCTTTTATATACCTCAAAACGCTCAAAATCAATTACGATATCTCCGTACTTTCCGGAATTCTCTGAGGTTTGAGCCTCTTCTTTCTTGATTTCCGTTCGTCTTAAGTGAGCTTTAACTCTTGCTATCAGTTCTCTGTTTCCAAAAGGTTTTGTAACGTAATCATCAGCTCCAAGCTCAAGTCCTACCACTTTGTCGACTTCTTCCGCTCTTGCCGTGAGCATTATAATCGGTACGCTGCTTTTTTCTCTTATTTTTTTGCAGACTTCATAGCCGTCCATTTTCGGCATCATTATATCAAGAAGAATCAGGTCGGGTTTTTTCTCTGAGGCGAGTTTATAGCCTTCTTCTCCGTCACAGGCTGTCAGAACATCAAAACCCTCTTTTTCTAGATTGTACTTTATTATTTTTACGATGCTGTCCTCATCGTCAACAACTAAAATTTTTCGTGTCATATGTGTCACTCCAATCTTTATGGCAATACCGCGAAAATTGACTTTCTATCGTAAGATAACCCAAATATTGACTATATTTTAATTTTACGGTATAATTAAGATGATACTGAACAATTTGTAATTAAATCTTATTAATCAGTATTTCCTTAATTATATCACATTATTTTCAGAATTGTAACTATTTTTTTGAAATATGCCCCAAAGTAAATGGCGTAAACATTATCGGAGGGAACAATGCGAAAAAATAAAGGAATAATTAAAGAATGGTTTTTTCTTTTTTTGCTTATAATTATATTATGCTCGTGTGGTTTTTTTATATTTTCAAGTGACGTGAGAACTGTTTCCAAAATTGACAAGACAATTATATTGCATAATGACAGAGGAAAACACGAGGAAAGTTTTGAGGTATACTCAAAAGACACAAAAACCATACCGGGGATGTATCTTTACAGAACAGGGAATATGGAGGCTCTTAGGCAATATCTGTTTGATAAAAACTCTAATCTTGCTAATGAGCCATATTTTGGCGAGATATTTAAACAGGCTAAAAAGTTTAATATTAATCCTTGTTTGCTTTTTGCCATAACAGGAAGAGAACAGAGTTTTGTCCCTAAAAGTCATAAGTTTGCCTCTCAAATCTCAAATAACCCTTTTAATGTTTTTGGCAGCTGGGAAGATTATAATACTACTATTGATGATTCCGCGGCTATAGCTTGCAGAACAATAATCAGGATTTCAAAATCACGGCCTAAAAATGAGGATTTTTTTAAATGGCTTAATCTTCAGGGGGGAAAGGGCGGTTATGCGGAGGATAAGGAATGGCATAAAGATGTTAAAATATTTTTTGAGATAATGAATAATAAGGTTTATTAGACAAGGTCTATTAGAGCTTATTTAACAAGTTTAATGGAGTAGCGGATTGTCATTGAAAGAAGGATACATAATGCTGATGAATATGCCAGGTCAAGTTTCTTATATAATAAAAACTTTGGAAAACGCCGGATTTGAGGCTTATATTGTGGGAGGCTGCGTGAGAGATTTTCTTCTTGGGAAGTCTCCTAAAGATTGGGATATAACAACATCCGCTCTTCCCTTGGAGACAAAAAAGCTTTTTCCTCATAGCTATAACACAGGAATACAGCATGGTACAATAACAGTTGTTATAGATAAAGTAAATTATGAGGTTACCACTTATAGGATAGACGGAAAGTATGTTGATTTTCGGCATCCTTCGGAGGTTACATTTACTAGTAAAATAGAAGAGGATTTGAGCAGGCGTGATTTTACAATGAACGCTGTCGCTTATAATGAGAAATTTGGGTTTCAAGACCCTTTTGACGGACTTGGTGATATTAAAAATCATGTTATAAGAGCTGTGGGGGACGCTGATAAGCGATTTAAAGAGGACGCGCTGAGAATGCTTAGATGTGTTAGGTTTTCGGCTCAGCTTGATTTTGAGATTGAGAAAAAAACTTATGACTCTGTTTTGAGAAACTCGGCTTTGATTAAAAATGTGAGCGTTGAGAGAATACGTGACGAACTTAGCAAACTTTTGATTTCACCAAAGCCTGAAAAAATAATTGAGCTTAAAAAGACTTTTTTACTTAAAGAAATTTTTCCTTTTCTTGAGGATAAAATATATTATGGATGTAAAATAACGGAGATTTTGAGGTATTTTCAGAAAAATGGAATTTCATCTGTTTCTCTTTTATATTCCGCTCTTTTTTGGGACATGTCTGAAAAGGAAACATTTTTGGCTATGAGGAATTTGAGATTTGACAATAAAACTGTTAAAGAAACAACTGTTATTGTGAGTTATTCTAAAAATAAAACAGAAAGTAACCACTATGAGGTACGAAAAACTCTTTCTGAAATCGGCGCTGACGTTTACAGGATGCTGATTGATATGAGAAAAGCTATGTTTTGTGAAAATTTCCCTGAGTTTAATAAGGTTGTTTCCGCTCAGAATATGTTTGAGGAAATTTTATTAAAAGGGGATTGTTTTAATATTAAGGGGCTTGAGATTGACGGAAATGTTCTTAAAAAAATTGGCGTGACAGATGGTAAAAAAATCGGCGCCATTCTGAGTTTTTGTCTTGAGGAGGTTTTAAAAAACCCTTTGCTGAATACAAAAAAACGTCTTATTGAAATAGCTCGGGAATATAAGTGATAAATAAAGACTGTGGAAAAGTTCTTACAGTCTTTATAAAGTTCCCCAAGCTTTTTCAAGAAGAGATACCGCTTCGCGGATTTCAAAGTTCTCAAAACCCCCAAAACCAAAAACAAAGTATTTTTCATCGGAAAGAGGTGAGCTTGTGATAAAATTTCTTGAGAGAGGTACTATTTTTACCTTTTGTAGTCTCGCGGCTCTTTCCATTTGTTTTTCGGGAATGTCTGTGTTGAATTTAGCGATAAAGTGGGTTCCTCCGTTTGCGTTGTATATTTCCATTTTATTATAAAATGAGCAGTTTTTTAACTCAGATATCAGATAGTCTTTTTTTTTCATGTATATGTCTTTCATTTGTTTTATATGTCTTGTAAAAAATCCTTTTTGTATGAATTCCGCTAAAACCCATTGCTCAAAAAGATTTACGGGAGAATAGTAGGTGTTTAGCCTCTGTTTCCACTTTTTTAAAAGGGGATTGGGTAAAATAACAAATGATGTTTTAATTGACGGACCTATTGTTTTTACAAAATCTCCGATGTATATTACTTTCTCATTTGTGTCTAAACTGTATATCGGGCTTATCGATTTGTCATAGATGAAATCACTGTCATAATGAAACTCTATGATATATCTGTTTTTTCCGGAGTTTGCCCAGTTTATTAGTTCGTGCCTTTGTTCTAAACTTATTTTGTATCCGACAGGGTATTGATGTGACGGCATGACAAACAGAACATTTATATTTGAGTTTTTGAGAAGTTCTGTCGAAAAACCGTCTTTTGTGACATTAATCAGCCGTATTTTTTTGTCGCATATATTAAGAGTGGAGTATATTCGTTTCATACAAGGGTTTTCAATTCCGTATATCGTGTTTTTGTTCATAACAAGACTTGTCATTAGTATAAGATAATCCATTCCGGCTCCGATTATTATTTGATTGGAGTAACAGTTTATTCCTCTTGTGTCATAAAGATATTTTTGTATCGCTTTTTGAAGAATTCGTTCGCCAAAGTTTTCTCCATGGTTAAATAGGTTTGGATTTTCCAGTATTGTGTCTTTGTATAGTTTTCCCCATATATTGTTTGGAATTTTCATAACATCTATTCCGTTTATACTGAAATTGTAAGTGTAATCGGGAAGAGTATCCTCATCTTTGTCAAAGTTATCAAGTTTTGTTTTCACGTAAAAGCCGCTTCTTGGTTCTGACATAATATAACCTTCCGCCGTTAGTTTTTGATATGCCGCCTCTACAGTGTTTTTGTTTACATTAAGGCGATTGCATAACATTCTTCTTGAAGGTAGTTTTTCGTTCTCTTTTAAATTTCCGTTGTGAATTTCTTTTAACAAATATTCATAAAGCTGACGGTACAGAGGGATTCCGCTGTTATGGTTGAACTTAATATTAAAATCACTCATAAACAACCTCCTTATTATAAAATGAAACAACAAAAAATGAACAGACAAGTTTTAAAGAGATTAATATGTTAAGAAGTTTTTTGTTGCTTCGAGCTGAAAATTTCATAAATCGCTATAAATATATTATAAATTTATATGGGAAAAATGTCAAATGTAAGAACCTGTCTAAAATCTAAAAAAAGCAGGTTAAAATTTTATTTTTTTGGATATTTTAATAGTTTTTAGACAGGCTCTAAGGTTTTTAAACTTTTATTTTTTAATTACATAAAATGACAGTTTTTGTGCTTTATGGGTGGTATAATTTAAGTGTAAAGCGTATGGAAATATATGGATGAAACAAAAGAAAAGGAGAAATTTTTATGGAAAAAGTGATTAATAAGGCATTAAGCTGTTCCGCTCAGAAAACAGATAAGAAAAGTTTTGTCATAACGAAGAAAATTGTTTATTCAGTTGTTTTGACAGTTTTGAGTTTTTTTATTGGAAGAATAACTGTTTTTCGAGGGATAAATCCTGTCGCTGTGGCTTTTCTCGCGGTCTTTCTTTATTCTGACAGAATGTTTTATCTGTTGGCGGCTTTTTTGATTCCCGGGTTTTTTTTGAGTACCGGTGAGCTGGATATAACAAAGTATGTAATCTGCGTGGTTATAATGTCACTTTTTAATGTTTGTCTTAAGAGTCATATGGAAAGTTCCTCCGCCGCCGCTAAAAGCGTTACAGGGGCGGTTTCAATATTGATTTCAGGGCTGATTAGCGCTTTTATAAATGGGTTTTTAATCTATTATGTTGTTTTGGCGATTCTTGAGGCAGTGTTGGTTTTTTCACTTATTTATGTTTTAAACAGGGGCATTGATACCGTTTATCTTAGAATGGGAGAAAGAAATTTTGAGAGCGCTGACATATTGAGCCTTTCTATATTGACAGGGGCTGTTGTCGCGGGGTCGGCCGATATATATATGGGAAGTGTTTCGGTTATGCTCGTGCTGCTGATGATTTCGGTTATGCTTATCGCTCATAGAAACGGAAGCCTCGCCGGGTGCTGTGCTGGAATGCTTCTTTCCACTGTTTTGATGCTGTCGGGGAGTGTGTTTGTGGAATACTCATGGGTTTTTGGGATTACAGGGGCTGTCTGCGGAATATCAAAAAATCTCAACAAGCTGTTTACGGTTATTTCTTTTATATTCTCATCGTTGATATGTTTTATATACATAAACGGAAATTTGCTGACAAAAGAAGTGATATTCTCGGGGATACTCTCTATTATACTTTTTTTGCTTGTTCCAGTCAAAAGTCTTCCGTCTTTACTTCCGAAAGTCTTGCCCGTTCCTGATACGGCGTCAGCGTATATATTGAGAATAAAAGATATCGCGTCAAATCGCCTTAAAGGATTTTCTGAGTCTTTTTCAAAACTCGCCAGAACTTTTTCTAATCTCTCTGAGAAACAAAATAATCTGTCAAAAGAGGATGTTGATGAACTTATTGACGATGTCGCTGCAAAAGTATGTGATGGCTGTAATATGCGAAGTTTTTGCTGGAAAAACAATTTCTATAACACTTATCAGGTTTTTTTTGGATTGCTTGCCTCCTGTGAGAAAAAGGGCTGTATTGAGTATTATGATTTGCCGGCGGATTTTAGAAAAAATTGTGTGAACGCCGATTCTTTGGCGGAAACCACGAATATTCTTTTTGAAAAGTATATGGTAAACTTAATGTGGAAAAACAAAATCGCCGAAAGCAGAGAACTTGTTGGCACACAAATCGCCGGGCTTGCTGAGATAATAAATGGATTTGCTGAAGAACTCTCATCTGAGTTGTCTTTTAATGATTCTATGTCTAAAAAAATGATTGAGGAGCTCGCCAAAAGGGGTATTTCTGTTTATTCAGCGGCTGTTACCGAAAATAAGGATAAAAAAACAGAAGTTATTATAACTCACGATTCTTGTTATGGAAGGCATATGTGTCTTAAAGATATAATGCCGGCTGTCAGTGAGATACTTGATAAAAATATGTATAAAGGATTGTATCATTGCAGTACATCCATTGAGGGACGTAAAAATATATGTAAATTGAAGTTGTCTGAGGAACAGCCGTATACTGTGACCACGGGTGTTTCGACAGCTACAAAAAGCGACAGCAGAGAGTCCGGGGACAGTCATACTTTTATGGACCTTGGAAACGGCTCTTATCTCCTTGCTCTCTCTGACGGAATGGGTTCGGGAGTTAAAGCTAAAGAGGAAAGCGCCGCCGCTATTGAGCTCTTTGAGAATTTTATGGAAACGGGCTTTGACAGGGATACCGCTGTTCGTCTTATAAATTCGGTTTTGGCTCTTAAATCTGAGCCTGAAAATTTCTCGACTCTTGATATATGTACCGTAAATATGTATACGGGGGTGTGTGAGCTCGCTAAAATTGGCGCTTGTGAGTCTTTTATAATTTCCGCTGATAAAACCGAGATTATAAACTCATCTACCTTGCCTGTCGGAATGCTCAATAGTGTTGATATGGAAACAAGCCGTTTTCAGCTTTCGGACGGAGATGTTATAGTTATGTTTACTGATGGGATTAGGGATTGTTTGTGTACTGAAAATCAGAATTATATTGAGTCTTTAATCAGGGCTGTCAGAAATAAAGACCCTCACACTATCTCTGAAACTATTCTTAACAGCGCTAAGGAGCTTTCTGATGGGGTTCCTAAAGATGATATGACTGTTTTGACCGCTAAAATACGCAAGAAAATCGAATGAGTTAAATTGTGTTTTGGCGCGCTAAAAGTACCAAGGAAATCAGATTTTTTAGGATTTAAAGTCCCCCAAAAAGTATACTTTATGGGGGACTTATACTATTTGTTGAGATATTACAAATATTATAATAAAATAATATTATATTTTCTACAATATGTCAAGAATATTCTACAATTTTTGTCAAAAACAAATACTCCCATAAAGTATACTTTTTGACAGAAAAAAACTAATCATAAGACAGCGTAAGTTTCAACAGAAAATATGCTGTCATCTTTTTTATTCACATGCTTTTTAACTAGACCTGTTTAATAACCTCTGTAATAACGATTGACAAAGATTTTTTCGCCATACTTTGCCTGATTTTTTTGAAATACCGCTGTGGGTATTCCTGCAAAAATCAGGCTTCGTCTAACAAAAAAATCTTTTGTCAATCGTCATCACTTAGGTTATTAAACAGGTCTACTATAAAACTAAAAATTTAAGGAGGAATTTGATTATGAAAATTAAAAAAACAGTGAAATTACTGTTTGCGGCGGTTATTATGACATTTAACACAAGTTTTTGTTTTGGAGAGAAAATTGAGATGGGTTCTAAAAATATTGATGAGAGTTCTGTTTCTTTGGCGGAAAAAGGTGAGTCGGATTTAAGCTATGCCGTTGAGGGCGGAAATATTTATTATAACCCTGATACGGGAGAGATAACAGGGTGTGACAAGAGTGTTACTTACGCTGTTATTCCTGAGGAAATAAATGGGGTTAAAATAATTGGCATAGATTTTTATGCCTTTTATGGCTGCGTAAATTTAACACGTGTAATAATTCCTGACAGTGTTACTTCTATTGGGTCATGGGCTTTTACGGGCTGTGAAGCTTTAATGGGTATAACAATTCCCAAAGGTGTTGCGTCTATAAAGGGCAATACTTTTGATGGTTGCAAAAACTTAGCGAATATAACCATACCGAGTGGCGTTACCTCTATAGGCAGCAGCGCTTTTAACGAGTGTACAAACCTGACAAACATAACTATCCCTGACAGTGTTACTTCTATTGGAGGTTCCGCTTTTAGGTGCTGTGAGAGCTTAACAAACATAATAATCCCTAAAAATGTCACATCTATAGGAGGTCACGCTTTTTATGGCTGTAAGGGTCTTACAAACATAACTATCCCTGACAGTGTTGTTTCTATAGGAAGTTCCGCTTTTAGACACTGTGAGAGTTTAACAGAGATAACAATTCCCAATGGCGTCACTTCTATTGACAATTACACTTTTGACGGTTGTTTATCCTTAACAGAGATAACAATTCCTGACAGCGTTACTTCTATTGGAGATTTTGTTTTTCAAAACTGCTCGGAAAATCTTTTGATACAAGGTCATGAGGACGCCTACGCCCGAACTTACGCGGAGGAAAACGGTATTTCATATCTTATTTTGTCCGACGAATCTCCCGAGAGAATGAGATACGCCGTTGAGAAAGGATATATATATTATAACTCCAACACGGGAGAAATAGTAGACGCCGATAGAACCATAACTTCCGCCGTAATTCCGGAAGAAATAAACGGTATTAAAATAACAGTTATAGGAGAAAAGGCTTTTTATTACAGTCTTGATTTAACAAGCGTAACACTTCCGAATAGTATTACAACTATAGATAGGGGCGCTTTTGAGGGCTGCGTTAATTTAAAGGATATCACAATCCCCAACAGTGTCACGACTATATGTGACGGCGCTTTTTATGATTGTGACAGCTTAACAGGCGTAACTATTCCTCAAAGCGTCACAGATTTGGATAGTACCGCTTTTGTTAATTGCAACAATCTTTTAGAAATTAATGTGGATGAAAATAATCCAAAATACGCGAGCTCGGTCGGAATATTATATAATGGGGATTTTACGGAGCTTTTATGTTATCCCATAGGTAAAAAAGTGTCAGATGTATCCATTCCAAACAGCGTTACGACAATAGGTGACTGCGCTTTCTCTAGTTGTTTAAGCCTGACAAAGATAATAATCCCGACAAGTGTTACGACAATAGGCGAAAGCGCTTTTAGTGACTGTACAGGTTTGACAGATATAACAATGTCATCTAATGTTAAAATAATAGGACATTATGCTTTTTATGGATGTAATGGTTTAACAAGTGTAACAATTCCAAAAAGCGTTACCTCTATAGGATATTACGCTTTTGACAGTTGTTCGGCGGATTTTATAATACGTTGTTATGAAAACTCATATGCCGAAACTTACGCAAAGGAAAACAACATTCCATATGAAATTATTAAAAAAAGTGATGGGACAACTGAAACATCTTCTGAGTCATCGACTGAGGGTATCTCTGAAAGTACAACAGATACAGCGTCGTCAGGAATAACAATAAACAAAGAATCAATTGAGCTTTCAAAAGGCGGAACATTACAACTTACGGCGACAATAGTGGGTTCGACAGCAAATATAAAATGGGAATCAAGCGACCCATTAATAGCGTCAGTTGACCAGACGGGACTTGTGAAAGGAATAAAAAAAGGAACGGTGAGTATAAAAGCCACGACAGAAGACGGTAAAATATCAACACGACTTACGGTAATAGTAAAGGAAAATTCCATTTATCCGACAGGAGTTTTAGGTGACCTTAACGGTGATAAAGTTTTGACCGCTATGGACGCCTCGTTGCTTTTGCAAAAGGTTTTAAATGATAAGTTTAAGTTTCCAATAGAATAATTTATATATTCTTAAAATTTTTCAAATATGCAAGGAAGATATATTAAGAGGTGTCGCTTATTGTGATACCTCTTAATTTTTGTTGTGTAAAGGGGTAAAATATGCTAAAATAAAGTATAGTAAAGTCAAGTCAATTAGTTTGATTGACTGTAGAAAATGGGAAATTTGGTTAATGTTTTAAGTTTTTTGCGGTAATTCTGAAATAAACATGGAATAGAATTGCTGTAATATTGTTAGGAGGAAAGTTGATGAGAAAAAGCGGAAAATTTTTGGCTATTATTCTTTCTTTGTGTGTGACGTTGTCTTTCGTTCTTGGCACGGTTTCGGTAAGTGCCGCTGATGATGGGGAGGTTCTCGCTTTTCCCGGTGTTGAGGGTGGGGGAATGTACTCAAAAGGCGCGCGAGGAAGCAGCCGTATTGAGGTATACCATGTTACAAATCTTAATGACAGCGGAAAAGGCTCGCTGAGAGACGCTTTGTCAAAAGAGGGCAGAATTGTCGTGTTTGATGTGGACGGCGCTATTAATATTAAAAGTAAATTGAGCGTTCCGAGTAATACCACTATTCTGGCTCAGACAGCTCCCGGAGAGGGGATTACTGTTACGGGATATGATGTTCAGCTTCGAGACGGCGCCGTTGATGTTATTATCAGGTATCTTAAGGTGCGTCCTACCGATAAAAGCGGTGATGAGCCTGATGGTCTTGGAGGTAAGTTTGCTACAAGGGTTGTGTTTGACCATTGCAGTGTGTCTTGGGGGGTTGATGAGCTTTTGACCCTTTACGCCGGGTCGTATGAGTCTGCGACTAAAGATAAGCCCCACGGTTCTTATTATACTGTCTCTAACACAATCACAAGTGAAAGTCTTCGTATGAGCAGTCATTTTAAAGGAGCTCATGGCTATGGCGCTATTTTTGGCGCTGATATGGCGTCTTATCATCATAATCTTTTGGCTCACCACGACAGCAGAAGCCCAAGGCTTGACAGGGAAATGAACGGGACAGAAGTTGTTAACAATATTATTTATGACTGGGGACAAACTAATTCGGCTTATGGCGGAGAGCCATACTCAATGCATAATAAAACCCAAAATCCTACAAATGTGAATTATATGAATAATTATTACAACTATGGAGCGTCTACAAAAAGCTCTATCAGAAGCCGTATTTTTCAGTTTGAGAATAAATATGTAAATGAATGTAAGGGAAATTATTATGTGAACGGAAATTTTGTGTATGGAAATCCTGACGCTACAGCCAATAACTTGATTTCCGAAAGCCAATCATTCTCAAACGGAACAAAAGGCCCTTTGAAAAATCCTGAGTACGCTAATCTTGTTTCTGAGCCTATTGACCTTGGGAAATATCAAATTAACGCTGATACCGCTGAGGCCGCCCGTGATAAAATTTTAGCCGGTGTTGGCGCTACTATCCCCAAAAGAGACGCTATAGACGCTAGAATTGTAAATGATGTTAAAAACTTTACCGGCCGAGTTATAAATAACCCTACCGAGGTTGGCGGGGAAATAGATTTGAATGCCGGAACAACTCAAACAAGAGTGTTTTCTGTTCCTAAAGAGTGGATAACACAAAAAGGACTGGATGGTTATAGTGAAAATCAGATTATTAGTGACGGGGAGTATAAAGGATATACTCTTATTGAGGCTTATGTCAATGAGTGGACGGCACAGCGGGAAAATCCGTCAAACGCTATGATTACAGTCATTTCGCCGGCTACAGCGGGACTTAACAAGTCTGTAAACGGATATGATGTTGATAATGGAGAGTGGACTGTTGTTTCGGAAGGGGAAACTGTGAATTATCACGCTGTCGCTGAGCCTGTTTTGGGTACTTCTATTGAGAAATTTGAACTATATGATGGTAATACTCTTATTAAAGATTATGGAAAGGTTACGGTGATTGATGATGATATTAAGCTCTTTCCGGGAATTCATTATTTGACAAGCCGAGCTTACAACTCAAAGGGCGAGAAAACTCAAAGTACGGAAGCTATTGTTTATGTTAAAAAAGAAACCGGAGATTTAGGTGATTTTTCTTTCAAACAAATTGGAAAGGTAAAGAGTTTTTCCGGCAAGGGCGGTGCGTCTAAAGACGCTAAGGGCAATTATATCCTTTATGGCTCCGGCGCCGCGGGAGTGATGGGAACGTCAAATTCCGCCGGGGATGGTGAGGAACCTAAATATTTGGCGTCAAATTCCGCTGATTCTTTTTCTTATCTTTATAAGGAAATTAAGGGAAACTTTGATATAAGAGTAAAAGTTGGCACTATACCTAAGTTTGAAAATCAACAGATAAATGGACTTATGTTCCGCGAGAGCCTTGAACCTACGGCAAGAATGGCTATGGTAACGGATAGCTGGCTTAAGCTTGGTGAAAATGAGCGTATTATAAGAAGAGATGTTTCGGGACAGAAATCTTACGCCACTTTTTTTAAAGATAAAAACGGAAATGTTGTTGAAAATTCTGAGGCTGTCAATTATGAGACTGCTCCTTATATGAGAATTGTTAGATATGGCGATACAGTTCGGTTATATGTGTCAAAAGATGGTGTAGATTGGTCTAATGATACAAGACAGCCTTATTCCATGACTTTTGAAAATTTGCCTGAAACCGTGTATGTTGGATACGCTACGGATTCCGCTGATACTATTTCCGTTATTCCTTATTTTTCAGTTTCAGAGTTCTCTCAATTATCTTTAATTGAGGGCGATGATGTTCAAAATCCCGCTGATGAGGTGTTTGGGGAATATGTTCCTGAGTATAAAGATTCGGCCACATATAATGGTTTTTCGTATGACAGGTCTTTTCTTATGAAAGATAAGTCAAGCGGAGGAAAGTGGATAATATCATCTGACGGAAGTAATGAAACTTGTTTTGAGGATGTTTCCTATGTTGCGGGAAATTCTACTCCAAAAATCGCTTTGATTAATAAAGCTGTCCAAATTGAAATTCCACAAGAGTACCAGACAGGAAAGTATAAAGTTGATTTTGATTTTCTCACAACAAATGTGGATTCGGCTGGACGTTCATTTAGAATCTATATGGATAATAATATTCATGATTATGATAAAAATACCGGAAAGGCTACAGAGTTTGGCAATAACAATGCTTTCGTTCATATAATGGATTTGAAAAATAAAGTTTATGTTACAAAGACTTTGGCGGATATTGCCGCTGGAAAAGATTCTTCTGTCGATTCTATGGATTATTTGTTTGATGTTGAGCCTAACATTTGGTATCATTATACAATTATGGGCACAAATGGTGAAAATGATTTGAGACTTGATATTTATAAGCACGGAGTTGATGGGGAGTATAGTCCCGAAAATCTTTCGGAGCCTATTTATAGCGGACCTTTGAGTTGTACCGAGAGCAGAAATAGTGTGTTTAAACAATTAAAGTTTATGAGAACCGCTGCCGGAAATCTTTATTTTGATAATATAAAATTCGCTAATTTAGATATTATAGGCGAAAATACAACTGAAACAGAGACGGAAACAAGTACTGAAACAGAGACAACAACTGAGACAGAAACAAGTACTGAAACAGAGACAACCACGGAGACGGAAATAAGTACTGAAACGGAAATAAGTACAGAGACGGAAACAAGTACTGAAACGGAGATAGCCACAGAGACGGAAACAAGTACTGAAACAGAGACAAGTACTGAAATAAATACAGAGACAGAATCGGTATCCGAATTTGAGACATATATTTTGGGTGACGCCGATGGCGACGGTTATCTTACGGCAAAAGATGCCGCTCTTGTTCTTAAATATGTGCTTGATAAAAACTCAATAACAACGGAAAACTGGAATCCTGAGGCGGGTAATGTCGATGAGGATGATATTTTGACAGTTAATGACGCTGTTGAGATTTTAAAAAAGGTTTTGAGGGATTCTCACAAGTTCTTAAAAAGTGAATAATTAAGAGCCTGTCTAAAATCTAAAAAAGCCTGTCTAAAAACGAAATATACACAAAAAATCAGCGAAAATAAAATCATTTTGGAGCGTAATGATATTATTTTCAATGAGTGAAATTTTAATAGTTTTTAGACAGGCTCTAAAAGTGGAACTGATTTTTTGGGTTTTAGACATATTTTTTAATCAAAGATATCTTCTAAACTTTTGTGTTCAAAACCTTCTATATACGCTCCCTTTGCTGTGCAGTTTATTAGTTTTAACTCTGGATGCCTTTTGGCGAATTTTCTGAACCATTTTAAATATTCATATAAGTTTGTCGCTGACTGATATTCGTTTCCATCGATGCCTTTGACCATTTTACTGGACTTTAAATGTATGAATGACTCATTTTCTCCTGAATGTATTTTGTTTGAGTGAAAACATAAGTCTTGACCAATCAAAATTAATGGATTGCAGCCCATAAGATTTATCAAACTTAAAGCCGCGGTTGCTACAGAACCGCCCACGTCAATAGCGAAGCTTTTTTCCTCCTCGGTTTTTATACAATCTGAGAGTTTTTCAAATATAATATATTTTGGACCTTTATAGTTTTCAACACTAGGGTGTATTGTTGACAGAAATAAAAGGGGGATTTCTTTTTCGTTCATATCAAGCTGATTTAACACAGCCTCAAGCGGGTCGGATATTATTGTAAAATCGGGTTTTATACCTATGCTTTTCAAATATCGCATGGCTCGTCCGACGCTGACTATTATTGCCTTGTCTTTTACTTTTTTGAGCATATGCCCGTTTATTTCGAGGGATGGACCGGCTGAGACAACTATTCCGGGTTTGCCTTTAAACATATCTTTAAAGATTTTTCCGCCGTTTTCATATCCTTTTGTTAAGTTGATTTTTTGATTGTCTGAAAGAGTTGTTCCGTGCGCTGTTAATGACCTGTTTCTAATAATGAAAGTTTCGAATATGTCTTTTAACTCAGTGAATTCCTCGGGAATAATTCTTAATGACGGTTCGTGACATATTAAAGTTATATCGTCTTTTTTTAAAAGATTTTGAATTGTCAAAACAGCGTTATTGAAATCAGTTAATGGTGTGAATGTGACATTACTTTTTTTGAGGGTTTCTGATATGTCCGTGTTTTCAAAAGCTATTTTTATGAGGGAAAGATTGCACTCTATAATGTATAAATGCTGATTTGGAGTTAACATATCTAAAAGCGCTTTTACGTGAAAGCCCATTCCAAGCCCATATAATATCAGATTTTTTGTTGGTTTGTAATAGTGTTCGGCAAACTGTAGACCCTCGTTTTTTGAGTTGTATTTGCTGTTTATATAAAAGGAACAGTTTTCAGCAAATACCTTTAGAACAGGAGAGTTGTCTTTTCCTTTCATAACAGTAAAATGTTTGTCGTTTATTTTTGTCTTTGATATTATTAAATCAATTTTTTTGAAGTCAAACATCTTTTTCCTCCTTGTTAAGTTTATTTTGAGAAACGGTAAGTTTATTTTAATTATAGCAATCTTTTCTAAATTGTCAATTCACCGTATAGTAATTCCACTTTAAAAGTTACAAAAAAATTATTTTACTTGCACGGACTGCAAATTGCTTTGCAATTCGCTTACTATCCAGCAGTGCTTACACACTCGTAAAATATTTTTTTATTATATCTCAAGTGGAATTACTATAATTGAATAAAAAAAATAGTTATGATATAATTAAAAAGTAAGGAGGTGGACTTGGTGGGATTTACTATTTCGGAAATATCATTTAAAATGCGTTTCTTAATGGAAGTTCTTGAACGTAAACTTAAGGCTTTGGAGGAAATTTATAACATAACTGAAAATCAAGAGTTTTTTGAGAAAACTTTATTTGGAGAGGATAAGGATATTCTTCTTCAAGAGGCGATTAAAGAAAAACAGAAAATAATTGACGAGGTTATCGCTGCTGATAATACATTTATGAAAGTGTTTGGTGAGTTTAAGGGGGATTTGAACAGAAACAAAGATAAATTTAAAGATGATATTAAAAAGATGCAGGATAAAATAAGAAAAGTCTCTGATATAGATTTTAAAATTCGCGCCAAAGAGCTTAGAGCGAAACAGGGTGTTAAAGTTACGCCTGATGTTCTTTCTCCTAAAATTAAAACTTTGAAATCTTCAAAAAGTTATATCCTTGATAAATATAGAAAAAACACTCAAAGGCCTGATTTGTGATTAAATTCCGATTCTTGTTAAAAATAATATCTTGATACTTGCTTTTGTTTTGAAAATATAGTATTATTATTGTAAAGGAAGAATTTTGTTTTTTAAAACACACGTAAATTTAACGGAAAGAGCTTGTTTGTTCATTGTGTTTTTGTTCTATTTTACGGTTTGCTGAAAACACTGACTGATATTATTTATGTAATTGTACTTATTGAACAAGCGTTTAAAAAATTATGGTAAGGGGGAATTTATATTATGCTTAAAGTATTATTTGTGTCATCAGAAGTTTCGCCGTACGCTAAAAGCGGCGGACTTGGTGACGTTGCCGGTTCTTTGCCCAGAGCTTTGAAGAATATGGGGGTTGACGTCCGCGTTGTTTTTCCGAAATATAAAACAATTAAGCCGGAGTTTGTTGATTCCGCTGAGTACATCGGTTCATATAAAGTAAAACTTGAGTGGCGTGAGCAAAGCGCCTCGGTTTTTAAGCTTTCTTCGGACGTGCCTACTTATGTTATAGAAAATGATTATTATTTTACAAACAGAGACGGTTATTATGGTTATGGTGATGATGGGGAGAGGTTTACTTTTTTCTGTAAGGCGGCTCTTGACCTTTTAAATCTGATTGATTTTGTTCCGGATGTTATTCATTGTAACGATTGGCAAACCGGCCCCATCGCTGTTTATGTTAAAGATTATTACAGCAGATTTCTTCCGCTTTCTAATGTGAAAACGCTTTTTACTATTCATAATCTTCAGTATCAAGGTATTTGCGGAAGAGATATTCTTGGCTTAATGGGTTTGAATTACGGATATTTTACTTCGGACAAGCTTGAGTTTAATGGTATGGTTAGTTTTATGAAAGCGGGTATAGTTTACGCTGACGCTGTCAGCACTGTAAGCAGAACTTACGCTTATGAGATTCAAACGGGACAATACGGATATGGTCTTGACGGAATGCTTCGCGCCAGAAGCAATGTTCTTTCCGGTATTGTGAACGGAATTGACTATTCTCAAGATGACCCTGAGACAAATAAGTTTATCTATAAAAATTTCAGCAAGAATGACCTTTCAGGCAAAAAGGAAAATAAAAGAAGACTTCAGGAGGAACTTGGTTTGCCTGTTAGAGATGATGTTCCTGTTATCAGTATTATATCTCGTCTTGTTGACCAGAAAGGTATTAATCTTGTTATTGATTCTATCGGTGAGCTTCTCTCTAAAGATATTCAGCTTATTATTCTTGGAACAGGAGACGGCAGATATGAATATATGTTTAAAGAATTCGCTTATCGTAATCCTGATAAAATCAGCGCTAACATAATGTTTGACAACGTTCTCGCTAAAAAAATATACGCCGCCTCGGATATGTTTTTGATGCCATCTCTGTTTGAGCCTTGTGGTCTTGGACAGCTTTTCGCTATGAGTTATGGTACTGTTCCTATTGTCAGAACAACAGGCGGTCTTGTTGACACGGTTCAAGAGTATAATTATGACTCAAAAACGGGAAACGGTTTTACTTTCCACGATTATATAGCAAGCGGTATGATGTGGGCTGTTAATAACGCTATTCACACATATTATACAGACGAGTGGCAAAATGTTGTTAAGAACGCTATTAACACAAAATTCAGCTGGGAAGATTCCGCTAAGGAATACATTGAGTTATATACTAAAATGATTTCTTAAAAATATTTATAGATTTATTTGGGCTTATAATTTTCAGTATAGCTTTTATATCCCCCTCATATATATTTAAGAGAGCTCTATTTGTTTTAGGGATAATTCTTAATTAAATATGCAGGGGGAGTTATTTTGAGTTTGGAGAAAAAAAATATATTGAAAATCGCTTCGGTTTATACCGGTACTGTTCTTGGGGCGGGATTTGCCTCAGGCAAGGAGCTTGTTAGTTTTTTTGTTGGTTTTGGTTTGCCGGGTTTTTTTGGTATGATTATTTCCGGCATGTTTTTTTCTTTGATTGGATTTGGTGTGTTAAAAATAGTGTTTGAAAATAAAATAAAAGATTATCACGAGTTTTCTGTTTTGATTTTTGGCGAGAAGTTTGGCTGTGTTTCGGAATGGCTTGTATGTGGTTTTCTTTTGGTGCTTTTTTCCGCTATGATTGCCGCCGGAGGGGAAATGAGCCGTTCTGTTTTTAAGATAAATGGCTTTAATGGAGAGGTTGTTTTAAGTTGTCTTTGTTTTTTTACTTTTCTTTTTGAACTGGATGGGTTTGTTGAGATTAATACTTTGCTTGCGCCCGTTTTGGTTATTGGGGGAATAGCTATAGGGTTATATATTTTTTTTGAGACACCTGCTTGGACCGCTTCCAATACATCTTTTGAGGATTTTTTTCAAAAATTTTTTTTGTCGTTTAAATCAATTTCTTTTTCACTCTCTAATAATTTTATAACTTCCGCTCTTATATATGTTTCTTATAACATAATAACCGCTGTAACGGTTCTTGTTTCTTTGGGTAAATTGATACTTTCAAAAAAAACGGCTAAATATGGCGGAATATTTGGCGGGGTGTGCGTTTTTCTTCTGGGAATTTCTATGTCGCTGCCTCTTTTTGCTAATTATAATGAGATATATTCCGCTCAAATGCCTGTTTTGAGTATTATACTTAATTATAGAGCTCTTAAATACATATATGTTGTTATTCTTCTTTCAGCAATATTTACAACGGCTCTCGCGAATGGGTTTTCATTAATTCAAAATTTTGAGAAAAGCGTTGGTAATAAGCTGTTTATAAAAATTTTTTTGTCAGTTTGGGGTATTCTGATGGCGCAAGTTGGTTTTTCTAATTTTATTGACAAAATATATCCTTTTTTTGGCGCAATCGGAATGATTGAAACATTTTTTATTATTAAAACAGCTTTTTTTTCAAAAAATCACCAAAACACCATTGATGTATAAATGTTAATGAGGTATAATTAAGGGGACGTTTTTTAAAGCCTTGATTGTAGTTTGGAGATTTATGATGCGAAATAATGTGACACAAAATAAAAAAAATGTGAATAAAAAAATTTTTTTCCTTGTTATTATTCTGGCTTCTTCTCTTGCCGCGCTTATTTCTATGGAATACGGGCAAACTGTCGCTGACGGAAAGTTTGCCTCATCTCAAAACAGGTCTTTGAGAGATTTTGAGTATGACGCCGGCAGTAAGGCTGATTTCGCTGTGTTTAATGAGGGAATTTTCTTTTGTACAAAAGACGGTATGCAATATGTTAACTCGGGCGGAGAGACTTTGTGGAATGATACTTATAATATGACTATACCCTATATGATTCAGGATGGGGGAATTGTCGCTGTTAGTGAACATATGGGGAGAGTCTTGATTGTTTATGATAATGAGGGGAAATTGTATTCCGCTCAGACTGATAACCCTATTGTCAGTTTTTCTGTGAATAATAAGGGGTTTTCAAGTGTTATAACATCTTCTGAAAATGAGTATCAGCTTGAGGTTTATAACTCTAAGGGGGATAAGGCTTTTTTTGGAAAGTTTCAAATGCTTCAGGGCATTCCTATTTCCTCGGATATTTCTCAGGATGGTAATATACTGGCTGTGGGATTTTTGAATATAAACGAGATAAGCGTGAGCTCCAGAATCTCATTTTATGATATAAGCCCTAAATATACCGCTGAGGGTGAGACAAATGATTCGGTTTTCGCGTCTTTTAGTGAGGAAGACGCTTCTTGCGGGATTATTAACTTTTTAAGTGATAATTTGGCCGCTGTCGTTTCTGATAAATCGTTGAAAATTGTGAATGTAAATCCATTGGAAAATGAAAAGTATTTTGAAAAGTCTAAAATTGAGTTTAAAAATCAGATTAAACAAATCGCTTTTGATGAGAATTTTAATATATATATATATTTTGGCGATAAGCTTATGAATTCTGGAAATGACGCTCTTGAAAGCGGTACCGTTGTGTGTTATGATAAAGACGGTGTTAAGAAATTTGATATTCAGACAAATAAAAAGGTTAGCGGGATTTATCCTGGAAAAGAGTCTGTCTTGATTGGAACGGATATGAGATTTCGTAATTATACTCAATCAGGTGTTTTTTTGTGGGAGTATAACACAACTCAGGATACTAAAAAAATGCTTTTGATTGATGAGGAAGAATTGATACTCTTTGTCGGCTCAAATAAAGCGTCTATTATAAAATTAAATGAAATGGCTGTTCAAACACAAGAGGGCGAGGATTTTAGTGTTCAGGAAATAGAAACAACCACGGAACAGGAGTCTGTTGTTACTACGGTACAGGAAACTTCTTCCGAGGCTGTAACTCAAAGACAAACAGAAGATAATCCTCAGATTAGTAATAAAAACAGTGAACAAAACAACAGCACAAATAATAATCAAGGTAAAAATCAGACTAATAATAAAAATGATGATAAAAATGACAAACAAAGAAACAGTCAAAAAATTAATGATAAAAACAACGGAAGTGGTAATAATGATAATTCTTCGGGCGCTAGTGAGAATAATAAGACATCTCCAAGTAAAAATGAAAACGCTTCGGGAAGTTCGTCAGCCCCGGTACAAAGTAATAATGATTCAAAAAAATCTGATTCCGAAAATAATGAGGCTCAAAAAACTCAGCAAAATAATACTCAAACACCAAAGTCGGAGGGAACAAATATTGAGCCGCCGCCTTCGGTTCAGCAAAATAATAATGCTGTAAATGATGTTCAGGCAGTTACACCTTCGGCTCCTAAGGAAACGCCGAAACAATCCAATCCTGTTCCGGAAGCGGATATTGTGGAACCTGAACAATAAAAATGATATCAGTTAAATCGGTTAGGCTTTATTTATCAGTATCGCTGAGAAATATGCCTAAAATCTTAAAAAAGTCTGTTTAAAAACAAAAATATATATAAAATCAGTGAAAATAATAGAGTTCTGAATTGTAATGATATTATTTCCACTGATTTTTTGGATATTTTAATAGTTTTTATACAGGCTCTGAAATGGAGGATATAATGATGAATAATTCTTTTAATGCCGCGGATGTGGTTGTTATTATAGTTATTGCCTCATGCGTGTATTTTTATTATAACAAGGGTCTTGTGAGGACTCTTTTGGGATTTTGCTCTACTGTTCTGTCGCTTGTAATGTCGAGATTTTTGAGCCCTGTTATCGCCGATATTTTAAAGAGTACTCCTCTGTTTGGCTCTATAAAGGATTATGTGTATGACGCTGTTTTTAAAACCGGCGCTGAAGCTGAAAACAATATTATAGAGGGACTTGGAATCCCGGAGTTTCTTAAAACCGCTATACTTGATAATAATAACAGTGTTGTTTATGATAAGTTTAATGTCGTTAATCCTAAAGATTATGTGAGTGAGTATATCGCTAATTTTGTTGTAAATATTATAGCTATGATTTTGGTGTTTGTTTTGCTCGCTTTTTTGTTTAAAGTTCTTTCAAGAACACTGAATGTGTTTTCAAAACTTCCGATTATTAAAACGGCTAACAAATTTGGCGGCGGCGCACTTGGTCTGGCTCAGGGGATTATCATTGTTTGGATTGGTCTCGCTGTTTTGACTATGCTTTATGGCAAGCCTATGTTTAATGGCGCTAATGAGGCTGTCGCTAATTCTTTAATCGCCAGTAAATTTTATGATTCCAATATATTGATAAAAGGATTGTCGGCAATAAGTAATTTGATTTAATCATCGCCTGTATAGTCAATCAACTTGAGAATGAGCAAAAGGAGGCGAAATAAAAATTATTTTCACAAGGCGGAGGAAGGAGAGCATAGCCTTGTCCTATGCCGACTGACGACAACGCGGTGAAAAGAATTTTTAGCCGCCGAACTTGTTCATTTTTCAAGTTGATTGACTATATAAGAACCTGTAGATGACGAAAGGGGAATTGCTGTGTTTATTGTTGTGACCGGCGGAAGCGGAAGCGGAAAAAGTGAATACGCTGAGGAAAAGACTGTTTCTGTTTTTGAGAAAGTTTTTGCTGAAAATTTGATATATGCCGCTACTATGCGTCCTTTCGGACAAGACGCTCTTTTTAGGATTAAAAGACACAGAAATATGAGAAAGGGCAAGGGGTTTGTCACTGTTGAGTGTTTTTCTTGTATTGAGAGTTTGGAGAGATTATCCGGTTTAACTTTGTATAAAAGTGTTGTTTTGTTGGAGTGTTTGTCAAACTTGGTCGCTAATGAAATGTTTTTGGAGGATGGAAGTGTTTTGGGAGTTTCGACTGTCACTGACAGAGTTATAAAAGGTTTAAAATTTCTTGTTCGTAAATGCGCCGGTTTGATTGTTGTAACCAATGAGATTTTTTCTGATGGCTTGGTGGAATATGATGATTTGACTTTAAATTATATTAAAGCTCTTGGAAACGTAAACAGGTTTATCGCTTTGTCGGCTGATTCTGTTGTTGAGGTTGTGTGCGGTATTCCTATACGTGTTAAAGGCGGTGTTTATTGATGCTGTTTAGGTCTTTGTTCGCCGCTTTTTCTATGTACAGCAGAATTCCTGTTCCTAAGTTCCAATGGGAGAGAGACTGTATGAAATATGTTTTGTGTTTTTTTCCTTTTGTTGGAGTTGTTTTGGGCATTGTGGTTTGGATTTTTGGAATGGTTTTGATTGAGAGCGATTGTTCCTCATTGCTTTTTGGCTGTGTTATGACTGTTGTTCCTTTGTTTATTACGGGCGGAATACATTTTGATGGGTTTCTTGACACAATGGATGGTTATTGCTCTTTCGCTGATAAAAAAAAACGTCTTGAAATATTGAAAGATTCTAATTCGGGGGCTTTCGCTATAATGGGAGGGCTTGTTTATTTTACTTTGTCCGTTGGTTTTTGGAGCGAGATTGACAGTACATCTCTTCAGGTTATATCTTTTGGGTATGTTATATCAAGAGCTTTTAGCGCTCTTGGGGTTGTTTTATTTCCTAAGGCTAAAGAAAACGGTCTTGCCGCTGATTTTGCCGAGAAATCCGATAATTTTATGGTTATAGCCTCAATGACGGCGTTTATAATTTTTGACATTATTATTTTGTCTTTTATTAATTTTTTGGGCGCTGTTTTGACACTGTTTTTGGCGGGAATTTGCTTTTTATTCCATTACAGGAACTGTATTAAAAATTTTGGAGGTATTACAGGAGATTTGGCGGGATTTTTTTTGCAGGTAACTGAGCTTGTTTTTATTATTGTAAGTGCTGTTGTTTTGTAGAACTTATACGGAGTGTGTTGGAAAGATATTTGGGTTTATTTGAACAGAAATTTCAGGTTGTTCCGAACGGGTATTTAGAACCTGTCTAAAATTTAAAAAAAGCCTGCTAAAAACAAAATATACACAAAAAATCAACGAAAATAAAATCATTTTGGAGCGCAATATTATTTTTAACGTGAGTTCGATGAAATTTTATAATTAATGGAACCTTTTTTTATCACAAAAAGGTTCCAAACCTCCCAAAATGCTCTTGGGGCATTAAAAACCTTGAGGTTTCACCTCAAACTCCACAAACTTTTTGAAAAAAGTTTGACAAAAACTTTTG
>CATJCJ010000291.1 GCA_949738935.1 uncultured Eubacteriales bacterium | reverse complement strand
TTTTGTGTGCGAAAAATATTGTGGTCAAAAGTTGGACAGATAGCAGATAAAAATTATTTTAAACGTAAATGGTTTAAGCTGCTTGCAAAGATACCAGAACAGGAAATATTTAGGTTTTACAATAGAATGATTTTAAGGTATAATAAAAAGAAAACAAGAATGGTTCGCATATTGATGTTTCCAGCGCCAAACAATGAATATGGATATTATAGAAGCTGGTATGAATGCAGTGCGGATACTTTGTTTGAAGGAGTGATATTTCAGGGAATTAAGGATTATGATAGTTATTTAACATTTAAATTTGGCGATTATATGAAGTTGCCGCCAGTGGAGAAGAGAAAAGTGCATCCAGTTAGTAAGTTGAAAGTGAATGAAAACATAGAAGATAAATGAAAAAGTTAAAATTTAATAAGAGTCTTGGAATGAATTATATAAGACAGTATTGATTATAAGAGAATATAAAATAAGTTTTTTAGGAGGATTATAAAATGGCAAAAGAGTTATGGCAAGATGAAAATATGGATTGGGTATATAATCAGTTAGAAGATGAGGAATCAAAACAGATATATGACAATAGAAGAAAATATCTTGAGTCTGGTGATTATTCGTATATTGAGAATATTATAAAAAAGTATTGTAAAGGTTTAGAACCATATTATGAAGAAAAGAGTAAGAAAAAATGTATAGAATTAAAAGATAAGAAAGTTGCTTTATGGGGAGGAGGAAAATATGGAAAACATTGCATAGATTTATTTAGCCAAAATAATGTTAAAGTATCTTATATTATAGATAATGATTCTTCAAGATGGAATCAATCTTATGAAGGCATCCTTATTGTATCACCAGAATATTTTAAAAATTTAGTTGACAATAAAGAATATTATATAGTAATTTGTTCTGCGTTTTCTGTTCAAGAAATACGCAATCAGATTATTGAAAATAATATTCTTTCTGAAGATAATATTATAACATATTCGGATTTTATGCAAGCTGCTTTGAAAGAGCAATATTTTGATGAGCAGATTGTGACATTTTCAGAAAATGAAGTATGGGTAGATGCTGGTTGTTATGACTTTCATACGTCAGATGAGTTTATAAAGAGATTACATAAAAAGAAATTAGATTTTAGAAAGATTTATGCTTTTGAACCAGACAATATTCAATATGAAGTTTGTAAAAAAAGAATTAATGACAGTGGATATAAAGATAAAATTGAATTGTTTAAAGCAGGTTTATGGAGCAGTAATAGGGATATTTGTTTTGAATCATCAGGTGATGGAGATTCTCATGTAACAGGTGAAGAAGGTTCAAATAAAATTAAGGTTATAGAATTTGATTCAATTGAGCATGATAAAGTTACTTTTGTAAAGATGGATATTGAGGGTTCTGAATTGGAAGCTTTAAAAGGAATGGAACAAACAATTTGTACAGATAAACCATTATTGGCGGTTTGTATATATCATAAATATGAGGATATGTGGACAATACCAATGTATTTAAAAAAGTTAGTTCCAGAATATAGATTATTTGTCAGACATTATAGTAATACAAAATATGAAACAGTTTTGTATGCAGTTATATAACAAAAATGTTAAAGTAAGTATGGAGGAAATAATGTCAAAAATAAAAGTTATACATTTTACAATAGCTAATAGCGGAGGAGGTATTACAAAGTATATTCTTCGATTATGGAAGTATATAGACAGGAGTAAATTTCAGTTTGATTTTGTTACAATGAGCAAAACATTAGATTTTGCAGAAGAATTAGAAAAAGAAGGATGTAAAGTATATTATTTGTCTACTTATGCAGAAGATGATAGAGAACAATTTGAATTAGAAGTCAGAAAGATATTAAAAGATGGCAGATATGATGTTATGTATTTGCATACATCATGGTGGAGAGGATTTGTTCTTGAAGAAATCGGTAAAGAAGTTGGCATTCCTAAAATAATTGTTCATAGCCATAATACAAATGTACATATAAGGGAAAATCAGTCAAGAGAAGCTGCTATTAATCTTCATTATCAGCAAAGGGAATTTCTTTCTGAAGATATTGCAACAGATTTTTTGGCATGTTCTGCAGAAGCAGCAGATTGGCTGTATGGCAATAAAATAAGTAGAGAAAAAATAGAGATTATTCCATATGCGATTGAACTTGAACAGTATCAGTTTAATTTACAAGTTAGGGAAGAGTATCGTAAAAAGCTAGGCATAAAAGATGAATTTGTTATAGGACATGTTGGAAGATTTGCCTTTCAAAAAAATCATGATTTTTTAATTGAAGTGTTTAAAGAAATTGTAAAGATTAATGATAATGTAAAATTACTGTTGATTGGAATAGGAGAACTAGAAGACACAATAAAAGATAAAGTGAATAATTTGGGATTAAAAGATAAAGTGATTTTTACAGGGAAGAGGGAAGATATCAATTGTCTTATGCAGGCAATGGATTTATTTGCATTTCCATCAAGATTTGAAGGTTTTGGCATTGTACTGATTGAAGCACAGGCTGCTGGATTAAAGTGTATTGTCAGTGAAGAAATCCCACCAATAGCATTTTTAACAGAAAATATAGAAGCACTTTCATTTGATGTTTTTTTATGGAGAGATAAAATATTAAAATATATGGCTGGCTATCCAAGAAAAAATATGACAGAAATATTGGAAGATAAAGGTTTTGGAATGAAGGGACATGTTAAAAAAATTGGAAAAATTTTAGAAAATGAAAATTATAAAAAATACAATGTATGATTTTAGTAAATTGATGTTCTTCTAATGATTGAGGTAAATGAAATGAAACAAGATAGAATTATAAGCATTGTTGTACCAGTTTATAATATATATGAATATTTAGAGAAATGTATAAAGAGTTTAATTGAACAAACATATAAAAATATACAAATTATTCTTGTAGATGATGGTTCAAATGATGGCAGTTCAGAAATTTGTGATAAATATGCAAAAATTGATGCTAGAATTACAGTAATACATCAGAATAATGCAGGAGCATTATGTGCAAGAAAAATAGGAACAAAAATGGCTATAGGCAGATATGTTTTATATGTTGATGGAGATGATTGGATTGAAAAAGACAGAATTGAAAAATTTGCTCATGTAGGTTTTGAGCAAGATGTAGATATGGTATATATGAATGGAATGATAAGAGAATATACAAATGGCAGTGAATTGTGTTTACCAGATATTAAAGAGGGATTATATATAGAAAATCAAATTAAAGAAGAAATTATTAAGAAGATAGTTGATTTGAAAAATTTTTATATAGAAAATTTTCGATGTGGATTCTGTTCTTTTGGGATAAAAAAAGAGTTAATTCAAAAACAAATTGAAATGATAGATAACAGATTAGTACAGGGGGAAGATGTAGCTAGCATGTGTGCATGTTTGATAGCGGCTAAGTCTGTTTATGTTATACATGAATCGGGATATCATTATATACAATATAGAAAAACATCAATTACTCATAGAGATAGCAACTTGAGTAATATAGAAAAAGAATTATATTATTTATGGAATAATTTTAAATTTATTATTTCCAAAGAGGAAAAAGATATTTATCAAGTGTTTACGTTTCTAATGAATACTATTGTAGCATTGACGAATTATTCTATTTTTTTTAGGCAGGAATGTGATTATTTATATCCATATTCCAATGTAAAAAAAGGAAGTGACATTGTTGTTTATGGAGCAGGAAAATTAGGCTATAGAATTGTTGAAGCATTGGCAAAAAATAAGGATTATAATATTGTTGCGTGGGTTGACCAAAATACAAACCGATTTACAGTTGAAAACTATAGTGTTGAAAATGTGAATGTTATACAAGATATAAAATATGATTTTATTATTATTGCCATTCTTAATTATAATGTTGCAAAAACAATAAAACAAACTTTATTAGATAAAGGGATAAAAGAAAGAAAAATTGCCTGTATGGATGCAAAGGTAATATCGGATAAATTTTTATGTATGAATGATAAAAATATAGAATAATTAGAAAGGATAAAACAGATAAAAAGTTATGGTGGAACTGTCTGTAAATAAAAATGATAGGATATTAATTATAGCACCTCATCCAGATGATGAGTGTATAGGAACAGGAGCATTATTAAAAAAATATTCAAAACAATGCGATATATGGGTGTTGACCGATGGTTCTCAAGGCAGAAAATCAGAGCAATCGCCACACGATATAAAGCAAATAAGAAAACAAGAATTTTTGAAAGAGATGGAAGAATTAAATATTGTTCGTTACAGAATGTTTGATATTGAAGATGGTACGTTATCACAATATTTAAATTGCTTAAATAATGAGGACTTATCTATTTATACAAAGATATTTGTTACAAACAAAAATGATATTCATTTAGACCATAGGGCGGCATATGTTATTGTAAAAAACGCTCTTGAATATCAAAAGCTGCAAAATATTGAAGTATATCAATATGAAATTAATGCTCCATTAAGTCAAGTTTCGCATTTTATTGATATAGGAAACAATATTGAAAGTAAAAAATCGTTAATTGAATTACATCAATCACAAATTGCAGTTTTAAATTATAGCGAGATGGCGATATATTTAAATAAATATAGAGCTGCTTCGTTTGGACTTCAAAATTCTTATATAGAAACGTATTTGTTAAGTGCTATAAGTGAATCAACAGATGAGTATATAATAAATATTGAACAAAAGCAGCAAAAGCAAAAACATATTACAAATGTATATGACATGTGGCTGACTATTCATATAAATGGAAAATCGATTTTAGGATATTTTGAAAAAAGAAAGATAAGGGAAATTGCAATATATGGATATGGAAGTTTAG
Organism: uncultured Eubacteriales bacterium; assembly: GCA_949738935.1. Lineage (GTDB taxonomy): Bacteria > Bacillota > Clostridia > Lachnospirales > CAG-274 > MGBC114079. Next base: position 11,198 of record CATJCJ010000291.1, on the reverse strand, counting down.
GAAAAAGATTGTACCAAGAACTAACAAAACAACAAGCAGTTAAAGTAAGATATATTATTGACCAGATGGCACAACAAAAAACAGATTGTAAAGAAAAAATAGTGTCATTATCTGAAAATATGGAAAAGGTTGATTGTATAGTGGTTACAGCAGTACATGATTATGATAAAATTAAAGAAAATTTATTCAATCTTGGATATTTTAATATCACATCATTAGAAAAAATATTTGATGAGTTAATGTAAATGTTAAAGTGATATAAATATACAGAATTTTTTAAAAGAGGAGTTGCAAAATATGAATTTAATATTATATGGAGCTGGGAAAGAAGGAAAACATGCAAATGATATTATAAACAATTTTTATAAAGAAAAATATAATGTTGAAATGTTTATAGATAGTAATAAAGAGGGAAGTTATTGTGATAAAAAAATTATAAATTTGAAAGACATTGAAAGTATAAATAAAAATAGTATTATTGTTATTACAATAGATGACTTGTATGCAGCTGCAGATATATGTTTTTTGCTGCGCGCAAAAGGCTTTGAAAAAATATATTATTTTTTGGAATTGAATGTGAATCATACAGAAAATAGTGACTTTCTTAAAGATGAATGTATGGATACATCACAATGGGATGAGTGTGTTCTTCCTCATATGGAATTGCATATTGTTGATAAATGTAATTTGAAATGCAAAGGATGTACACATTTTTCTCCGCTGTTTGATAATGAGGAATTACAATTTGATGATATTATTCAAGATGTGTTAAAAGTAAGCAAGATTTTTTCTACAATTATTCGTTTAGATATTTTAGGAGGTGAGCCTTTTTTAAATCAAGATATAACAAAATATATAACAGAAATTAGAAAGATTCTGCCAACTGCTTCTATTGATATTTTTACAAATGGACTTTTGATTCCTACATTATCCGATAAGGTGTTTGATTGTATAAGAGAAAATAATCTATTTATTTCTGTTACAGAGTATAAACCTACCCATGTTATGATAGATAAAATTATATCTCGTTTAACACAACATAATATAAAATATAAAATTATGCCTTATGATAAAAGACAGATGTTTAATAAACCACTTTCTATAAGTGAGAATAGCAAGTATCCTAATTTATGTATTTCTAATGGATGTGCAACAGTGGCAAATGGAATGATTGCAAGATGTCCGACTCTTATGTATATTAATAAATTTAATGAAGTCTTTAATACAAAATTACCAAATCAGGGGATTATGAAATTAGATGACTGGTCTTTGGGTTCAGGCATTGAATTGCTTAAAAAATTAAAGGAAGAAGTTCCTTTGTGCAAACATTGTATTCAGTGTGATATGAAATGGGAAGTGTGTGAAAAAGAGATTAAACTGGAGGATTTTGCAGTTAGGGATTAAGGATGTATCATATGAAAAAAGACAAAATTTTAGTTTTTGGAAGAGGAAAATATTGTAAGGTAAAATTTGAAAATATAAAGAATAGATATGAGGTTATTGGCTTTTTGGATAATTCTGTTGTTGGTGAAGCATTTGACAAAGAGTATGGTTATCCAGTTTATAATCCTGAGTTGGTGTGTGAACATGAAGATTGTTATGTTGTATGTATGTCCGCCTTTTATGTTGAAATGTGGAAACAATTAATAAAATTAGGAGTAGACTGCAGAAGAATTATTTTTGGAGTAAATTTAAAACCATTTTATTCAATGGCAGATGAAATTTGTTTTGGAGATGGTCAGGAGTTAATTGCAACAAAAGATTGTATTATATATAAAATAAATGATTCACAAACATATACATTTAAGAGTGATGAAGAGTTTAAAGCAATTATAAGAGATATTGTTTATAAAAAGAATGATGATGTTAGGGCGATATGCCAAATGAGCGTAAAGCCAATAAGCAAAGTATCAGGGATAGAAAGAGGAAAAGCGGTAGATAGATATTATATTGAACATTTTTTAAATTGTAATTCTTCCTATATTAAAGACACCGTTATGGAAATTGCATCAAATGATTATATTAAAAAGTTTGGTGGTGATAAAGTTAAGAAAGAACTTATTTTACATGTTGCAGGATGGGGAAAAAATACATTTAAGGGAAATTTTGAAACTGGCGAAGGTATTAAAGAGAATATGGCAGATTGTCTTATATGTACACAAACATTGCAATATATTTACGATTTAAAAGCAGCAATAAGAAATATATATAAATTATTAAAACCAAAAGGAACGGCACTTATTACTGTTCCCGGAATTAAGTCTTTGTTTATTTATGATGAACAAAATTGGGGAGAACGATGGAGTTTTACGAAGGAGTCTATGAGACAGTTATGTCTTGAGGTCTGTGAAGAAAAGGATTTCATAGTGGAATCTTATGGCAATGTTAAAATTGCGGCAGCGTATCTTTATGGTGTTTGCTGTGAAGATTTGAAAAAAGAAGATTTTGAATATAATGATGCACAATTTCCATTTTTGATAACAGTAAAGCTGCAAAAGAATTTATAATATAATTAATAAAAATAATTTTTTTTAGGAATTAGTGTTGACATTTTAATACTAAAGTACTAAAATATTTAGACAAGATAGTTTATTGGTTCAATATGGATGCCGAAATTAATTTAAAACTGCTGAGAAATTATTTTTTCGGGGGGGGGTTAAGTTTTAATCATATCAACCGATATATCTTGTGTATAACAAAATGTAGGTGGTGAATTGGTAGTATGTCTAAGGAAAAGGCGTCACAGCGTATTAGTGCAGAGATGAATCAACAACAAAATAAACCACAGCGCAAACTGTTTATTTTGATAATTGCAGCTCTAGTTGCAGTAGTAGCAGTTATAGGTATAAGTATTATTGCAGTGGTTGGAAATAAAGTTGAGCCTAATGTTGTAGTGACACCAGATAATGTTCAAGAGATTATAGCTGAAGCAAAAAAGAAAGAAGAGGATAGAGTTCCAGTAGGCTCTTATGAGGTTAATATGAATTATGACTGGACTTTTGATAATGCAAATGCGACATCTTCTAATGCTTATGTGGGAAATAGCGTGAATAATAATCATACAGTATATTTTACAATTACTCTTGAAAATTCAGAAGATATTATATATAAATCTCCTTACATACCAATAGGAAGTTATATGAAGAATATTACACTGAACAGTAATTTGGAAGTAGGTACACATAATGCGGTAGTAAAATACCATTTAGTTGATGAAGCCTATAAAGACATGTACAGTGTATCTGTAGCAGTAACAATTACCATCAAGCATTAATAAAAAAGGATTCAAGGAGGAATGAAACATGAACAAAATGAGGAAATTATCAGCACTTATATGTGCAGGAGCATTAGTTATGACATCTGTTGTTCCAGCATGGGCAGCACAGATATCTAGTAGTGATGGTGCAGTGGAAAATATGGGCGAACAGGGAGTTAGCTTTGACTCTATTCAGCTTCCAGCAATAGCAGATGGTACATATGACTTTACATTAGACCCAGAAAAATTATTAAAAACTTATGGTGGAGCAGCATATGCAGCAGCTGATTCAACTTTTATTTTTACTGCAACAGATGCAGTAGCAACATTGACATATGAAAAAGGAACAGCTCCTAATGTAACTGATGAAAAAGTATATTATCAAACTAAAGCAGCAGCAACAAATCTTACTGGTTTAGAGGGAGCATTGGAAGTAGTTGATAGTAAAGTAACTGGTTTTAAAACTGCTGCAACAAATAAAGAATTTTATGTATATATACCAGATAGATCAAGTGAACAAACAATTGAACAGGCACGTGGCAAGTATGAACTGATTGTACCAGCAGGTGATAATGCAAACTTAGAAAAATATTTTACTGTTACATATCCAAGTGATACAACTGTTACATTAACATTCAAAGGTGATAAGGAACTTGACCTTGAAAGTGCGGTTCCTAATGTATGTAATGGTAAGTTATATACAAATAGTTGGACACAATTAACAGAAGATTTTGATAAGTATGTAACGATTGCTGCAGATGGCACTGTTACTATTAATGAAGGTGTAACACTTTCAGCCATGAAATCAGATGGTACAACACCATTAGATATTGATGCTTCTAAAATTATTTATAAGGAAGCTACAACTAAGAAAGCATCAACATCAGAAAAAGTTAAAATCGTTAATAAATCTTCTAAGGATAAGACAGTAAAAGTAAAAGTTAATGTTACAAATGGTGATGGTCTTGAATTTGCTGATGATGCAACAAAAGCAGCAGCACTTGACAAAACAAAAGCTTCTGTATTTCTTAGAATATCTAATGGAACTGCAGCAAATGATGTGTATGTTAAAAAGAATACAGTTGATGATGTAAATACATATAGTGCAGTAGCTGCATTTGATGTAGACGGAGTTGATACAACTGTTGCTGGTACAGTAGAAACATATATGGCAGGTGTAGATGAAAAAACAGGAGGACATATTTTCAATGCTTATTTAAATCCTGTTGCAGATACAGCTTATAGTAATGTTGAATTTACTCTTCAAGGAGGAGCTGTTGATGTTGCTGGTATAGCTGATGCTGATGAAAAGAAAGCAGCTCAAGGAGTTTGGAATGCTTATGCAGAAAGTCTTAGAAGTGCATCAACTGTTATTAAGCCAGGTGTAACTGTTGTTTATGATATTAAAGATAAGGTTGATAAGGTTACAGGAACAGAGACTGCTTTAACTGGAGAAGTTTCATTTAATGATGATGGTACTGCATGGTTTGATTTAGGTACAGGTGTAAAGCCAGAAGAAGCTACAGATGTTCAGTTAGTTGCTACAACAGACGGCAGTGAAGATGTTTATGCTTTAAAGCTTTCTGATTGTGGTATGGATGGAACATGGATGGGTGTTCCTTATGATGCAGCAGGAGATGCTGAAACTTTGACTGTATTAGTAAAGATTGACACTAAAGTTTACAAGCAGCAATTATGGTAATTTTTACAATGCTAAATTAATTGCATAATATATTAAAGTAAATAGGGATTTTTCCAAAGTTTATAGAAACATCCAAGCTAATGTAATATAAAATTACATGGTTTGGATGTTTTCTTATAGATTATATAATAATAGGATTGAAAATAATGTTGGAATATATTAATATTAATGGTTATTATAATAACATATCCTTAAAGGATATTTCTTTTCATGTCCAAGAAGGCGATTTTTTTGTAATATTTGGTCCTGATGATTCAGGAAAAACAGAATTAATAGAATTGTTTTTAGGAATTTGTGTGCCTTCTAATGGGAAAATTTTATATAGAGGTGAGGAGCTTTCTCTTTTTTCTTCTCAGAAACGTAAAAATATACGTTTTGTTCCAGATGATATTCTTTTGATGGATAGTAAAATAACAGCACAAAAATATCTTGAACAAATTATGAAAGCATATAAAATTGCAAATAATGATAAGATAAAAGAATATGCTGATTTTTTTGAGATTGATTTAACAGAAAAACTTAATTATATGACTTATGAGGCAAATAAGTTTACTGCTGTAATAGGAGCTGTTATAACAAGTCCTGATTTATTAATTTTGGATGAACCTTCTAATTTTTTGACAAAGCAGGGCATTAAAAAATTATATCAGTTTTTAGAACATATTAAAGAGTCTGGTACTACAATTATAGTGATTGCAGAACATTTCGAGGAAACAGCATTATATTGTAATTCATTTATATATCTTAAAGAGGGCTGTATAGAAGCTGTCAATAGAACAAATGAAAGATTTGAAGCATATAAGGCTGTAAATATATTCGATGCAAATCATGAAAAGGTGCAGGAAATACTGGGCGAGCCTATTGCAGTCAGTGATATAGGAAAAACATATTTGTATTGTGAAAATATGGGAAATCTTATGGATATATTTTCAAAGTGTGATGTAAAAGACCAAAAATTATTAATTGAGAGAATGAATATAGAGGAAGTTTTGGATAAGGATTATTCAAGGTGGGAATAGAATGGAATTGAGATGTATAATATGTGGACTGCGCTATGTTAGTAAAAAACTGCTTATTTTGGCAATAACAATAAGTATATTTACATTTTTAGCGATTATATTCCGTGATGGATTGATTGTGGGAGAAAGTGCAATAGAATCATTGCCTGAAGATTTTTTTCCGCTTTTAGGGATGAAATCAATAAAACAAATGGAAGTATGTAAAGAATTTATATTTATAATAATTGGAATATTAAATTTAGTTGTTATGGGAATGATTTCTATACAAAGCGCTAATATTTTTAGATATGGAATAAATTTTAAACAATATGCTTTTGTTCTCTATCAGCCATATGGAAGGATATATTATTATATTGTAAGATATCTTTCTTCAATGATATGTGGTTTTTTGCTGTGGACAGGATATATTGTTGAGTGTGAAATAGCATTAGCAGTGATATCAGCACAAACGGATACCAATTATATTTTGGGGGAATATTTTGTTAAAATGGGTGCGTTGGGGCTGCTGTTAGTCCTATTTATGATTAGTACAGGAATATTGTATTCTACACTAAAAGGCAATGTATTTACATATAGCAATATTGTTATAAGTGTTATTATGCTCTGTTTTCTTGTAGGAAATGCCTATAAAGTGTCAAATTTGATTGCATATTATATGAGAATACTGCAAAAAGATACATCTATTGTAGATACTATTGGAAATATTTTAAGTAATTTTACATGGCTACATCCATTAGAACAGTTAAATTTGTTTATGATACAAAGTGAAAGGACTTTTATTGGAATTCTATGTATTTATATGATAGTAGGAGTTCTTTTTACAGTGGTATCGTTTCTTGTTTATATGAGAAAGGATTTAAAGCAATAAGTGAGATAAAGATTAACTTTTATTATATAAATTGTTAATCAGAAGGAGAATAAAATGTCAAAAGTATCCGTTATAGTGCCAGTTTATAATGTTCAGGATTATTTGAGAGAATGTCTTGACAGTATTGTGAATCAAACATTAAAAGATATAGAAATAATATGTGTAAATGATGGGTCAACAGATAAAAGTTTGAGCATATTAGAAGAATATGCTAAAGGAGATAATAGATTTATTATTTTAAGTAAATCAAATAGTGGGTATGGACATACAATTAATACAGGTATGTCTAAAGCTAAAGGGGAATATGTAATCATTGTAGAAAGTGATGATATTGCATTTCCAGATATGCTTGAAAAGATGTGCAATGCTGCAGATAATAAGAAAGCAGATATTGTTAGAGCTAATTATTATGATTATGATGGTTCAGATTATGCAATATATAATTATGATAAAGTTCCAAAAGATTGTATTTTATCGGAAGAGGAAAAAATGCAATTTTTTGATATTGATAGTTTTTATTTATATCTATGCCGAAGAGATTTTTTTGTTCACCATAATATAAAATTAAATGAAACGCCAGGTGCATCCTATCAAGATATTTCATATCAATTTCAACTAATATACTATGCTGACCGAATCATATTAATGAGTGAAAGATTATTGCATTATCGAGTGAATAGAGAACAATCATCTATAAATAATAGAGGAAAAATATATTGTATTTGTGATGAGTATAGTTATATTTTTAATATAATTAAGGATAATCCTAAAAATATACAAAATATTATATCAAAAACGATTGTTGTTCAATATAAGCATATGATATGGAATTGTAAAAGGATTGCAAGGGAGTATCGCTTTGCTTTTATTGAAAAATGGCAACATATATTTCAAGAGTATTTTGATAATGGGTATCTGAATTTGGATTTGTTTACAATAAATCAACAGAAAGATGTGAAACTTTTATTATCCAATGCTGAAAATTTTATGAAAGCAAATTTTGTTTGGGATTTTTATGAAGATGTTATTTCTTATAAATCATTTAAAAGAATGATACTACCTTCCATTTTAAAAGATAATAATGTTATTATATTTGGAACTGGAAGTGTTGCAAAGGCAATAGCGAAAGAATTTCATCAGTTAAAAGGTTTTGATATTGATACCTTTATGGTTAGTACATCAGACAGAATATCTGATAAAAATACAATTGTATTAAATGATATTGTTAAATATGATAAATCTACTTATATTATTATTACAGTAAAATCAGAACAAGTAAAGAAAGAGATTGTTAATTTTTGTATGGATAATGGTTATTACAATCTTATTATGTTTTATATAGATTAATTTTTATAAAAATAATGTAATTGATTCCAAATAAGATTAGGAGAAAATGAAAGAATGAAAAAAGTGGAAAATGAACAATTGACAATGATTAAATTGGAATTTGCCCATTTGAAAGATAAAAAGATTTTGGTGTATGGCAGTGGAGAAAATGCAAGATTGTTAATTGAAGCATTACAAGGATTTAACATTATAGGAATATTGGATAGATTCCGTTATGAGGGAAATATACAAGCAATTCCCATTCTTATATGGGATGATATAGATAAAGATACTGCTGATGTAATTATTATAGCCTCCAACAGAAAAAATTTCAGAGAAATTTTCTTGCGTATCAAGCATTACGGTGTAATGTTTGATATGGATATATACAGTTTTTCAGGACAAAATTTATCCTCTAAGTTTTATTATGCTGATTACACTTATGAGGAAATGCAATGTTTAGAATATTCAAAACAAGATTTATTAAATAAAATTGATTCATATGATGCTATTAGTTTTGACCTTTTTGATACATTGATAATGCGTAAAGTTATAGAGCCTGTTGATATATTTGATATTGTTGAAAGAAAAATTAAAAAATATGGCATAAATATTGAAAATTTTAAAAAGAAAAGGCGCACAGCAGAGTTAAATTCAAATGGAGCAGATATTTTTGCTATTTATAGAGAGTTAAAAAAGATTATCAATGTATCTGATGAAGAGCTTTCTCTAATTATGAAAGAAGAATTAGAATGTGAAAAAGCAAATATTATATCACGCTATGATATGGCAGAAATATTTAATTATTCATTACAAAAAGGAAAAATTGTATCTATTATTTCTAATATGTATCTTCCTTGTGATATTGTGCAGAATATATTAGAAAATATAGGAATAAAAGGATATCATCATTTACTTATTTCTTGTGAATATGGCAAAGCAAAATCAGAAGGATTGTTTGAAATATATAAAGAAAAGATAGGAAGTAATAAAAAATGTTTTCATATTGGTGATGACTATGGTGAAGATATATTAGCGGCTGAAAAAAATGGAATAACAGCATTTTATATAAACAGTAGTTTAGAATTATTAAAAATGTCAAAGATACATAATCTTTTATTAAATGCACATGGCTTTGAAAATAGATTGTTAATAGGTTTAATTATATCAAAATTATTTAATAATCCATTTATTCTTAACAATACAGGTGAGTATGTCCCTATTTCTTCTGTAAAAGTATTTGCAGAAGTTTTTATTGCACCAGTCGTTTATATTTATATGAAACAATTATTGAATTGTATACATCAAAATCAATATGATGGCATTATATTTCCAGCAAGAGATGGATATATCTTTTCTTATTTATATGATAAATATAGAGAAAAGGACAATACACTTCCGCAGAGTTATTATATTGTTATATCAAGAAAAGTTGCAGAAGGGATATCACAATATGATGCAGATGATGTAATACAAACATCTAAAAAATATATTGAGCCAAAAAGAAATATCAATTTTTGGAAACAAGTAATGTATTTTAAATTAGATAATATTGAGGAAATTATAGAAGAATCAAAAGAAAAAAGAAACCTATATACCAATTATATTAAAAAGCAAAAAATTGATTTAGAAAAAAGGTATTTATTTTGTGAATTAATTTCTACAGGTACATCACAATATGCGTTAAATCAAATATTTAGTCAGAAACTTTATGGTTTTTATTTAGGGGGAATCCCGTTGCTGCCAGAATTGAATAATATGATAACTTATGTATATCCTTGTGGATTAAAGAACAATATTACTTCCAGAGCAGATATATTGGAGGCTATTTTAAGTTCACCACAGCCTTCTGCAGCAGGAATCAACAGTGATGGAGATATATTTTATGAATCCGAAGAAAGAACCAAGCAAGAAATTAACACGATGATAAATATACATCAATATGTTGATGAATTTATTGAAGAGTTTGAATGTATATGTGAGGATTTAGAATGTATAGATATGTCTTTGCCAGATAATTTATTGACATTGGTTGATGGTATAAAGATATTTGGAGATATAGAATTTTTAAAAAAAGGAAGTTATGATGAAACAATGACATTGCAAAAGATTAATATTATGAGAAGATTATAATAATTAGGTGGAAATAATATGTTTTATAGCAAAAAGATATATTTTTTTGGCGCTGGTATCATAGGAAAACGCTGGATAAAATTTGCTGCAAAATATGGCATAAAAATAGAAGGCATTATAGATAATAACAAAGATTTGTGGGGAAATTACTGTGAGGGAATATTAATTTATTCTGTAGATATATTAAAATCTTTAAAAAATGAGTTAATTTGTATTACTTGTAAAAATTATGAAGCTGTTAGAAACCAGCTTTTGGATATGGGTCTAATGAAAGAGCAAATAATTGATGTTGATAGTTTATTAGGAAAAATAGTATATACGGCAATAAAAAGCGGCGGTTTTGCAGTGCCATCAGATAAAATAAAGCTTCATTCAGATAGGAAAATATTAATTGATTTGAATCAAGGCATGGTTCTTGGCGGAGTGGAATCATGGTCATATGAAATGGCGCAGTATTGGAAGCAGAATGGATATAATGGGGTGTTTTTATCAGGTGATTTTAATAAAGCAACCGTTATAAATCACACTTACAAAAACTATGAAATTAAATTGCTTGGGGTTAATGATGAAAAAATAAGATTGAATAGATGTATAGAAAGTATAATAAGCAATCTTCCCTGCATCGTTTTATGTAATTTTCCATTGTATATTTTTTGTGCTGCCTGTATTGTAAAAAGTTGGTATCCAGATAAGATTAAAATAGTGGCAGTTCAACATAATGATGAAGATGTATATTATGATACTTATGCAGCTTTGCAGGAATATATTGATAGTTGTCTTGTGATTAGTTCGCAAATAGAATATAAATTATTACAGCGCGGTGTAAGAAAAGAAATTATTTATCATTTAGATTGGGAAATACCTTGTGATGAAGTTCTGGAGTGGCATTTAAAA
>CATJCJ010000290.1 GCA_949738935.1 uncultured Eubacteriales bacterium | reverse complement strand
CTCCAAGGTTTTCTTATTTTTTTAAATTTAACTTATTATAATAAGCGAGAACAGCAATCATAGTTTTACTATCAACAATTCTCCCATCAAAAACCATCTCAACAGCCTCATCAAGAGAATATTTTTCAACCTCAATAAACTCGTCCTCATCAAGATTAAATTTTCCTTTTTCCAAATTTTCCGCGAGATATATGTATATTTGCTCATCACAAAAACCTATAGCGGAATAAGTTTTTGTCAAAAGTCTGATATTTTCCGTCTTAAAAGACGTTTCCTCCTCAAGTTCTCTTTTAGCGCATAAAAGAGGGTCTTCTCCCTCCTCAATAATTCCCGCAGGAATTTCAAGAACACAATCTCCGGCAGGATGACGATATTGTCTCACAAATATAATATTCCCATCGCCATCAATCGGCAAAACAGCGGAAGCACTTCCTCTTTTAACAATTTCACGCAAAGCGGTTCTCCCGTCAGGAAGTGAAATTATATCATGAAAAACATCAATAATTTTTCCTTTAAAAACTTCTTTAGAATCAACAACATCTGATTTAACAGCTTTATTTCCGCTCATAAACATTCTCCTTTCAAATCAGTCTATGTCTTCTCAAAACTCTCAAAATCTTACCGCCCATAGGCATAAACTCAAGGTCTTCTTTTCTTAAACCACGAATAAATACCATCACGGCAAAATATATAAACACCCCAAAACAAATAGCCGCAATTGTGGCAACAGAATTTATCCCAATAAAATAATAAATAACTTTATAAGAAAAATGGCATATCACAGCCATAAAACAAGAAGCTGTCAAAGGTTTAAATAAAACTCCCGAATAATCCGGTTTAGCTCTTGTCGCCTTTGTAAGGGCTCTAAAATTTAAAAACGAAGCAACAGCATAACAAGCGATAGTGCTTATAACAGCTCCAACAACATTAATTTCCGGAATACTTATAAGAAAATAGTTCAATGGAATTTTCACGACAGCGCCAATCAAAGCGTTCATAGCCGGAACATAAACTTTTCCAAGTCCCTGCAAAATTCCCGTGGCAATCTGACTCAAAGCCAAAAAGATTATACTAATTGAGCCAACCTGCAGCAAAATCCCGCCGTCAGAATAATTAGGATAAAGCATCTCCAAAATTTGATTTCCCAATACCCCAATTCCGATAGCGGCAGGAATTGATATAATCATAGTAACTCTCAAAGCGACATTCATTTTTAAGTTTACGTCTTTATAAGCTTTTTTCGCCACACCGGCGGCAATCGCCGGCAAAACAGCCGTAGCGACAGCTGTCGAGACAGAAACGGGAAGAGTTGTTATTGTAACATACTTTCCGGTAAGCTGTCCATAAAGAGCGTTTATCTGATTTTGAGCGAATCCGGCCGCCTCAAGTCTGCTATTAACCATCTGCATATCAATAAGATTAGTCATACTAAATATAGCCGTTCCGGTAATTATAGGAACAGCGAGAGCCACAAGATTTTTAGTTATTCTTTTTGCCGATTCTTCTCTATAAAAATTTTTATCAAAACGTACACGACGTTTTATAGAAGGTCTTGCCAAAAAATAAGCGAACCAAATAAACAGCAGTCCGGCAAGAGCCCCAATACCCGTTCCGGCGGTACCTCCGGCAGCGCTGTATATAACATTGTCCATAAAAACATAAGCGAGATAAACACTGAAAACAGCGTTAAAAATCTGCTCCATAACCTGAGAAAGAGCGGTAGGAACAGTAGTATTCATACCCTGAAAATATCCCCTGAAAACAGCCATAACCGAAACAATACAAACCGTGGGAGAAAGCGTCAAAATTGTATAATAACTGTCCGGGCTTCCAATAATTTCACAAAGCTTTCCCGCCCCAAGATACATTCCAACAGAAAAAATAAGTCCAACAATAAAAGAAAACCACAGAGATACTTTAAATATTTTATGAGCCGCGGCGAAACGACCCAAAGATATTTTTTCCGAAACCATTTTTGATATAGCGACAGGCAGTCCGGCAGAACTCATAACAAGGAAAAATGTATATATATAATAACCGGCGCTATAAATTCCGTTACCCTCGTCACCAATCATATTTGTAAGGGGCACTCTATACAAAAACCCCAAAACCCTGACAAGAATGCCGGCCACAGCCAAAACAGCGGCTTGTTTCACGAACGACGACTTTCGTGTTTTTTGGTTTTTTCGTATTTTTCGCCCCATCTCCGTATCCCTCATTTCCGAAATAAATAAAACCATGAGTTTTGCCCGCATTTTTAAGCCTTTTTACCCTGTTATTTTTACCTCTCAGTTTCTGTGAGCTTTTTTTCTGGCTACAGGGTCAAGAATTTTCTTTCTGAGACGCAGATTGAGAGGAGTAACCTCAACAAGTTCATCGTCAGCAATAAAATCTATACATTGCTCAAGGCTCATAATTGTCGGCGTGGTAAGTTTTAAAGCGTCGTCAGCCCCTGAAGAACGAGTGTTTGTAAGCTGTTTCTTTTTACACACATTAACTTCCATATCATTGCTTCTTGAGTTTTTGCCAATAACCATTCCGGCATAAACTTTTGTTCCCGCCGGAATAAAAAGCTCTCCTCTTTCCTGAGCGTTATACAATCCATAAGTAACAGCCTCTCCCGTTTCAAAAGCAATCAAAGAGCCTTGCGGACGGCTTGAAATTTCTCCCTTAAAAGGCTTATAATCATCAAAAATAGAATTCATAATACCATTTCCCTTTGTATCAGTAAGAAACTCATTTCGATAACCAATAAGACCTCTCGCGGGAATTGAAAAATCAAGTCTTGTATAGCCGCCTTTAGAAGGAACCATATTTATCATCTCGCCTTTTCTTGTTCCAAGCTTTTCAATTACGTTTCCAACAAACTCCTCAGGAACGTCAATAGTAACAATTTCCATAGGCTCATATTTTTTACCGTCAATTTCTTTATATAAAACCTCAGGTCTTGATACCTGAAACTCATAACCCTCTCTTCTCATAGTCTCAATAAGAATAGAGAGATGCAATTCTCCTCTTCCCGAAACTTTATAAGCCTCAGCGACATCAGTTTCCTCAACCCTTAAACTAACATCAGTGTTCAGCTCTCTAAAAAGACGTTCTCTAAGGTGCCTTGACGTAACAAATTTTCCATCTTGTCCGGCGAAAGGGCTATCATTCACACTAAATGTCATAGCCAAAGTAGGCTCAGAAATTTTATTAACCTCAATAGGAACAGGGTTTTCCCTATCAGCGATAGTATCTCCAATATGAATTTCCGGAATTCCCGAAACAGCGACGATAGAACCGATAGTCGCCTCTTTCACCTCAATTCTCTCAAGACCCTCATATTCATAAAGTTTATTAACTTTAACATTTTCTCTTTTTTCAGGATTATGAATATTCACAATAGTAACATCCTGATTTACCTTAACAGTTCCGTTTTCAACTTTTCCTATTCCTATACGGCCAACATAGTCATTATAATCAATAGTAGTAACAAGAATTTGAAGTTCGGCGTCAGGGTCACCCTTAGGAGCGGGAATATGCTCAATTATAGTATCAAAAAGGCATTTCATATCCTGAGCGTCAAGAGCCTCCCCAGGGGTTAAGGCCGCCTTTCCCTGTTTAGCGGAAGCAAATACAAAAGGCGAGTCAAGCTGGTCATCATTCGCGTCCAATTCCATAAAAAGCTCCAAAATCTCATCAACAACCTCTTCAGGTCTAGCCTCAGGCCTGTCTATTTTATTTACGCAAACAACAACAGGCAAATCAAGAGAAAGGGCGTTTTTTAAAACAAACTTTGTTTGAGGCATAGAGCCCTCATAAGCGTCAACAACCAAAACAACGCCGTTAACCATTTTAAGAACACGTTCAACCTCTCCGCCAAAATCAGCGTGACCGGGTGTATCAACAATATTTATTTTAGTATCCCCATAATACACTGATGTATTTTTTGACAAAATAGTAATACCTCGTTCTCTTTCTATATCACCCGAATCCATAACTCTTTCTCTAACAACCTGATTTGTTCTAAAAGTCCCGCTTTGCTTCAAAAGCTCATCAACCAAAGTAGTTTTACCATGGTCAACGTGAGCGATAATAGCAATATTTCTTACATCATCTCTATTAGTAATCACTTTTTTCATACTCCCTGCGCAAAATTTAAATTTTTTAAAATCAAAAAGCGGCGTTTATCGCCTTAATTAAAGTATTTTACCACATTTACCCTCACACCGCAACATTTTTTTTATTAAAAACCTGAGGCCTTGCCTCAAACTCCACCCGCTGTCTTTAACCCTTGAGGCTTTGCCTCAAACTCCACTCGCTTTTTGAAAAAAGCGAGGCAAAAACTTTTAAGCGAAACTATCGTTTCGCCAATAAATATCTAAACTCCATAACAAAAACGATAGTTTTTGTTTATTAAAGTTTTAGGTCAAGCCTTTTTCAAAAGGCTTGCAGGGTGCGGGACAGCGTCCCGCGGTTTTAATTTAAAAGTTTTAGGTCAAGCCTTTTTCAAAAGGCTTGCGGGGTGCGGAACAGCGTCCCGCGATTTCAGCTTTAATCTTCCCCGGTTATAATAATGTCGCTTGTGTCGTCGTTAAATTCGCCGAATTCAGCGTCAAAATCCTCACCGATAGCGTCCTCATCCTCAAAATCTGATAAACTTAAAGGCTCGTCAATGAGAGAATCCTCATCCTCGTCATCTTTCTCAGATTTTCCTTTTTTCCCTGACTTAGAAACTTTACCGGATTTCCCTTCCGGAACTTCCTCATCAACTTTTTCTCTATGCTCCATTTCAGCGAGAGTATCAAGGTCATAATGTTTTCTTACAGCGTTTTCAACCTCAAGAGCGATTTCCGGATTTTCAGAAAGATATTTTTTAGCGTTTTCCCTGCCCTGACCAATTCTGACCTCACCATAAGAATACCAGGAACCGCTTTTGTTAATTATTCCAAGTTCAGCACTAAGGTCAAGAATGTCTCCGTTGTGAGAGATGCCTTTTCCATACATAATATCAAACTCAACTGTTTTAAAAGGAGGAGCGACTTTATTTTTAGCGATTTTAACTTTTGTCCTGTTTCCAACGATTTCAGAACCAACTTTAAGATAATCGGCTCGTCTGACTTCCATACGAATGCTGGCGTAAAATTTAAGAGCCCGTCCGCCTGTTGTGGTTTCACTTGGCCCATATATAGCTCCATTTCCAATATTAGCTCGAAGCTGATTTATAAATATTACAATACAGTCGCTTTTACTGATAATTCCTGTAAGTTTCCTAAGCGCCTGAGACATAAGTCTCGCCTGCAAACCCATATGAGAATCACCCATTTCGCCGTTTATTTCAGCCTTAGGAACAAGAGCGGCGACAGAATCGACAATAATTATATCAACAGCGCCGGAACGAACGATAGTCTCAGTAATTTCAAGAGCCTGTTCACCGTCGTCAGGCTGAGAAACATAGAGTTCATCAATATTCACTCCAAGATTTTGAGCGTATATAGGGTCGATAGCGTGTTCAGCGTCAACAAAAGCGGCAACACCGCCTATCTTTTGAGCCTCAGCGACCATATGTAAAGCGAGAGTGGTTTTACCGGAAGACTCCGGGCCATAAATCTCAATTATTCTGCCTCTTGGAATTCCCCCAATACCAATAGCTATATCAAGGCTCAAACAACCTGTGGGAATAGCCTGTATATTAAGATTTTTATTATTCTCACCAAGTTTCATAATAGCGCCTTTCCCAAATTGCTTTTCAATTTGAGAAAGAGCGTTTTTCAAGGATTCCGCTTTACCCTCAGGGGTAGAAACATCAATTCCCTTATCTTTAGGGCCAGTCTTTTTTTTCTTATCTTCAGCCATAATATTCTCCTTTTATTGTTATTTCAAAACATTAAGAACCAGATTAAGAGCCTCTGTAACAACTCTGTTTCTTATTTTATTTCTAGAACCCTTAATATTAAGTTTTTTAACAGTAGTATTGCCATTAAATGATACAGCGATATATACAAGACCAACCGGCTTTTCCTTTGTGCCCCCGTCAGGTCCGGCAACTCCTGTCGATGATATACCCACATCAGCGCTCAAAGCCTTCTTAACACCTTCGGCCATTTCTTTGGCGGTTTGTTCGCTTACAGCGCCATATTTATTTAAAGTCTCAGATTTAACGCCAAGTCTTTTAATTTTGCTTTCATTAGAGTAAGAGACAACCCCGTCGATAAAAACTTTAGACGCGCCGGGAAAATCAATAATACGTCCGGCAATCAAACCTCCTGTGCAAGACTCAGCGGCAGCGGCAGTAAGACCTTTCTTCTCAAGCGCCTTAACAACAGCTTCCTCAAGAGTACAGTCATCCTCGCCATAAATATAATCACCAAGTCTTTTATAAATTTCATCAACAACAGGTTTCATAATATCCTTAGCGTTATCCTCGTTTTCCGCTCTCGCGCTTACTCTAAAAATCATTTCATTAGGTTTTGCGTAAGGAGCTACAGTAGGATTTTCACTTTTACTCATGATATCAGCGATTTTTTCAGCCGCGGCACTTTCTCCGATACCACTCAAATGCAGAACTTTAGATACAATAGTAAAACCGCTTTTTTCTTTCAAAAACGGAAGAACATATTCCTCAAACATAGGCTGAGTCTCATAAGGAGGTCCGGGAAGCATAATAAGTATTTTTCCGTTTTTCTCAATCATACAGCCCGGCGCCGTTCCGTTATGATTATAAAAAACTTTAGCGCCTTTAGGTATCAATCCTTGTTTTTTATTGCTTTCAGGCATTTCCCTGCCATTGTAATAATCCATAACATTTTTTATTGCATCCTCATTCTCAACCATCTCGAGCTCAAAATATTTTCCGCCGATTTCTTTTGTAATATCGTCATCTGTAGGTCCAAGACCTCCCGTCGTAATAACCATATCAGCTCTCTCAAAAGCCAGTGAAAACGCTTTCAGAAGTCTTTCAGGATTATCTCCGACAACAGTCTGATAATACACCTCAGTTCCAAGAGAAGCGAGTTCTCTGGAAAGATACTGAGCGTTAGTATTTAGAATATCCCCAAGCAAAAGTTCAGTTCCAACCGCCATAATTTCAGCTTTCATAAAAATTCACCTCTAAAAATTAATTATCCACACATATAGTGAAAGAATTTGAATAACGGTAAAAAAATATTTTACGTCCGCTTGCGGCAAAAGTCGGTAAGCGAATTGTGAAGCACTTCGCAGACTTTTGAGTAAAATAGATTTTTTTACTTCTTT
>CATJCJ010000289.1 GCA_949738935.1 uncultured Eubacteriales bacterium | reverse complement strand
TTCAAGTCTTTGAATTTCTTTTTTATCTATAGTCGAATAATTTGAAAGAAATAAGAATTTGAGATTTTATCCCAAACTCTATTTGTTTTTTGAAAAAACGAGACAAAAACTATTTAACGTGAGTTCGACGAAAAATTACGATAAAACTCAGCGAAACGTAGTTTCGCACGAAAGTTTTTGTCAAACTTTTTTCAAAAAGTTTGAGGTGAAACCTCAAGGTTTTTAATACTTCAAGAGCATTTTTGGAGGGTTGGAACATTTTTGCGATAGAAAAAGGTTCCATTAATTATAAATTTTCATCGAACTCACGTTATTTAGTGAGTTTGATAAAAAATAACAGTGAAAACGATAAACCATAGTTTCTCACAAAAGTTTGAGGAGTTTGAGGTAAAACTCCTCAAACTTTTTCACTTCAAGAGCATTTTTAGATGTTTAGAACCTTTTTTAGAAAAAGATTTCGCTAATTATAAAATTTCATTGAACTCACATCAATATAATCTTAATTTCAGAATATATAAAAATACCTGCCGTAACTCAATACGGCAGGGATAATATATTTAATATAATTTAAAACAATTATTCTATGGAAACAGATTTAGACAAAGGTCTCATATTGTCTTGATTCCAAATAAACGCTTTTATTTCAACTACGGAAGGATTCTCAATTTTATTTGTTTTAATCCTTTGCTTGCCGCCGCCAACGCATTCTTCCTGTACAACGTTTACAACAGCACCTTTTGTATCATATTCAACTATATACGCTATACCATAAACATTGTCCCTATTTCCTTTATCAAGAATATATTCAACTTTTCCGTCTACAATTTCTTTTTCCAAATCAATATCAAATACTGAAGTATCTCCTGCGTCTAAAAGCTTGAATTCAATATTATTTGTTTGTGCGTAGTTATGAGCGAATGAATCTGTATAACAATATATTACCGTATTATCAGCTTTATTAAACGCAGTAGTATCTATTTCATTAACTGATTTAGGAATTACAACTCGAGAGAGTTTATAATCACCATAAAAAGCGTTATCTCCTATTCTTTTCGCGTTATTTGGAATATTTACGGTTGATAATTCCACACAGTTAGCGAAAGCTTCTGTTTCTATGATGTTAAGGTCTGTAGGAAGTTTTATTTTTTCTAACTTTTCACAATTATAAAAAGCCCATTGGTCCACAGTTCCGGAGGTATTAATGCTAACTTCTTTTAAGTAATCACAGTTCTGAAACGCTCCAAACGGTATCGTTACAGCGTTAGTAACATTGACCTTTTCAAGACTGTCCGGAATATCATATACAGCTGAATTAGAATTTGTATAATCCTGTTCTGTACCTGAATATATATTATCAGTTTTACCAAAAAAATAACCCAAAACAGATTTATCAGTTTTATTGCTTGTTCTTGAATCACCGATAAAAGGTACAGTTAACTCTTTAATATTTTTGCACCCAGCAAGAATATCAATTCCTATACTCTGACTGATTGAGTTTGGCAATACAAGGGATTTAAGGTTTATACAATTTTTAAATACATTGTTGCCTACTATCCTTCCTCCGTCAATCTTTATTGTTTCAATAGAATTACAGTTAATAAAAGCGTTGCTTGGAATAATGCTTCCTCTTGACGGATTTGTTATTTCTACATTTTTTATTGAATCAGGAACAGCGTATTTTATTCCTCCCTGTTCAATTCCGTTATCGCTTATTCCGAACCAATAACCAAAAATACCGTCTGTCACAGCCTCGTTTGTGCCGGCGTTAGCGTTTGCTCCCACAAAAGGCAATTTAATCGTATTAATTGATGAACAACCGTTAAATATTTCTGTTCCGGCGTTTAACACAGTATCAGGTACTGTAACATTTGTCAAAGACGCACAATTTTTAAATGTATTGTTATAAAGTTCAGTTATCCCCTTTGGTATGTTGACTGCTTTTAAACTCTCGCAGCTTTCAAAAGCGCTTGCTCCAATATATTGTACACTGTCCGGAACAATAATATTTTCAGTTCTGACACAATCTTTAAACGTTGATTCCTCAATTCTTGATACTCCAAACGGTATATTAAAGCCTTTTAATGAAATACAGCCCTCAAAAGCGCTTTCTTTGATAGTTTGAACATTTTCGTTTACAGTAATGTTTTCAACGTTTCTCAAATTTTTAAAAGCATTTGCCGGAATTAAAGTCTCATTTGTAACAGTAATATTTTTTAAACTTTCCGGAACATTGTTATTAAAAATATACGCAAATACCTCATCTGGCTCTGTAGTTGTTCCGGCGCCTCCGATAAACGGGACTGTAAGTTCTCTTAATGATGTACATCCCTCAAAAGCTCCCTGACCGATTCTTCTGACATTTGGAGGCACAATTATTTGAGTTAAAGTTTTACAGTTTTCAAAAGCTTTGTTTGAAATACCTGTAAGTTTATTGCTAAACTCTATTACCGGAAGTTTGGTACAGTTTGAAAATGAATTTTCACCAATTGCTCCCACGCTTTCAGCTATACTGACTTGTTCCATATTATATAAACCGTCAAAAGCGTTTTTGCCTATTCCTGTAATTCCGTCATCAATAATAACTTTTGTTATTTCCGCCCTTAAAGGATACCAAGGCGTTTCCCCTTGTGAATAGTCACGTATTGAGGTATTTCCCATAAGAGTTAATATTCCTCCGTTATTGTTGAATGTCCACGTAACAGCGCCGTCTGTTCCACTTGTTATTCTTTTAACAGTATAGTTAAATGTAACATCATCACTTGGCAGACAGCCATCCTCTATTGCGTAGGCATTTATTGTCATAGGCTCGTTTAATTTTATGGGAGAAGTATATTCAGTTAAATCTCTTCCGTTAATTTTATAATAAATTCTTCCATTCGCGGAAAGTGTTATTAGTGTTCCATTATTCTTTTCTCCGTCAGGTTCATTAGATACCGGAACGGCAGATTTTTTTATTTGAAATTCAAGAGTTTTAACTTGGCTGTCTGTACTTCCATTTTTAACGGCTACAGCTTTAATAATGTAATTGCCTTCCTTGCTTAAAACCAAAGGTGTGGTATATTCGGTTTTTCCAAGTCCCGGAGATGTTCCGTCTGTCGTATAATATATATCAGCTCCCTCAGTTTCACAGCTCATAGTTACTGTTTTCACACCATTATTATTTTCAACTGTAATTTGAGGCATTGCCACAGCTTCTTTAAGATTATAAGTAAATGTTGAAGTATCGCTTACAGCAAAGCCGCTTTTCGCTGTAATTGCTTTTATTGTTACTTCATTGCCATTGTTTTTAGTAAGTTCAATTTCAGAGCTATAAACGGAACTGTTTAAATCCGGCTCACTGCCATTAGTAGTATAATAAATTATACCATCATTTTCGTTTGAACTAAGCCTGATTTTTGTTCCGGATATAGCGTTTCCCGATTCTTTTGA
Organism: uncultured Eubacteriales bacterium; assembly: GCA_949738935.1. GTDB lineage: Bacteria > Bacillota > Clostridia > Lachnospirales > CAG-274 > MGBC114079. The sequence continues at coordinate 4,255 of CATJCJ010000289.1, read as the reverse complement.
GGCTAATGGCATCGCAGCTTTTGTTATAGAAACTGTATTGGTTACAACAGGACTTTTTGCGTTGTTCAAAACCGCGATTGCTTTTATTTGATAGACTCCCTCTTCCTTAAAATTAATAGTGTTCGTATAAGCGGTACTTGTTTCGGTAGGTTCAGTACCGTTTGTTGTATAATATATTTTAGCGTTGCTTGTTTCACTGGTTAAAATTACGGATTTTCCATCCGCGATATTGCTTACTTTAATATCGACAGGTGCCGCCGCTCCTTGAACATAATAAGTATAGGTAAAAATATCACTGTTTGAACAGCCTTCTTTAACAGCTATAGCTTTAACTATTGTCGGAACAGTTATTGAAAAGTTGCCTGAGTATTTTTGTGAACTATTGTCAGGATTAGGATTTGAGCCGTCTGTTGTATAATAAATTTCAGCCCCATTTATGTTATTTAAAGCAATATATTTTTGTTCACCGCTTGAATATTGACCTGAAGCCGGTGACGCGTTTACAATACCGGCAGATTCTACAGTTATAATTTTACTTGAAATATCACTGTTTTGAAAACCGCTTTTAACTGCCATAGCTTTTATTGTTATATTTCCCGCCTTATTAAGATTAATAGGTGAGGAATATACTTTATTTGCTTTTGTAGGTTCACTTCCGTCTGTCGTATAGTAAATTTCAGCTCCGCTGTCCGCTGTCAATGTTATTTGTTTACCATTTTTAACATTACTTTCCGTAATTGCAGGTGTGGTTGTTTTTTCAAGAATTTTAGCCCATACAGGATATAAATGAATATTTGAGTTTATCGTAATCTCTTCGCCCGCGGAATATTCTTTTGTTTCAGACATTTGTTTAGTTGACCAGCCGTCAAATTTAGACGTGTCATTTTCCGGAGCGGAGGCAAGCATAATTGTTTTGCTTTCCGCTTTTCCGCTGGCATTAACATATTGTTTAAATTTATCCGTATTATATCCGTCGTATACCACCAGCAAATCTTTTTCATATACGGCGTATAAGTCCACATTTGATGATGTATTTAAAACATTGCCGTTGTACTGCGGTTCTTTCGCCTCATCATCTGTTCTCCAGCCAATAAGGGATGAACCGTATCCCGCGGTTTCCGCTTCTGTATTAACAAGAGTTTTATAAGAAGCTGACGTATCTGTATTGTATGCCTCGGCGGAAACGGTAAATGTTCTTGAGCCGTTTGCGTTTGTATGAAGATTAATATTATATGCCTTTTTAAATATGGCATATAATGTAACATCTCCGTTTGGAATATATGAGGTCAATCCCTCTTTAGCGTTTTTATCGGTATTCCAGCCGACAAAATCATATCCTACTTTTCTCGCAGTTGGCGTAAGGTCGGCGGTTTCTCCCTCCGGCACGGTATCTGTTCTTTTTGTCGACGATGTTCCGCCGTTAGTCGCGTAATCATATGTCACTATACGGTCGGCCACAGTTTCTTTCCATACGGCATACAAATTAACATCAGAAAGTATATCGCTTGGATATAAATCCCCCGCTTTCCATCTGGCTGTTGACGCCGCCGGAGTAGTCGCCCAGCCTAAAAGCGTATAACCAGGTCTTATTATTTCAGTAGTTGTAGGTATATAATATTTACTTCCTCTGTCAACCTCAACGGAAAGAGAAGGTGTGGTACTGTCATCTCCATAGTTTTTGTAAAAATTAACATTATGAGTTGCTATTAATTGTACTCTTGGAGAGTATACCTCGTTACCATAATTGGATACTTTACAATAATAATATTTACCGTGAGTACTTTCTGTAGCTTTTATACGCCATGTCCACATATATACATAATAAACTAGGTCTGTCGGCACTCCTTCTTCTGTCAGAGAATCAGCTACATACCATTGTTTTTTTATCTGATCATCCCATAGATACGTATTATAATTACCGTTTATTCCACCCTTAAAAGGAATATCAATCTCTTTACCAAATTTACATTTTAGTATACCTTCCTCTGGTTCGGTAAATTTCATTTCACCGCCTTTAATAGTATAGTTAATATTTTTATCAGCAACTACATCACCTGTAATTTGAAAAGAAATATTGTATTCTCCGCCGCCAACAACTTTCTCAAGTTCCATAGCGCTTTGATTGGAATTAAATGTTTGAGACTTTTTTTCTTTTCTAACTACATCAGATGTCCCAAAATACTCGGTTATTTTTACCGAGTAATCCAAACCAGTTATTAATTCTCCGGTATCTGAATTCATAAGACTGTAATTGGCGTAAATACCTTTATCTTTAAGGTCTTCCTCTCGCAGATTTTTTGTATTTAAAACACTGCCAAGTTTGCTTGTGGAAATCCACACACTGAGTTCATATTTACTGTCAAGAAGTTTAACTCCGTCCTCTGACCGAATAGAAACAGGAACAGTTATTTTTTGACCTTCCGTTTCCGCCGAATTCAAATCATTGCTGTCATTTATTTCCTCCGCACCGGCATTTTCCTCAACAGACGAGACAGCCTGATTATTTGTCTCAATATCAATATCATCCGCTGAAACAGGAACTGCTGATAAAACCATAGCAAATGACAATAAAGCGCTTAATAGTCTTTTTCTCATTTTACTTGACCTCCTTTAATCGGTTTCATATTTTCAAAAGACTCCCAAATAAAGTATCTTAAATCATTAGAACCTGATTTTTGATACCTTATCATATATATATCATCACCCAAAGGTGTTATTTTGGTACTAACCCCTTTCAAAATTTCTCCCGAATATTCCGCCCATATTCCGACGGGAACATTTGAGTTATTTCCGCATTTAATCCTTATTTCGTATAAACTATCCTCAGAGCATACATCAGGATTAGATATATAATAATCGGTATTTGCCAATAAGTAATTTACTATTTTATTAGCGTTTATTAATCCGTAACCATATAAATTATCTTTTCCGATATCCCCTAAATCTTCGGCGGTCACACTCAATACCTTCATAGTCTCTGACAAAGTAATATCAGGTTTTATTTCTTTCATATCGGCAATTATCCCAGAAACATACGGTGCGGAATATGATGTTCCATTTCCTGTTGTGGTTGCGGAAGTACCTCTCAATATATTTATTTTATTGCCGGGAGCGGTTATAAAAACACTGTCGTTGTTATTTGAAAAATCTGAATGAGTTTTTGAGGAGGTAACCGAACCTACCCCTATAACGTTATTATAGGCGGCGGGATAGTTATATCTTGAGTCCCCATCATTTCCAACGGCCGCGACAATTATAACTCCTTTGTCAACAGCATAGTCAATAGCGTCTTTTAAAGCTTGTGACTCGTTTTCCACACCGCTGCTTATATTCAAAATGTCACAATTATATAAATCTACACCTCCTTTAATCGCTTTAATCATTTGTTCCAATGAACCGCCCAAAATTCCGCTGTCATTTTTATCCATAAATTTGAGGGCGATGATATTTGATTTGTGAGCGGTGCCAATTACTTTTCTCTGACCATATACAGCCCCCGCAACTCCGCTGACTGCTGTTCCATGTCCGATATTGTCAGAATAATCTTCCGAATTGTTTATAAAATTATAACCGCCTTTCAAATTGCCTATGATACCTTTATGTTGACTACAGCCGGAATCTATAATTCCAATAGTTATATCACTGCCGTAAACACCTATATCCCAAATGGACGAAATTTCTGTCAAGGGGAACTCTGACTGCTGTAATACAGTACTGTAATCATAGGTATCAAATAATTTAACTGACGTGTTTTCCTCAATATATTCAACCTCAGATAAATTAACATTTGAAATATCATTTATCATATATAAACCTATTTCCGGAATCAGTTCTTCTACATCTGTATTGCCGCATAAATTTAATACATTAATATTTTTCTTTAATTTTACTAAATATTCAGTATTTTCATCTGCCATTGTATTAATAGAGCTTCCAATTACAAATAATAAAACAGTAATTATAAAAGTTACAGATGTACTTTTTGTTTTTAATTTAATCATTATTTTACTCCCTGACTAATTACTTTTGGAAACACTGATTAACTTAATGCCTGAAAAAAATACCTTAATTCGGAAAAATAAAACTTAAAATGAGTGTAAGTATTGTTTTTAAGGAAATACATATTTATACACAGTTTCTTTTTATAGAGTTTTTGATAAAATTAAATCAGTGTTTCCACAACTGAACGTAAATCTGAAATATTTTATTACAAATAAAACTTATATATATACAGATATTACATTCATAATAATAT
>CATJCJ010000288.1 GCA_949738935.1 uncultured Eubacteriales bacterium | reverse complement strand
TGCAGCAATAGCAGCAAATGCTCCCCTGCTCCTCGACCAGACCTTCCTTCAAAACCATTTTATGCGGCAGGTCCTGATCAATATCATCATATTTGGGCCACCGGCCATGCACATTTTTAAATTTACGCTTCCACACCGCAATCTCCTGCGGTTCTTCATTCTTTTGTATATGCTGCATGCTATCTGTTCCTGTGAATCAACGTTCTGGCACGAACTACGTTCAGATTCATCTCATCTGTCATCTGTGCCAGCTTATCCGCCAGTTTTTCAGCCTCGTCAAATTCATCATTGTCAATATGCTCATACATTAGATCAAGAAGGTTCTCCGTTTTTTTGTTCAGAACGTTCGTGTGCATAAATTCCTTCATAATGTGATTCAAATCCCAACCACTCATTGACGGCTGCTTTCGAACCTCAATATTTCCCTGCTCCTCATATATCTCAAAAATATCCGCCTCATCCGTTATCTCGCCGAGAATTTTCGGCGAATGTGTCGTAACAATAAACTGAATATTCGGAAACGTATTGATCAAAAGCGGCAGAATCCGCCCCTGCCACGTCGGGTGAAGATGCAAATCCACCTCGTCAATCAGTACAATTCCTTCCCCTCTCAACGGATTTTTCCTCCTGGGATTCGCAATTGCCAGTTTCCGTGCAAGGTCACCGGTCATTGCAAGCACACATTTTTCTCCTTCTGATAACTGCGCGATACTCAGCTCTATATCATGTTTGACAGCTATCATCTGAGCACCCTCGTCACTGAGCCTTATCTTGATATCAGAAAAATCATTATCTAAAATTTTTAAAACAGCCTGCCGAACAGCGGACAGCTGCACATCCTTAAAGGAATCATCCTCCACCTTCCTGCTGTTTTCAATCTCCTGCCGCCCACGAAACCACTCAAAAAAAAGTTTGAAATTAATCGTCGGGTCAAATATATCTCTCCAGGCTTCCAGCTTCCCCGGCAGATCCTCATCCTTCACGATCTTATCAATCTGATCCGTCACATAACGATTTACGCCATAAGTCGCATAGATCGGCATATTCTGATCATTCAGAACAAAAATCCTTTTCTCTTCTCTCTCGGACTCGTCAGACTCCTCATCCTCCACCATCACTTCGTATTTTCCCAGATACATATCCTGCATGGCTTCAGCGATTTTTTCGACAAACTTTCCTGCATGCGTACGTTTTCCGCTGCGCTGCGCACTTCTGTGGTACGTATATATTCTCCCGCCAAGATCAACCTCCATTTTCACCCGCGTGCTGACTTCACCTGCTTTTATGTCCGATTCCTTAATCTGATAATCGCGGTCGCGCCCAAGATTGGATGCCGTCAAAGCCTTAAAAACCCTCGAAAAAAGTAAATTACATGCTTCCAGAATCGTGGACTTCCCCATCCCGTTAATTCCATAAATAACGGCACAGTTCCCGTCAAATTCAATTTCCGCCTCCTCAATTCCACGAAAATTT
>CATJCJ010000287.1 GCA_949738935.1 uncultured Eubacteriales bacterium | reverse complement strand
GCCCGATAAAGGCAGCGTAAAGGCAATCGCTTCGGTAAATTTGGGCGATTGTTTTGCTGTAAAGGGCGTTAAGGTGATGGAGGGCAAAAACGGATTGTTCGTGTCAATGCCCTCGCAGAAAGGAAAAGACGGAAACTATCACGATATTTGCTTCCCCATTACTCCCGAATTCCGCAGTCAGCTTAACAGCGCTGTAGAGCAAGCTTACTGTCAGGCGATAACGCAGGTGCAGGAGCAGAAAAGCATGGGTTTTACTCAGACGGAGCAGAGCGAGGCTCCCACTATGGAAATGTCCATGTAATCAAAAAAATATACCATTATAAATATGAAAGGAAAAAATATTATGAGAAAGATTTTTAACACAATTAAGGCAGGAGTACAGGCAGTAAAGGAAAAATTTGTCGCTGTTCATGCGGCGGCAGAGCGCAGAATTCACAGAATCTCCGCTAAAATCAAGACGGCGGCGTTTAGGCTTGTGATTCGCAGCAACACCATGCTTGCGGCAAATCGCGGCGAAAACTTTGTGGACAGCGGTATAAAAATTCTGATTGCGGTGGTTATCGGTGCGCTTCTGCTCGGCGGGCTGTATGCACTTTTCGGCGATACCATTATGCCCACTGTGACAGAAAAAGTTAAGAGTATGTTTGATTTTAAGGGCTGATGAACGGCTCTATTATGCAGTTTGCCGCAATTATAACCCTGCTTGGTATAGATTCCGTCATTGATATTAAAACCCGTGAAATTCCCGATTGGATCAGCGGAGCAATAGCACTCACAGCATTTTTAAATATTGATGTTCGTAGCTCGTGGGGATTGATTGTTGCCGTTGTTTTCTTTACGGTAGCTTTATTTACGGGAAAGATTGGCGGCGGTGATGTCAAGCTGATTGCGGCTTTAAGCGTGGTGTGCGGACTTTGGGGCAGCTTTGCGCTGCTTTTGTTCGCACAAATTGCCATGCTAATTTTTTATGGCATAAGATTTGTTATTCTTAAGTTAAGAGGTAAAACGGCAGATAAGGCACTGCCGTTTGTGCCTTTTATTTTTATCGGTTACTTGTGTTCAACACTCATTTTTTGAAAGGAAAAATGCAATGAAATTTTTGAAAAACAGAACGGTTCTCGGCATAGTCTGCATTGTGCTGGCGTTAATAATTTGCTTTGCGATTACGCCGCTTTTTAACGCTTCAAAAAGCAGCACTATGAAGATCATCAGAATAAAAAACGATATGAAAATCGGACAGGAGATTACCCAAAAGGACGTTGAGGCGGTGGAGGTTGGGGCGTATAATATGCCTACCGAGGTTATGCAAAAATCCGAGGACGTTGTGGGGAAACATGCGGCAATGGAAATGATTAAGGGAGAATATATTTTGCCTACAAAGATAAGCGATACGCCTGCTTCGGAAAACGCCTATTTATACGGCTTGACGGGTGAAAAAAGAGCAATTTCCATAACCATTCCCTCTTTCGCCGGAGGTCTTTCGGGTAAGCTGATTTCAGGAGACATTGTTTCAGTTATCGCAGTCGATTACAAGGAAAAAGGTGAAACCGTTGTTCCCGAAGAACTGCAGTATGTGGAGGTTATCGCCGTTACCGACAGCAAGGGAAATGACGATGAAACGGTGACAGTTAAACCCGACGGAGAAGAGGAAGTAGAACTGCCCGAAACGGTGACGCTTTTGGTATCGCCTGTTCAAGCTAATATTCTTGCCGAGCTTGAAGCGGAGGGTGAGATACATGTTGCTTTGGTTTACAGAGGGACTGCGGAAAATGCGCAGAAATTTATTTCCGCACAGGCAAAATTATTGGAGGAATTAACTTCGGAAGATGAAAAAGAAAGTAACGCCGCTCAGGGAGCAGCGCAGGAAACGAAATTGCAGAGCGAGGCTACCGAGAAAGAACCTGAATCGGAGAAGCCCGAAATAGAGTCGGTTGTGATTATTCCCGAAATATCTACTGAAACAACTGCCGAAACCGATAAAACAGATGAAACGGAGGTAATAGCAAATGGCTAATTTGTTTAAGTCCTTAATGTCACGTGGCGATGACGATGAAGAGTTGGATCTTGAATTTGATTTGGCAAGCCCCGAAAATGAGTGCTTCGAATTGCCTCCCGACAGACAGGATAATCAGGTTTTGGCGGTGTGGGGCAGTCCCTCTTCGGGAAAGACAATTATGAGCGTTAAGCTGGCAAGATATATTGCATCACAAAAGAAAAATGTGATACTTGTTCTTGCCGATATGTCAGCACCGCCCCTTCCCTATGTTTGCCCCTCTTCGGATTTGGATTCGGAGCTGTCGCTTGGGAATATTCTCGGTGCTGCTCATGTGGACGGAAATTTGGTAAAACAAAACGCCATACTCCACAAGAAAAATGAGTACCTCACTATGTTTGCCATGCTGAAAGGTGAAAATGCTTTCAGCTATGCGCCGTACACGGAAACGCAGGCAAGGGAGTTTATTTACGTTTTGCGGCAGCTTGCGGATTATATCATAATCGACTGCACAAGCAATATTACTAACGATATTTTGTCGGCGGTATCGCTGATTGAGTCGGACGCTGTTCTTAGGCTTGTTTCCTGCGATTTGAAATCAATATCGTATTTAAATTCGCAGTTGCCTCTGCTCCTTGATAACAAATTCAATGCCAACAAGCAATACAAGGCGGCAAGCAATGTGTCGTCTTTTCAGGCAGATGATGAGATTGAACAGATTGTTGGCGGCGTAAACTTTAAAATTCCGCATTCCGATGAGGTTTACAAGCAGTTTCTTGCGGGAAATTTGTTCGGCGGTTTGACAGAAAAGGACAGCAAGGATTTCCGCAAAGCCGTATCAAAAATTGCAAATGAGGTGTTTTATTTATGTTAACATCGCAGAATAATACGCAAAACTTGTTTTTTAAGTCGGATAAGAAGCGTAATTTTACCGATGTGCTGAACGAGGTGCAGGCGTATATTTCAAGCAAATATTCCGCTCTTGTCATTGACGGGATCAATAAGGTTAATTCGGGCGATGACAATGTAAAACAGCAGGTAAAACGGTATATCGGGAAATATCTGTTAGATTACAAAATTGCGGTTGACGGATTGACACAGAATGAGCTTATAGACAAGCTGTACACCGAAATGGCAGAGTTCTCTTTCCTTACGAAATATATCTTCGGAACAGGCATCGAAGAAATAAATATCAATTCTTGGGATGACATTGAAGTGCAGTACAGCAGCGGCGTGAACGTCAAGATTGATGAGCATTTCGAGTCGCCCGATCACGCAATAAACGTTGTGCGCCGTATGCTGCACGTTTCGGGAATGGTTTTGGACAACACTTCGCCCGCTATTCTCGGACATCTCTCAAAAAATATTCGTATTGCTGTTTTAAAAACACCGCTTGTGGACGAGGACGTTGGGGTTGCGGCTTCAATACGTATCGTCAACGCCCAAAAATTACAAAAAGAGGATTTCATTAAGTCGGGAACCGCTACCGATGAAATGATGGATTTACTTTCGGCACTGGTTCGCTATGGCGTTTCAACAACCGTTGCGGGAGCGACTTCAAGCGGAAAAACCACCTTGACGGGCTGGCTGTTGTCCACAATACCCGATGATAAGCGCATTTACACCATAGAAAGCGGCTCAAGAGAATTGGATTTAGTGAAGCGTGATGAAAACGGAAAAGTTATAAACAAGGTCATTCATACAATCACCCGTGAAAGCGAAGATAAGAGCAAATCCATTACACAGGACGATTTATTGGATATGTCCCTTCGCTTTAATCCGAATTACATCGTTGTCGGTGAGATGAGAAGCAGTGAGGCTGATTCCGCTCAGGAAGCGGCTCGAACGGGTCACACGGTAATAACCACAATCCATTCAAATTCATGTGAATCTACATGGCGTAGAATGACAACGCTTTGCAAAAGAAAATATCCCAATGTTGATGATAATGTAATCACAAATCTTGTAACGGAGGCTTTTCCTATCGTTGTTTACGCCAAACAGCTTGAAAATAAACAGCGACGCATTATGGAGATTATGGAGTGCGAGATCAAACCCGACGGGAAGCGTGAATATCATTCTCTTTATCAGTACAGGATCACCGAAAACCGTTTGGAAAACGGCGAGTTTATAATCAAAGGGGCGCATGAAAAGGTTGCCGATATTTCCAAAACCTTGCAGAGAAGATTGCTTGAAAACGGAATGCCGCAAAGTGAATTAAATGCGCTTATGAAAGGGGGAAAATCTGCATGAACGCAATATTGACGTTAGCATTTATCGGCTTGGTTGTGGGATTTTTTCTGCTGTTCGGGATCTCGCCGATGGAGTTTACCGAGGGAATTTTTACACGAATCCTTGCAAATCCGAACAGCATTAAATCGCAGATAAATGAGGCTACGAAAAGGAAAAAGCCCAATGTTTTCAGGCGTGAGATTTCCGAAGCGCAGGAGATACTGCGGCTCACCAACCGAACAAATATGTTTGGGATTTTATGTGCTTGCTCTCTCGGCTTATCGGCGATAGGAATTTGTATTGCAATCGCAATCGGGAACGCTTTTCTTGCCCCCGTAATGGCGGTAGGACTGATGTTTGTACCCTTTTGGTATGTAAAAACAACTGCCACCAACTACAAAAAGGCAATATCCTCGGAGCTTGAAACGGCACTCTCCATAATTACAACGGCGTATTTACGTAACGAGGATATTATAACATCAATTGAGGAAAATGTCCACTATCTGAATGCGCCTGTAAAAGCGGTTTTTGAGAATTTCATAAGCAGAATAAAGCTGTCCAATCCCTACATCACTGCCGCTATTTTGGATATGAAAACTAAAATTGATAATGAGGTGTTTCATGAATGGTGCGACAGTCTTATTCTTTGCCAAAGCGACCGCAGCTTAAAATCTACCTTAACGCCGATTGTAAATAAGCTCTCGGATATGCGTGTTGTGAACGCCGATTTGGAATATCTGATAACAGGACCTCGCAAGGAATTTATTTCTATGGCATTTCTTGTTATTGGAAACGTACCGCTGCTGTATATGCTTAACAAAGCTTGGTTCAAATCGCTGATGAATACCGTTGTCGGACAGATCGTGTTGGCGGTTTCGGCTGTGGGCATTTTTATTTCAACGGCAATTGTAATCAAGCTTACCAAGCCGATCGAATATAAAAGATAGGGGGTACGGAGTTGGAATTTTTATTATTTTTATTTGGCGTTTTACTTTGCATAGGACTGTTTATGCTTCTTGCAAATGCGTTGAAAATCCCTTATCTTAAGACTTCTCAAGCTGTTATGAACACAGGCAGGAATGACAAAAAGCTGTCGAAATCAATTGAGGCTGTCATGCTTGGAATTGCGGTAAGGCTCGGAAAAATTATCCCGATGGACAAGTACAAAAAGTCACGCTTGGAAAGCACCTTGAAGTCGGCTGGAATAAAAATGACTCCCGAAACATTTACGGCACTGTCATTTGTAAAGGCGTTCTCGGTGGCTTTGTTAGCGGTTCCCTGTGCGTTCTTTATGCCTTTGCTGATACCGTTTTTCATAATTCTTGCTGTTGCGATATATTTTCGTGAGAATGGTAAGGCAGATGAAAAAATGAGGGAAAAACGTGAAGCCATTGAGCAGGAGCTGCCCTGTTTCGTGGCAACAGTGGAGCAGGAATTAAAAAGCTCCCGTGACGTTTTATCCATTATGGAGAATTTCAAAAAGCACGCCGGAGTGCATTTCGCTTACGAATTAGATGTTACCACCGCTGATATGCGCTCTTCAAGCTACGAAGCGGCTTTGACGAGATTTGAAGCGAGAATAGGCTCGGCACAGTTGTCAGATGTGGTCAGAGGTTTGGTGTCGGTTATAAGAGGCGATGACAGTGCGGTATATTTCAAAATGCTGGCGCACGATTTCAAACTGATTGAATTGCAGCGATTGAAAGCAAAGGCAGCAAAGATACCGCCTAAAATCCGTGTTTTCAGCTTTGGAATGTTGATGTTATTTCTCTTAACCTATTTGGTGGTTATGGGAATGCAGCTGCTCGACTCGCTCGGCACGATGATATGACAGGGGGTGGTAATATTTTTAGAAAACTTTTGAAAAGCAGGCGCGGCGAGGGATATTTTGATATTGT
>CATJCJ010000286.1 GCA_949738935.1 uncultured Eubacteriales bacterium | reverse complement strand
TGGTACAAAAGTAGAGTTAAAAGGCGAGGGAACAATATATTACTCAATAAATGACGGAGAATATCAAACTTACAAAGAAGTGATTGTACTGACGGAGAACTCAAAGATAACAGCCTACGCTATAGCGAGCGGTAAAGAAAAAAGTGATACGGTTGAATATAGCTATACTATAAAAAAGGTGAAAACACCGGTTCCAACAGCGTCAGTAGCTTCAGGAGAGGTATCTTCTGGTACAAAAGTAGAGTTAAAAGGCGAGGGAACAATATATTACTCAATAAATGACGGAGAATATCAAACTTACAAAGAAGCAATTGTACTGACGGAGAACTCAAAGATAAATGCCTACGCTATAGCGAGCGGTAAAGAAGAGAGTGACACTGTTGAATATAATTATACTATAAAAAAAGCAACTCAAGGAACCATAGGTTCAATTAGTTGGACGTATTCTAATAATATTCTTATTATTAGAGGTTCCGGAGCGATTCCTGATTTTAAGGCACAAGACGCTCCATGGTACTCGCTTATGGAAGACGTTTCGATAATTAAAATTTATGGAAATATATCCTCAATAGGAGCGTACGCTTTTTATGGTATGAATAAAGTTAACTCTTTTTCGGTTTCATCGACTTCTATTATAAATCAGATTAACAACGGGGCATTTGAGGGCTGCACAGCTCTTAAAGTGATATCTTTAAATGATAAAATGATGGGCGGAATAGGGGAGAACGCTTTTAAGGATTGTACTTCTCTTGAGTCATTTACAATTCCGTCAAAAGTAACGTCAATTGGAAAAGGAGCGTTTGAGGGCTGTTCAAAAATAACATCAATTACTATTCCTTTTATTGGTTCACAGAAAAATAATAGTACCGAAACATTTTCGTATATATTTAATAACAATGTTCCACAGTCTCTTAAAACTGTGACAGTAACAAATGAAATCAATATACCGAATAACGCTTTCGCGGAATTGAAAAATATAGAAAATATAAAGATTAACGATAATCTTCAAACTATAGGTTCAGGCGCTTTTGATGGTTGTACAGCACTTAAAAGTTTTGTGATTCCTAATGGGATAAAGAGCTTGGGTGACTATACTTTCCGTAATTGTGAAAACATAACCGCGATGATTGTTCCAGATACGGTTATATCTTTCGGAGAGGCAGTGTTTGATGGTTGTAAAAAGCTTTCAAAAATAAATATTCCCGAAAGAGTAAAAAATCTTTATAGATATACATTTCGTAATTGTTCTTCTCTTAAAAAGATAGAAATACCCACAAGTGTTGAAAGTCTGGAGGAGGGTGTGCTTGAGGGATGTACATCACTTATTGATATTAAAGTTCCTTTTGTTGGTGCGAAACTAGCTGATTCCAACATTTTTGGATATCTGTTTGGAGTAACAGATAATATGGAAATTCCTGTTTCGGTAACAAAGGTGGAAATAACTTGTACAGAACGAACAGGTTATATTCCGGAAAATGCTTTTAAGAACTGCGGTAATATAAGAGATATAATTATAGATGGGGGAAGAACAATAGGAAGCGGAGCGTTTGAAAATTGTAAAATGCTGACTAATTTGTATATACCAAAGAGTATAATAGATATCAGGTTAGATGTGCCTATATTAAAAGGCTGTACAAAGCTGGAAACCCTTACTATACCCTTTATAGGCAGAATAAATAGAGATAATTTAGTTTTGGGAGAACTGTTTGGTGAGAGTACCAGTGGAATACCACAAAAAGTCTTGGATGGAAGCACACATTATTATGCGATACCAAGTACACTGAAAAATATTTCTGTATTAAATCAAATAACTATACCAGCGGGAGTATTTGAAAACTGTATTTTTCTTGAAAAAGTATCTATAGTGACAGCAGCGAAAATAAATGAAAACGCGTTCAGTCAATGTCAGGCTCTTAAATCAGTATCACTTCCCGTAGACCTTACAGATATAGGTACGAATGCTTTTACAGGCTGTGAATCGCTTGAAAATATAAATATTCCAATTAAGGTTAAAAAAATTGGTGAAAATGTATTTTATAATTGCCGTAATCTTAAAAATGTTACAATTCCAAATTCGGTAGAAGATATCACTGGTGATTTATTTAATGGTACAAATCTTTCATCTAAAGAATCGATAAACCTTATGGCGGCAAATGAAGTAACAATAACTTGTTCCAAAGGTTCAAAAGCGGAAGAATACGCAAATTTACATGGCATAAAGACAAATATTGTAAATCCTGATAAATTAGCGATAAAGAAAACATTTACTAAAGTAGCGTTGCTTTCAGATGATTCATATTTGTTTGATATAACAAATCCATATACTTTGCAAGGTGTACTTAATGTTGAATTGTATAATAAAAACTCAAAACTTATTGACAGAAAAGTTATTGAGGCTGATAATATTGAAAATATAATTAAGTTTAATGAGGATGAAATGTCAGGTGTATCTTTCGCTAAAATATATATATCTACCACAGAAGGAAACAAGGTATCCACAGAAGACGAAATTGTTTTAGCCGAAAACGGTGAAATACCTAGTATACCGGAAAGTGATATAGTTCTTGGTTATAGCAATGGAAAGGTAACTCTTAATGGTACAGCTGAGATTAGGGCTGGTACTATTCTTGTTCAGGTTATTTATGACAGAGATAAGATGGAAAAAACAATAACATATCCTGTTATCAGTAATAATGAAACAATTAACGTTGAGGATTTCAAAGGAAAAAAAGCAAAGTTTATGTTGTGGAGAAATATGGAAAAAATGAAGCCCTTGGCTAAAACAATTACAGTAGAATAAATAATATTTATAAAGTTGGCTGTCGTGATAAGCTATAATTATGCAAAATTTGATAGTTTTTATCAAATAGTATTACTAATTTTGTATTAATTTTGTTTAGTTACAGACGGCCTTTTTTTAACAGACTTCTTTCGAAACCGCAAAATTATGCCAATCCAACAAAAAAATATTTGTATCAATAATAAAGTTTCGAAAGAAGTCTGACTTAAATTTAGGAGAGGTTAGCATGTTAAAACAAATTATATTTATAACGACTATTTTAATTTTCACAACTGCTATGTATTTAACGGCTTATGGAGAGGATACCGAATACATTGTGAAGGTAAATTCTAATAATATGACTCTTATGAGTAAAAACAAAGGTTATTTAAAACCACTTATACCAGAGTTAAAGATATATACTATATCTGATATTTCGAATATTAATATAGATGATGTAGAATATATAGAACCTGATAATGCTGTGGAACTGTTTGATACTTATAATTATTCAACTATTATTTCAGATGACACATATAAAATGACAGGAGTTAAAAGAATGTGGGATTTAGGAGCATATGGAAACGGTGTGCGTATAGCTGTAATAGATTCTGGCTGCAACGAGCATACCGCTTTACGAAATAATTTGCAAGATGGGGCAAGTTTTGTGGACAACGTATATGATACAAAAGATAATATTGGTCATGGTACCGCTGTATGCGGTGTTGCGGCAGCGGAATACGCAAACAGAGATGTTATAGGTGCTGCACATAAATCTCAGATTGTGCCGTTGAAATTTATTGATATAGATGAATCCGGAAAAACTATAGGAGGAACTACATCAAGGTTATCAAAAGCCATTGTTGCCGCGGTAGATAGTTTTGATTGTGATATTATAAATATAAGCTGTGGAACTTTGAATTCTATCACATTGCAAACAGTGATAGAATATGCTGTTTCAAAAGGTGTTGTTATTGTTGCGGCTGTGGGAAATGATGGTTCGGAAAAATATAATTATCCCGCGGCATATGATAATGTTATAGGTGTCGGTTCAATAACATCACAAAAAAATCATTCATTATTTTCCAATATAAATGACAGTGTTTTTATATGCGCTCCTGGTGATAATATTAAAATTATATCAGGAAATAACAATTATTCTTTTAACAGCGGAACCTCTTTTTCCTCGCCATATGTATGTGGAATAATCGCCAATATGCTCGAAATTAATCCACAGCTTACATTACAGGAAATATTTAAGCTTTTATCAGATAATGCGGAGGATTTGGGTGAAGATGGCAAGGATTTATTTTTTGGTTATGGACTTATAAGAGCCGATAATATAGTAAATTCTATGCTTGTAAATGTATCCTATTATGTTTCAAATATTGATTTGTGCAGTGAAGATAAACTATATGAAGTCAGATTTAGGATAGATATATCTAAAAATGAGCCATATTGTGTTTTTGCTGAATATAATAATGGAATATTGACCAATTTGATTACCCAGAAATATTATATATCAAAAGATATTTTTATGTTGCGTATGAAAAAAGAGAATTTTCGAACTTATAAATTGCTAGTATGGGAATCATTAAATTCAATGAAACCTATTAAATACTATAATAATCAAAGAAAAAATGATTACTTAATAAATGATATAAAATAGATATGGAGGTGGTAAAGTTTGTGTTTTTAATACACAGATATTCTGTTAGAACCTGTCTAAAATCTAAAAAAGCCTGTCTAAAAACAAAATATACATAAAAAATCAGTAAAAATAAAATCATTTTGGAGCGTAATGATTTTATTTTCACTGATTTTTTGTATATTTTGTTTTTAGACAGGCTCTTAGCTGGGGAATTAAGATTTTCATTTATATTCTTTAACGTGTATATTTTTAGCATGAATTAAATCACTTACACAATCAACTTCTGTCCAATCATAATCGCAAATATCTTTATAATATAAGTTAAAATCGTCTTTAAAAATCATTTGGACAAGAGCATTTTCGTACCATTGGTCATAATAACCATCCTCAACCATTAATATAATCTCATTACGCATTTTAATACCGCTTTTTTGGTCTAATTTGGTAATTCCCGCATATTCTCCAAAATAACTTTCTAAATTTTTGCTCATAACCAAAACCCTGTCTTCAGAAACTTCAACATTATAATCGCCACTATTATTAATTGAGCTGTCTACTAATACCATCGCTTTATTAGTTGGTACACAAACAACTTCTTTAATCAAAATTTCAGACATAACTATATCACCATCTATTAAAACGATATTATCGGCACTTAAATGCTCTCGCGCAAACCACAAAGATGCGATAGAGTTTGTAACTTCATAAAAAGGGTTATATACAAAAGTTACATCATTAAGCTCTTTCTCTATACTTGTATGCATATGTCCTGTGACAATAACAATATCAGCTTTTGAATCATGTTTTTTTATTAAATTAACCATTCTTTTGATAACGGTTGTATTACTATCAAGTTTAAACATAGATTTTGGACTTTGAAAAGTTAATGGTTGTAATCTTGTTCCTTTGCCTGCTACCATAAAAATGTATTTCATAATATATTTTCTCCTTTAATAGTTTTTACACAGTATTAATATAGTAATTATAGCAAAACGATAAAAAGATAACCAAAAAATCGTGAGCTTCGTCCATAATCCGCAAGCCTTTTAAAAAGGGCTTGATTCTAAATTTTATAATGGAAAAGCTTTGCTTAAAAAAATAGATTGGTTTATTATAACAAATTGCGCTGCTATAATTTATTTTTGCCAAAGAAGAAGTCCCACTCTCATTAATTGTTTATTTGTAGGAAATTTAATGTCTATACCATATCTTTTGGCGCTTTTAATTACGTTTACACCTATAGCCTCTAAAGGACTTCTTGACATATATGGATTATTGCATTTTAACTTTCCACATCCGCTCTTGCAAAGCTTACAAGAACCCGCGCCAAAAGATATAGCATTAGAGTTATTGTGATTCCACATCCATTTTTCTAGGGATAAAAGAAGTTTGTGTAATGTAACGCTGGAATTATTTCGAATAATCTGATATTCTGATGAGTTTTTTATTTCATATTTTAATATTACAAACATTCCATAGTCATATTCTCCTATCATTTTTTGATAATTAATGTCAGGAAGATTTGGCGGACAACGCCAATTATTACCATATTTACCGCAATAAAAACAATTCATTTTAACATTTTCCTCAAATATAAGTTCTTTTGGTTCTATAAAAACTCCTTTGGCATATTCACAATTCTCATAGAGAAAATTTAGTAGGGATTCTTTCTCATCTTTAGTCAAATATTTAACCTCCTAATACATTATATATTAAAATAATTTTTAATTTCTTTTATAAGATTATCGTAATCAGCAAATGATAAATCCCCAATATGAGCTATACGAATACTACACTTTCCAAGTTCTCCGCCAACTGGATTAACCATAATATTTTTTTCGTTTTTAAGATAATTAAAAAATTCCATAGCTATATTTTTCTCAAAACGAATTGGAGTTAAGGCGTTTGATAATGTGAAAGGCGGCAAATGAATAGGCAAATTTTTTATTTTGTCTCTGAAATATTCCGCCCTGTCACGGACTTCTTTTATACGGTTGTCAACACCAATTTCGTTTATATGCTCTAACATATCATTTAACTCAAAAAGCACTCCAACAGCGGGAGTAAATGGGGTTTGTCCCCGTTTTATGTTAATAAGGTAGTCCTTGAAATCAAAATATAAAGAATGAATATTATTTTTTGTAACTTTTTCATCAATTATTTTTTTACTTAAAGTTACCAAGGAAATTCCTGGAGCTAAACACAAACCTTTCTGAGAACTTATAATTGTAGCGTCAATTCCATACTTTGACATATGATATTCATCGCAAAGGAATGTACTTATGGCGTCAACTATAAAATAAAGATTGTTTCGCTGACAAAAGTTTTGTAGAATTTTAATATCATATAATTGACCTGTATAAGTTTCATGAAGATTTACAAGCAGACCTGTGTAACCTTTATTGTCATATTTTAATAAATGTTCAGCGGTGAGAGTATCATCATGACCAAGTTTTAAAGCGTCAAAAGGAATACCGTGAATTTCGCAGATTCTTTCAAAACGTTCCCCAAATGTACCTCCGGAAATAACAAGCAATTTATCATTTGAATTAAAACAATTCATTACTGTCGCTTCCATAGCACCGCTTCCGGAAGCTGTAAGAAAAATCACCTCCGAATTTTCAGTGGCATCCATAATTTTTAATAAAAGTTTTTTATTCTCAAACATAAGTTCAGAAAATTCGGTCGTCCTAAAATAAGGAATTACATGATTTCTTATTTTGAGAGTATGCTGATACATTTGAGATGGACCAATTGTAAATAATTTAGCATCTTTTATAATTTCATTCATAGTAATACATTTATCCTCTCTTTATCTATTATTTTTGCTATGGCAACTTATTAAAAATCGTATTTTATTAAAAAACCCTGATTTTATAAATATATTAAAACCGCCATAAAGTATACTTTTTGGCGGTTTGCTTTTATAGTTAAATTTTTATAAAGTTTATATAAAATCTATTGACCTATTCTTATAAAAATGGTATACTTTATACAAAATATCTTATATTTTTGTATATTGTCAAAAAGTATACTTTATGGCGGTTTCAGTCAAAGAAATATTTTTAGTTTTTTAGGATAATACTATAAAATTATACATATTAATCCTCCGTTACCCTCGTTTATTATTTTTTGAAGTGTTTCTTGAAGCTTTATTCTAGCATCTTCTGGCATTTGATATAATTTTGTGCTTAAACCCTCGTTTACTAAATCGTGAAGAGATTTTCCAAATATATTATATTCCCATATTTTAGATTTATCATCCTCATATTGCTCTTTTAAATAATCAGCAAGTTCTTTACTTTGTTCCTCACTTCCAACAATTGGAGCGACTTCTGTTTCTATGTCCGCTCGTATCAAATGTATGCTTGGAGCGGATGCTTTCATTTTTACTCCATACTTTGAGCCGTGTTTTATTATTTCAGGTTTTTCAAGCTGCATTTCTTCCAAAAGAGGGGTTACAACTCCGTATCCTTTTGTTTTTACTTCTTCAAGGGCATATTTTACTTTATCATATTCTTTTTTCGCGTCAGCGAGCACTTTTATCGTTGATATTAATTTATAGTCTCCGTCTATATCAAGACCTGTTGTTTCACTTAATACATTATAAAATAAGTTATCGTTCACAGAAATATCTATGTTTGCCGTTCCCTCTCCAGGATTTATTGATTCTATATAGCTTTTTTTGATGTGTTCATTTTCCGAAAGTATTGATAATGAATCATTTATTTCTCTTAATCTTGAGATTTGTTTTAAAAACTCTTTTGCTGATTTTATTAAAATTTGTTTTAACCAATGATTTATATTTAAAGTCTCTATCCATTTTGGAAGATTTATATGAATTTCCAAAATAGGAAATTCATATAAAACTTTTTCAAGAATATCTGTTATATCCTCAGTTTTCAGTTGAGCGCAGTTTGCCGCTATCACAGGTACTTTATATTTTTCAGCCATTTTATTTTTTAATTCCTCTGTTTCATTGGCATAAGGTTTTGTTGTATTCAAAAGCACGACAAATGGTTTATTTAAAGCTTTTAACTCATTTATTACGCGTTGTTCCGCTGTTATGTAGGAATTTCGCTCGATATCGGTTATTGAGCCGTCTGTTGTTACTACAATTCCTATTGTGGAATGATTTGTTATTACTTTTTTTGTGCCAATTTCAGCGGCTTCCGCAAAAGGAATTTTTTTCTCTGACCAAGGAGTATTTACCATTCGAGGAGTATCTCCGTCAAGGTGTCCTGTTGCTCCAGAAACGAGATATCCTACACAATCTATCATTCTCATTTTAAAATTTGTATTATTGTTTAATGTTATTTCAACAGCCTCATTTGGTATAAATTTCGGCTCTGTAGTCATTATTGTTTTTCCGGCGGCACTTTGAGGCAACTCATCTCGAGTTCTCTCTTTGCTATAGTCATCTGATATATTTGGGATTACAAGCAAATCCATAAATCTTTTTATAAAGGTCGACTTTCCTGTTCTTACGGGTCCAACTACGCCTATGTATATGTCTCCGTTGGTTCTTTCTGATATATTTTTACAGATGTCATAATTTTCCATAATTATCCTCCTATTTTACTTTTTATAAAATATTTGTTTTGTTTTTATTATAGCAATACAACTTATTAATACTAAGCTTTAATAAGCAAAAATTATCATTTTTGCCTAAAAATTTATTGTTTTTCCGGCGAAACATAGTTTCGCGTAAAAGTTTTTGCCTCGCTTTTTTTAAAAAGCGAGCAAAGTTTGAGGCGGAGCCTCAATATTTTTGTTAAATTAGTGCATATGGGGTGGGACACATAGGTCTTTGGTTATCTTTATCTTTTTATTGTCTTGCTATAAAAATATAGATATTTTCTTATTTGCTTATTACTAATTTTATGATTAAAAATTTTGTTTATTACTTTTAATTTGTCTTTTCAAAAAATATTGAAAAATTTTATCTCGTCTCTTTTTGTTCATTTTTAGATTGGATTTCTATAATAGACCTGTTTAGTAACCTCCATAATAAAGCTTGACAAATCTTTTTCCGCCTGTCTTTGCCTGATTTTTTTGAAATACCGCTTCGAGTATTCCCGC
>CATJCJ010000285.1 GCA_949738935.1 uncultured Eubacteriales bacterium | reverse complement strand
GGTTCGTTTTATTGCCATTAATGATTTGATTGACAAGCAATTCTATGATGTTGACATAGGTGAAGATATGATGATTGATTTCAAAAATATGTTTAATGGTTTTTATCCCAGAGATATAGCAAGCAAGGTACGTTCGACATTTAGAAGCAAACAGTCAAATGGTCAATTTATAGGTTCTTTTGCAAGTTATGGTTATAAAAAATCGCCAACAAACCACAATAAACTTATTATAGATGATACCGCCGCAAATATTGTAAGGCGCATATACCAGATGTATTTGAGCGGTGTTGGACAGTATAGTATAGCAAAAATATTAAATGAAGAAGGAATACCCTCTCCAACAGAGTATAAGAAACAATGTGGACTAAATTATCAAAATTCAAAGCATCAAGAGGGAACAAAATACTACTGGTTTTATTCTACAATCCATAAAATACTGAAAAATGAAATGTACACAGGTACTATGGTTCAAAATAAGAGTTTTAGACAAATATGTGGTAAAAAAACGTCAAGTTTACCTAAAGATAAATGGATTATAGTGAGAGACACTCACGAAGCTATCATTGACAGAGATACTTGGGAGAAAGTTCAAGACTTAATGAAACGCAATGTGAGAGCGATAGGTATTAACTGTAACATACATAAGTTTGCGGGTTTCTTAAAATGTGGTGATTGTGGCAGAGCTATGGTTAAAATCAAACATAAAGGTATAATATACTTTAATTGCAGTGTATATAATCAGTATGGTAAAAAATATTGTAGCAGACATAATATTATGGAATCGGAAATTGAAAAACTTGTACTTGAAGATTTGAATTTAATTATAAAATCAATAAAGAATATAAATCAGCTTATAGAAGAAGAACAACGGAAAGAAAAGAATGATTTTATAAAAAGTATAGGTGATATATCCAAGTATGAAAGTGAGATTGGTAAGCTCACAAGGAAAAAAGAACGTGCTTATGCTGATTATTTAGATGATATAATTTCAAGAGAAGAATATATAAAATACAAATCAATGTACGAAAATGAAATATCAGAATTAAAAACTAAAATTGATTTAATTAATCAGGTTATGAATGAAAATGCGATTACTGTTAATCCTTGGATTGATAGATTATTGAAACGTGAAAGTATAGAACATCTTGACAGGGAAACAATCGTTGAAATGATTTCTATGATTTATGTGTACGAAAATAGAACGGTAAAAATCGTTTTTAATTTTTCTGACGAATTGGAAACACTGCTTGGAAACAACGGTGTTTATCAATAATTAATTGTTCCATCAACCTATACGTACCCGGTGTTGCTTATATTGAAAACGGAGCTATGAAAATATTTAAAAAGCCTCTCCCTGCTCATAAAATAAAGTTTCATTTCAAAACAAATCCAAAGGTTATAATGGGGCATACGAGAATGACAACTCAGGGTGATGAAAAATTCAATTATAATAATCATCCGTTTTATTCTGAAAAGCTGAATTTCGCTTTGGCTCATAATGGTGTGCTTTATAACGATAAAGATTTGAGAAACTCAAAAAATCTGCATGATACGAAAATTGAAACCGATTCTTTTATAGCTGTCCAGCTTATAGAACAAAAAGGAACCCTTGCTTTTAAAACCATAGCGAATATGGCGGAAAAAGTCTTGGGTTCTTTTTGTTTTACTATATTAAGCAAAGAAAACGAGCTTTATATTGTAAAAGGTGATAATCCTATGGCGATAGCCAAAGTCGGAGATGTTTATATTTATGCCTCAACAAACGATATACTTAAAAAGGCTTTAAGCAAAGTGAAAATGTACAATTATGATTTATATTCTGTTGATATGGGTAAAATAGTGAGATTTGAGGGCTTTAACAAAATAAGTACATCAGAGTTTAATTATCAGAATTACTTTGATTATTTCGAATACTATGACGGTTATTGGAATAACCGCCTTATGGGGTACAAAGAAAATAAAGAGACGGCTAAAAGAAAATCTTACAATAATTCATACTATTTTATGGACGATGAGTTTATTGAGAAAGATTATGAAGCCGCCTACATTGACAGCTTGCTGCAATACGCAAGAAGCATAGGCTTTGATGAATCTATTATAGAGAATATGCTTGACGAGGGATATGACTATGTTTTTATTGAAGACGTACTTTATGACGCTGAAACATATATGCGGTCTGTTCAAAACAGAAGAGAAACCAAAAAGAGATAACAGAAATATAATTTAAAAACAGGAGGTTTGCTATACGGCAGCCTCCTGAATATTTTTAAAATTAATTTGTTTTTTTTCTATTTAAGCATATTGCTTAGATTTAGCAGCGCTATAGCTTTATCGTCAGGCAGACAGCGATAATTTTCAATCAATAATTTTTCATTTTCAGAAAGAAAAACGGCTTCGATATCTTCATTAAAAAGTTCGGCAAGGGTTATTCCTAACGGTTTTGCAAGCCTTGAAAGAGTGTCAATAGTCGGCTGACGTTTGCCAAGCTCTATTCCGCTTATATGATTTTGGGAAATACCTGTTTCTTTGGATATTTTATATATTGATAGATTTTTTGATTTTCTTAAAAAGCGTAAACGCTCACCGATATTCATAATAATGCTCCCTTCATTACCTATAATTATATTATGAATAACAGAATAAAATAGTGTATATATAAGTGTTGAATTTAATATCATTTAAGTATATAATGATAAGTAATATAATATTATTATTGGGGTAGTTTATTTTTTTTACAGAAATTTAAACTTTTTTGTTGGATGGACAATTAATGTCCAATGCTGTTTGGTATAATATAAAATGAAATAAGAAATAAAGGAGAGAAGCAAACAAATTGCTTATGATTTAAAAATGGAAAATTATAAATCTAATCGTGTTTTATCATTGTATTCAAAGCTTCTTAAAGGAGAGGCAGTCAATAAGGCGCAAGAGGCTAAAAATTTTGAAGTGACACAGAAAAGCATACAAAGAGATATTAATGAAATAAGAACATTTATTCAGCAAAACGATATAGAAAACGGATTTTTTGAAACGGTTGTTTATGATAAAAGTAAAAAGGGTTATGTCTTAAATAAAACAGAACTGCCCTTTTTAACAAAGAGCGAAATTTTTGCGGTATGCAAAATTTTGCTCGAAAGCCGTTCACTTGTAAAATTAAAAATGGAATCAATTATTGATAAGCTTTTAAAATGTTGTATTTCGGAAGAAGATTCAGAGGTTATCTCAAAATGGGATATGGGGGTTGCCGTCAAAGAACAAAGAGTAATGAAAATTGAATATGAAAAACTTAAAAATTCCGAAACGGTAAAAAGAATTATTCAGCCTGTTGGTATTCTTTTTTCTGAATTTTATTTTTATCTTGTGGGATTTATTCAGAATATTGACAAAGAAAAGGAATTTAAAAATAAAGATGATATTTTCCCTACAATTTACAGAGTAGACAGAATAAAAAATTTTGAGGTTACAAATGAAAAATTTTCTGTTCCGTATAAGGATAGATTTGAGGAAGGAGAGTTTAGAAAAAGAATACAATTTATGTGGGGCGGTAGGCTTCGTCAGGTCAAATTTAAGTATAAAGGCATTTCTGTTGAGGCTGTATGTGACAGACTGCCTACCGCTGAAATAATAAAAGAGGAGAATGGCGTATATTGGATAAAGGCTGAGGTTTTTGGTGATGGAATTTATATGTGGCTGAGAAGTCAGGGGAATGATATAGAATTAATGGAGGATTGATTTTAATTATGTATGGAATTGTAGACGTGCTTGATAAATTAAAGGAAATTAATATATTTTATGGAATTGATAATACTGACGTTGAAACGTGCATTCAAAATTTTAGTGTTGAAAAAGTTTGTACACCGATTATAGGTAAATTTAGTGGAGGTAAAAGCGCTTTATGTAATGGACTTTTAGGGTATAAAATTTTAAGGGAAGGTATCATACCTAAAACATCTATTCCAACAGAAATTGTATATGATGAATGTGAATATGTTGAAATATATAAAAAATTTGAAAATACAAAATTTCCTTTGGAAATATCAATAAGTGAATATACTGAAAAAAATTTTTTGCCTGAGGAGGTAAGCAGAGTAAGACTTCATTTAAACAATAGTTTTCTTAAAGAAATAAGCGATGTAATGATTGTTGACATGCCCGGATTTGAATCAGGTATAGAAATTCATAACATAGCGATAAACAATTATATTGATAGAAGGCAAGTCTATCTTTTTGTGATTCCAGCGGATGATTTGATTTTAAAAAGTTATATAATAGATATTTTGCTGGAAATTTATAATTATGAGAAGCCAGTATATTTTGTGATTACAAAATGTGATAAGGTACCTGATGAAATTATAAAAAATAATGTTTGTGAAATGGGAAAAAAGTTAAAAAATATAGGTGATAAAGATTTTAAATTTGCATATGCAAGTGTTGTAAATGGTGATATTGATAACGTAAAAGGTATTTTTTATGGTATCCAAAAGAACGCGAAAGATATAATAGCAAATAAATATATAAAAAAGTTTAAGGGTTTATCAGATATTACAATTAAATTTTTGAGAGAAGTTATAAAAAATAATGAATTGACTGAATCTGAACTTGCGGAAAAAGAAGAAAAATTATTGAATGAGATTAAAAAAACTAACGAAGATATTTTAGAAACAAACAAAAATTTTGATTTAAGTATAGAAGAATGTATAAATAATATCCAAAATGATTTGAATATAAATCTTCACAACAAGGAAAATAGTCTTATCATAATGGTGCTTAATGGCAATGATATAAGTGAAAAACTTAACTCAATTGTTCGTTCTTCCGTAACTGACAGTATACAAAAAAGATTTGTGCCTTTAGTAGAGAACTATATTAATAAAATGTCAGGAATTATGGATATTGATATAAATGTATTTGCGGGAGTCACAATATCTGAAAGCATAAAAACCGGAACCGGTGGCGCTGTTGCAGTAGGAGTTTTAAGTGGTCTTATATTAGGACCAATTGGAGGATTTATTATAGGTTGCTTAGCAAAATTTTTCTTTAAAAGAGCAGCTGAAAAAAGGAGAGAGGAAGAAAAGGCAAGAATAAGAAATGAACTTAACAACAATGTATTTCCTAATATTATGAGTCAAGTTAAAAATCGAGTTGAAATAGAAATAAAGAAAAAGGTTATGGAAATAAACGATCTTGTGGAAAAAAATATTGAGACAAATAAAAATATAATGACCAAAGCTCTTGAAGATGTTAAAGCTCAACGAGAAAGAGAAACAGAAGAAAATAAAAATATAATATCAAAGGCAAGAGAAGATATTAAATTGATAGAGGATATAAGAAAAAATGAACTGTATTTATAGAAAAATTGTAAGTAATTTTGAATTTTTAAGTGATATTATAAAATGTGATAAAAATGTTGTACTTTGGGAAAATTTAGAAAAAATCAAGAAAATAATTGATGAAAAAATTCCCGAAAAGTTAAAAAGAAACGCTCCTGCTGATTATTATGAGCTTTATATGGATTTTAAATATGAATATGAAAAATTAAAAAATTATATTCTTTATTCCGCTTTAATTGGAAAAAATATTGTTGCTTTAGGAGGCGCGTTTTCAACTGGCAAATCAAGCTTTTTAAATACTTTAAATGGTGAAAACGCATTGCCGGAAAGCGTAAATTATTCAACGTCTGTACCAACATATATTGTCAGTGGAGAAGAATATAATGTTCAAGTTATAAATATATTTGACGCTAAAATTAATATTCAACTGAAAGACATAAAAAAAATAGCGTATGGTTTTGGCAAAGTTGAAGATAATGACAATAATGTTATTACTAAAGAAACAATTCTTGGTCATATACTTCAAAGTGTGTTTCTTTCAACGCCAAAACAAAAATTTTCTAATATAGCGTTTCTTGATACTCCAGGATACTCAAGTCCTCAAGAAGACTTATTTAAAAATGACGAGTTGATTTCAAGAGGACAACTTAATTCAAGTAATTTTATTTTGTGGTTTATTGATGTTGATTCAGGAACTATTACCAAAAGTGACCTTGATTTTATTAAAACATTATATAAGGAGATTCCTAAGTTATTTATTTTGAGTAAATCGGATAAGAAACCTGATAAGGAGTTGGAAAAATAGTTCAAAAAATAAAAGATATTTTAAATATAAACAATATTAATTTTTTAGATGTATTAAAATTTTCAAGAAATGAAGATTGTCAATATGACATGCAGAAAATTAAAAATTATTTAAAAGAATGGAATAATGTTGTTTATGAAAATGATTTTGTTCGAAAATTTAAAACAATATTTATTAAGTGTGACAAGTATTATGACAAAAACATAGAAGATGAATGTATAATTTATTTGAAAATATGCTTTAAATATGTGGGAAATAGAGGATTTTTAAGCTAGTTAAAAATCTATTCCCGCTTTTTTCCCACATTGGT
>CATJCJ010000284.1 GCA_949738935.1 uncultured Eubacteriales bacterium | reverse complement strand
CGCAGGCTTTAGTATACGCTTTGATGACACATAGGTCCGCCATTTTGAGCCCCCTATTGCAAATTCTTTATCGGTTTGATTCCCAAAAGCCATTTGCCTGTATATATCCATAATCCTTATTTTCCCGGATTTGCTCAGTTCCCAAAGGCACCGCGCTAACCTTGCGGTCGCTCTCATTGGTCTGCTCATGGTTTTATCAACGTCATATGAGCTGTCGATAAACAACCTCGAAAATGCATAATCACTCCAAATCAAAATGTCAAACGCGTTATCCGCAAGTTCCGGGGACTTTCCTTTAGTTTTCCAAATCGCCTGCATTAACAACGGTTTTTGTTTTGCGTGATACTTTTCTTGGAAAAGATCGATGCATTTGGCTATATCAGGAGTTTTATGACGCATTTCATAATCGTTATCCCAATTTTGGATAGATGCACAAGTATCTTCAAATATATCTCGAATTTCCTTTGCTTTACTCTTAACAGCATCGTACATTCCTAAAGCGCAGTATGAAGTTGTTGCGGAGCGTATCACTAACTCGCACCCCCACTTTTCTTCTGATTGTCGGCTTGTGGAATCGGTGGGAAGTACGGTTAGTTTTACTTCTAACGGAGCGAGATATTTCCCGTCAGTAGACTTTACAACAAGGTCAATTCCGTCAATTGAATCTGTGGAATATGCTCTATATTTCTCAAACACAGACTCAAAATGAAAATCTAATTCTGAGGTATCTAAACTCTTACAGTTAAAAACTTTCTCGATATCTATTTCTGACGAAACTACTTTAGGCTTGCCTTCCACAAATTCGAGCTTGTTGTATATAGCTTTGATTCCATTTTTCATCATATAGCATGCCATTGCTGTGGGAAAGCTTGAATTGAAACAATTCTTACCCCAATGATCTTCGGGGCTACGGTTAGAATGCTCAATACCCAATAATCCTGTTGACATAAAAAATCACCTCGAAATTTTTTGACGTCAACTACTTGACGTCGTTAGTTTTTTGTGGTATAATACTATTATACCATATTTTTTCGAGAAATGGAAGAGGGAGATGTAAATTTTATGAGGACTGTTGATTTGTTCGCAGGCTGCGGCGGATTATCTAAAGGCTTTGAAAATGCTGGCTTCGATATTGTCGGGGCATTTGAAAATTGGAGCGCCGCGGTTGAGTGCTATCGAAACAATTTTTCACATCCGGTATATGAAGCTGACCTGTCCGACACGGATAATGCGATAAAAATGATTTCCGCACTAAAACCCGAACTAATTATAGGCGGACCGCCATGTCAAGATTTTTCTCATGCGGGTAAAAGGATCGAAGCAAATCGCGCTAGCCTTACCTTATCTTACGCTAAAATTATAAGCACCATCAAACCACCATACTTTGTGATGGAAAACGTTGACAGAGCGCAAAAAAGCGATACATATAAACAAGCTGGCACTATGTTTAAAGCTGCAGGATATGGATTGACTGAAACAATCCTTGACGCAAGTCTGTGCGGAGTTCCTCAAAAGCGAAAGCGTTTCATATGTATTGGGGTTCTCAATAAAGCGGATAATGAACTTAAAGAAGCTGTCGCATCAAGGCTAGGCACTAAATCGACTACTCTGCGAGACTATTTTGGAAACACTTTGGATTTTGAGTTTTACTACCGTCATCCGAGAAATTACAACCGTAGGGCAATTTTTTCAATTGACGAGCCGTCTCCCACTATCCGAGGTGTAAACAGACCTGTTCCGAAGGGGTATTTGGGACACTCAAACGACGCTTGCGAACTTAACGAGAATATCCGCGCCTTGACAACTCTCGAACGATCTCTTATCCAAACGTTTCCTCCAGAATACAAGTGGATTGGTTCAAAGACGGAAATTGAACAGATGATAGGTAACGCTGTTCCTGTAAAGTTAGCAGAGTATGTTGCCAATACACTGAATGAATATATTAACAGCAACAAGCCGATTCCAAATAATCAATTTGTTCTTCCTAGAGACAAGTTTAGAAGTTGGTTAAATACGAATAAATGCTATTCTGCTCGTTCGATAAGCGACATCATTTCCCGAACTCAAAGGGCGTTCTCGTTTCAAAACCCTTTAAACGGCGTTGTAGATGATTATTACTTGTTTGAACTTGAACGTAATCCATCCTATATGAATTTGTCCAATTCGGTCAAATCTCAGATAAAACGAGCTATAATATTGTATAAAGATTTTTATGGGCAAGTTTCAATCACGTTTCATTGAAATAATTGCATACTAACGCAAGGCGAGGTGATGATCACATGGCAGACGTGTTTGGTACAGAAAAGCGCTCAGAAATTATGAGAAAAGTCAAATCCAAAAACAACAATTCGACCGAGTTACGTTTGATTGAAATATTCAAGAAAAATGGAATTAAAGGTTGGCAGCGAAACTATTCTGTAAAAGGACATCCTGATTTCGTGTTCTTAAAGCAGAAAATTGCGGTTTTTGTGGATGGATGTTTTTGGCACGGTCATGACTGTCGTAACACAAAACCAAGTGATAATCGGGACTATTGGTCAAACAAACGTGAGAGGAATCGGAAACACGACGAAGAGGTAAGCGCTATGTTTGAAGCCCGTGGATGGACTGTGTTGCGAATTTGGGAGTGTGAACTTAAAAGAAAAAATGAAAGTATTCTTGTAGATCGTATAATAAATGCTTTTCATAATTCCAAATCAGATGACTATTTAAAGTATTGATTTGTAGCTTTAGGCAGAAACATACAAAGGGGGGTGACAAAAAACGCATTTTGTGGTATAATTATAAAGGCACTACAATATATTGGCTGACATTCTTTGGAAACACTGATTTGGAGGAAAAACTATGTTTAATAAAACCAGTCTAGTATCTGTAAGTTTAGCTTTGCCTTCCAAGGCAAACAAGGAATTTGATAGTCTTATACTAAACGGTATACGAATATCCCTCGGCGATGGCATATATTCTGAAATCGAAGAGCAGAATTGTTTTGCATTAAACAATAATGATTACGATGCGGGTTTAGCGGAATTTGAACTGCAGTTTGAGCCTATTAAAGAATCCTATTGTTCTTTTTGGATAGGCTGTACTTCAATTCGGACTGAGCGAAAAATCCATAAACTTGATCCTCCTCCGAGCAATTTCAAGACAAATTTTGAACAGACCTGTCAAACGAAAATCACTTACGAAAATAAAATGGCGGCAACAATTACATATTTCTTTGAAAGTGAAGAAGATAAAGCGGATTTTCTGCAAAGTCGAGCTTTCCTAATTGAGGGGTTTATTGCACTAAAAAAGCAGGATAATGTATTCGGCTTTTTGTGCAAAGTTGAACGCGATGACCAAGAATGCAAGTGGAACTTTACCGAGGGTTATACTAATCGACCTTTAAAAAAGGCAAACATAGCCCAATTTATCCATTAAGTTTGTTTAAAGCGGGAGGTTAAAATAATGGGAAGCATAAATCTATACAAGATTGACACCGTCAAGAAGCAAATGTTTTTGCAGGAATTAAATAGTAAAATGAAATTTTGCACCACTGTTTGTGTAAAATCGTCATATAAAGAACAACACGCTGAATATGGTATGACATTGTATGTGTCATCTCCCAAGGCAGAAACGGAAGTTAGTTGGAGTTGGATTTTGAGTCTATTTGATCAAGAACCAATTAAAACGTCAAAAAACCGCTGTGCGACAGTACTGGTTGAGAATGACGAAAACGGTAACACATATGCTGTAACTTTTGGAAGTGCATTTTTTATGGTGGACAAATTTTGTGATAGCGATTTTGGATTTGAATTCGCTCGTAGGATGTCATTTTCCAATATTAAAACAACAACTCTTTTAAATCCAAGTTCTAGGAAAAATAAAACTGTAAACACTTATATTAATTTGGATCAGCTCCTTTTTGAGAGCGGAGAGTCTTATGCAAAAATAAAAGCAAAGGCAATTCTTCCAGACGACATTCAGCTTTTCAAGACGTCAATTGAGGTTGGCTCATCTATCAAATTTTCAACATCTGACGA
Source organism: uncultured Eubacteriales bacterium (assembly GCA_949738935.1). Classification (GTDB taxonomy): domain Bacteria; phylum Bacillota; class Clostridia; order Lachnospirales; family CAG-274; genus MGBC114079. The sequence goes on along the minus strand of CATJCJ010000284.1, from coordinate 1,352 downwards.
GTCTTTAGAGCTAATTGCCAGGATTATACTGTTTGTTGAATACATTTTAAAAAATGAACAGAAGAAATTGGGCATCCCGGTGTTCGCCAAGGTTTCAGAAAGTGAAACGATAAAAAAAATAGATCAGAACCTTCTTAAAGCTCTTCAGTTTGATTCATTTCCAATGAATTTCTCTGAGCTTGATGTTATTGGAGCCACTGAAATTATCAACCATAATGATTATGATTATACATTATGTTATAGCAGGAAAAGCAAGTCTATTCCTTGTTTGACGGAAACAGAACTGCGCGATTTCTGTTCGGAAAATGGATGGGATTATGCCCAAACAGTACTTGATATTTCAGTAAAATGCGTCGCCGATGATACAAAAGAATTCAAAAAATCGATTCGAGAAGCAATTGATTATATAGATGACAAAGAAAAATGCTTGTTGTATCAGGGAATATGGTATAGATATAATGATGATTATATTTCTTACCTTGAAGCTTCAATTGACGAAATAGAAACAGAATATAATCCCCAATACGATTTTTCAGACATTATTCACAATAGTTTTATTTCCAATGTTTTTCTTAAAGAAAAGAGTCGCGATGAATTTAAAGGTAAAACTGACGATGAAATTAAGAAATCACTAAAAAATAGGTACTATGCTGAAAATGTTTTTAACATTATCCGTGAAAAGAAAGATGGGTTTCAAAAATTTGACAGAGTAATTTCTAATTTCGGCGGTAAGAAAATCGAACTAATGGATTTATACAAAAATAACACCATGTTCGCTGTTAAAATTGGGAAGGCATCATCGGATTTATGCTATGCGGTTACACAATCGTTATCTTCTATAACGGCATATCGCCGTAATAAAGGACCTTACACAGTGCCGATTGATACAGTTGCTTTGTGGTTAATATTGGAAAGAAAAAAACATATAGAAGATAAAAATGGAAATCCTGATCTTAAACAGCTAGATATGCTCATGCTGTTAAACCGTTTGGATGAGTGGAAGAAATCAGTCTTGCTGAATGGCTTTCGACCTAAGATATATATTAACTATCGCACAAAGTAATGAGCATATAATCATTTATCGCCACCCTACATGACAGATGCGAAGAATACCCTGATGTTACGGCTATACTCGGATTATAAGGTGTGGTTTTATAAAAGTGACCGTAGCGGTTTTGCTACGGTCATTTCTTGTTATTAAGCAATGCTGTTATAATGCGGGTTCAGCTTGGTCTCCTTAAATATGTTAAACTCCCAGTTCCCATTTCGATACCGACTGGCGGGAAACCTCCAGCATTTCGGCAATGCGTTCCTGAGTAAGACCTCTTTGTATACGCATTTTTTGTATCTGT
>CATJCJ010000283.1 GCA_949738935.1 uncultured Eubacteriales bacterium | reverse complement strand
GGCAGAAAATTTTTCTGTAATAAACTCGTTTTTAAGACCATATCCAACGGGTATATCTTTTATAATATCACAGTAACATTTTATTGATGTAAGCAACTCAATCAATTTAGGTTCATTTAAGTCTAAATTGTAATTATAATTAATTTTCCAGTATGCCATATAAACACCTCTTAATAATCTTAAAGTCCAGGCATTATTTCTTTAACTGTTTTCAAAAAGTCTTTTGCTTTGCTCATAGTCGAGTTTGTCTGCAAAAACTCAATTCCCTTATTAACATATAATATAATTTAGCTAATAAATTCTATTGACTTTATTTCGTGTTCAAATATACCTATATACCCACCTGTCTTTAAATCTCTTACTTCTATCTCAGCTTCCTCAGGATCATTATTTAATTCCGAGGTATAGGAAAGATATCTACCCTCAATAATATCGCCGTCAATACAAATTATTCTTAATGCAATATCTGAATTAAGTTTTTTTATTTCATTCATTTCCTTAAGCCTATTTAACAAATTCATTTCAATAATCTCCTTTATATGGAACTATATGTGTACCTTTTTTACTATAATGAATTTTAAACCATGTTGTTGATGTTTCCTCACCTGTAATATCATTAACATCTACTCCAACTATTTTATTACTTTTTATTTTTTCCTGATGTCGCCATTCTCCTTTAGCTGTTCTAAGAATTTCACCAGTTCCTGCGTACTTATTTACAAGTTCCTGAGCCTCTTCTTCCGAAATAGTTAAATAACTTCGCCCTTTTATATAATTGTTATGTCCTTTTATATGTTTACCCTGACTACCCAAAGCGATAGTTTTAGAAGTCTCATTACCTTTTAATTTTATCCTTAATTTTTCATCAGAGTAATTTAACTTGAGTTTATCCCAACCTTCAATATCATTATACTTCAAATTCTGAAACTCATCAAGATTTTTAGGCATATTTTTCTTGCCCAAAATCTTGGAATATTCCTCAAATTCTTTTTTATCCTTAGCCGCTTTATGTCTTTTTTCCCAATCAGCCCTGTTTTTAGCGTTAAGCTCTTTTTCCCAGTCATCGTCCATTTCATCAAGAGCCTTTTGCTGGAGTTTTTTTCTTTCCTCAAGAGGCATTCCAAGAATTTTTTCCGACGCTGTCTCCTGTACCGCGCAATGACAGTTAATACTTTCCTCCGGAGGCAGAATTGAGTCAAGAGGATACATAGGACTATATGTCTTTCCGTTCGCTCCGGTAAGTTTAAATCTCGCTCCTTTTGGCACTGTCTGCCCGTCCATATCAATATGATTTTGTCTCGGCATATTTTTATGGGCTCCCGTATGCATCCACCTTTTATATTCCACGGCGGGATTCTGCATAATCGACTCCTGAAAAGCCACGCTGTGCGCCCTTAAGACTTCTGTAACCGCTACTCTGCGGGCCTTGTAATATTCATTTCGTATTCCGCTGTCAAGAATTTTTCTTGTAAACACATCAACCCCATCACCATCTTTAAGCCCTTTTACCAAAATATCCTCAATCTCTTTATGACTGTTAAGCCTCATTATGTTTCCAAGTTCCTCACTCCAGTCATTAACCCGGGCAACAGTTCTTTTAGACAGTCTGCTTATTGTAAGTTCTCTGTCCATTTGCTTTATGTAACCTTTGGCGCTTAAAGCTACCAGTGCTCCAAGTTTTTCCTTAAAAAAGGGCTTTAATTTTTCAAGGCAGGAATCGTTATCCTTAATTTTCTCGAAGTTTTCCTCCGCCTGTTCAAGACTGTCACATTTTTCTATCTCAGATATAAAATATTCAGTTTCAGAGACAAGCGCCGCCGCTGTCTCCTCCTCAATCTCTGACATATACTCAACCGTTTTCTCAGGCTCAGCCCGCCCTTCCTCCTCAAACATATTCACAAGTTTCTCATCAGCTTTGGCTATATACCTGTCAATAGCTTTTATAAGAGGTTTACAGTTTAAGCACACTCTAATCACCCCTGTCCATTTTCAGCAAAAGGGATTTAACCTCTTTCATAACAGCCACAACCGAATCATCATTGTTTTCGGCGGCTTTCTGAATCTGCTTTTGAAGACTCATCGTAATTTGTCCCATATCAATACCTGAATTTTGACTTTTGTTATAAGCGAGAGGGATATCTCCCCATTCCCCCTGATAGTTTTCAGCCGTCTCCCCGTAAGCCTCATAAACAAGCTGCTTTGCTCTGTTAGGAGTAAGTCCTCCGGCGTTATTGGCTACGGTCAGAAGTTTGTACAAGTCGTCGGGATTGCTTATGTCAGGCTCAAGAAAATACGCCTCAACATATTTGAAGTTATATCCGTTAAGCAATTTATTGTTTATTGTCCAGGCGAGACTTTTTCTTTCAGGCTGAAACACCTGTTCCTCCGTAACCTCCCTGGCTGTCTGCGCCGTTGCCCTGTTAAAGTCCGTTGTGTATCCCACATACAAATCAGGAAGCTGAAAAGCCGACTGCACTTTACGCCTGTTATTGTCAAGGTAATCCTGAAACAGCTCATCTTTTTGTAAAATATTAGCGAGGTCTTTTACCTCAATATCAGGTTTGTCCGACTGGTCAAAATCGGCTCTTCCCTCGCTGCTCTCAGTTTCAAGTATAATAAAAGCGTGCTGTCCCGATTCTCCTTTTATGTCATTCATATAACCTTTAAGTTTATCAAAACTGCCGTCCGTCAATGTGCCTCCCTTAATCATAATCATAAGAGGCGTATGCCTGCCGTTCTCAAAATAATTGTTGTTAAGTCCCTCCGCTTTTCTGCTGCCGTCAATACCTAAAATCTGTCCTATCCAACGCACCTCACCATATGCCTCCATACCGACAGCGAACTCTATAATCTCATTGGCCCTATAACGTGTCTCAATAGTCATATCCTCTGAGATATACTCACCTGTTCTCCAATCCATAACCCTCGGGTCGCCGAATTCTTTAAAATACACTGTTTTTCCGCCTATCTGCTGTCTATACTTACAGTAACGCTTTTTTCTTTCAATTTCTTTTCCGTTATGATAAAATACAGTGCTTATATACGGGTCAAGAGGTTTCGTCTTATTAACTGACGGTGTATCATTTATAAACTCAATCTGCTGTACCTCGTCCGCAATATTCCGTATAACCTCAATGTAAGCGATACCATATGTTTCTCTTGCCTCTATAACGTCCTCAAATACTTTCTTTGTATCCTGCTCGTTATTAAGAAGCTCCAATATCTCAGCCGCCCTGTTAAATTCCTCAGCCATTTCAGAAGTTTCCTCTATATCCTCTCTGTATCGGATTCCTATTCCGAAACCCGCTATATTATTTTTATAAGCTCTTATACATTGGGGCAAAATCGTACTGTTTTTTACCAGTATTTTTAAACCCCTAAGGTCAACAGGCGGTATTATCCAGTCTCCGGCATTATACGCCTCATCTTTTGACACTTGTGTAATTGTCTCGGATTTCATAATACTTCCGGAAGACTTAACAATCCTTACATTTGTGTGTTTTTGACTGCCTCTCATGCTCTCACCTCTTTCTTTTCGGCGGTTTTACCGGAAGACAAAGCAGCAGTACACAATCCGCCTCGTCCGGAGACGGAAGTCCTCTCGCTTTCATAGTCTTTTTGCTTTCCACAATTATTTTGCTTTTTTCATTAACAGTATATTTTCTGCAAGACAGCTGAGCAATTAAATCACTGTCATCCGGCAGTATAAGCTCTGTTTCCTTTTCATTTCCATTGTCATCAACAGGACTGAGCAGATTTTTAACAACCGACATCATATATGTTGTGCTGTCAGCGTAATATTTGTGTTTAATCGGCTTTCCAAATATAACTGGAAATATGTCAAGCCAGTCATATTTATCAGGCTCGCTTTTTTTAATCTGTCTGAGCCTGTCAACCACTCCGCCGCCGACACCTCCGTCATCAATCTTCACTGATATATAGTCATTAAATTTATATTTATCTCTAAGAGCCTGTCCCAGCAAAATTATATCGGAAGCTGTTCTCATAGTATCCTGTCCGTTGATTTTTTTATAAAACCTTACCCGCTCATTTACTTTATAGCCAATAACCGTTTTATCGTCTCCGTATCGAGCTACATCACATCCAATATGTATACTCTCAGCGGGTCCGTCTTTATATTCTGTCATTGCCGACTGCTCCAGAAGCGGCAGAGGAATAAAAACATCATTTTCCTGTTCCGGAAACTCACCAAGTACACGAACCCTTACAACATTACTGTCAATACCGTATTTTCGTATAAGTGTTTCGATATTTTCCTTGTTTGTACGGCTGCTGTCCCTGGAACTGATTTTATGAATCCTGTATATACTTCTGTCAGCCTTATGACTGTCATAAAATATACCAGACGTTTTGGTAGGATTACCGCACATAAGCAATTTATTGTTCTCTCCCGACAATGTACCAAGTATAGCCTCCATTATGGAATCAGCGACACCGCTTGCCTCGTCAACGATAAACAGCATATTATCCTCGTGAAATCCCTGCATATTCTCCGGCTTTGTCGCTGTCCTCGCCACAGCGAACCAGCGTTTTTCCATACCAAGCATATAAATATATGTTTTTGTCCATTTGAACATCTGAGATAACAGCGGACTTTTAGACTGCCATTTGGCGACCTCGCTCCAAAGTACATCGTGAAGCTGCTGTCTTGTAGGCGCTGTAGCCACTATCCTTGGAAAAGGAAAACACGACATAAACCAAAGAAGCACCGCCGCCTCAAACGCTGTCTTTCCGACTCCCTGACCGGAACGAATTGTTACTTTTGAATAGTTAGCGATATCATAAGCCGCCTTTTTCTGCCACTCATCAGGCTGAAATAAGATAACCTCATTAAAAAACAAAACAGGATTTTTTTTATATATTTTCTGACGTTCTTTAAAAAAAGCGGCCCTATCCATTTTCATCACTTCCTATAAGTCCCTCAATCCAGTCATCAACAACTTTATTGCCTTTATCCTCACTCTCAAGCTTCTTTTTATTGGTACGCAGTTTATTAAGTGCCTCGATACAGCGTGTTTTACTTGACTGTATTTTAGTAAGTCCATTTTCTATTTTATCTATAATCTCTGTTGTTGAAACGGTCTGAGTAATTGTTTCCGTCTGAGTGCTTATGTCATTACCGATTTCCTCTTTCTGCTTTCTGTTAGTCACATGTTCAACAGCCAATCCGCCCTTAATATTTGTATGCTCCTCTATACGTCTCATAAGCCTATACTCTCTAACCGTCAACAGCTGTATTTGTTCTATAAGAAGATATTCCTCATCTTCAAATGACATTGCCTGTATCATCTGTTTTTCATCATCATCTAAAACACTCTGATATATCTTTTCATATATACCGTGTTTAAAATTATTTTTATTTCCAATGGGAGCGCCGTGACCTTTGGCGTTTTTGTTTCCTTTCTGCCCTCCCCGTACCTTTTCAAAAGGTACGCCAACATCATTTTCCAAGGCTTTCGTACCTTTTGAGAGACTCTCCCAATCATCCTGCTTTTTCCACTTTCTGACCTGTGAATCCGTTACTCCCAATTCTTCCGCGATACTCTTTAATTTGCGCTTTTTTCCGCTTTCAATCCATAATCGGAGGGCTTTTTCTCTTTCAGGCTTTCTGCTTCGCCCCACCATTGCCACCTCCAATTTTTCCGTATTCGTTTGAATCTCAAAAAGTTTAGCGTAACTATTGGACACGGACACTTTTTAATACTTTGTTATATATTCCGCCCTCGAATATATTCCTTTCTTTATCATTAGTTTTAAAAAATCCTCTTTTGTAAAATCAGACAACCTAAAAATCTCTTCCGGCTTCATGCCAAGCTGTTTACTTATTTCCTCAAGACTTTTTCCGCTGTCAAGCAGCCGTTTTACAATAGCTTTCATAGGTTCAAGCAAATGAGTTCCTCTCGCCCTGTTATGGGTTACTGTGCCATATATATTCTCACTCTCATCTTTATGTTCCACAATAACTACCGGAACTTTCCCCGCCAGCCGTGTTTTAAGAGGTTCTTCCCCCGCCACGATCCAGCGGTGAAACCCGTCTATAATTGTATAATCCGGTCTCACAACAATAGGAAGAGTCCAGCCATTAGTCATAATAGACTGAGATAAAAGTTTTAAGTTTTCCGTTGATACCTTATTGGGGTTGTAATCGTTAGGTTTCAAAAGCTCTCTGTCAACCCATTTCAGCGTTGACAACGGCTTATATAAAATATTTATCATTTCCTTCTCCTTTCAATTTTGGCTTTATTCGCGTATCTTTCATATATCCTAATATGTAACGCCCTTAAAGTTCTTAGCTTCGGGTCACCTGAAATAAGTCCCTCATAAATTGATTTAAAATCCTTTTCATCCGCTATAGCCGAAACACTTACAAAAAATTTTTTATAAGAATTCGCAATATATTTTTTATGAGGTGTGTCAAAATATAAATCTATATTTCCAAATAACCTTAACAGCTCACTTTTATAATCTCTGTCAATGATACCCTCCAGCTTTTTTCTCTTGCCTGAACTTCGCCCAAACATCTCGCTGTCCCAATAAAGCGCCGCGAGATAGGCGTTGGGTTCTCTTTTTATAATCCGATCCAAAAGATTAGGATAATACTCATTCATTTTAACAAGAGACTTCGCTGTATCCACACTGAAAAACTGAGAAACTCTCAAACGGTTTCTGCTTGTTCCCGACTGCCATAAATACAAATAAATATCAGGAATTTCAACCTTTTTTTCTGCCAGATAAAGCCATACGTCATTATCTTTCCAGTCATAAACAGGAAAAATATGCTTTTTGCCCGTTATTTTTTTTCCGCTATGATTCATTAACGCGATATTTCTCAGTCTTTGAATTGATTCCGCTGTACGTATTCCAACAATCGTTATGCCATCGGCACACATTCTCGCAAGCCAGTTTTGATATGAATCAACTCTCGCTCTCAGCAGCTTATGACTTCTTATCGCAAATTCCGGCGGTCTTCTTACCCATACATTTTCTTTTTGGGAATCCCAGCATATAAAGGTTTCATCATTTGTGAGAGCGTTAAAACAATTAAAATGTTTAACCTCCACACAATACCAATCGAATTTCGCTCCCGCCAGCAAAAATTTTCTTCTCCAGTCATATACGGTTTTTTCTATGCACGGAAAAATAGCTTCCTCATCAACAAATAGAACGATAAGCTGACTTGAATCAATTTTACCTTCCTGAATCAAATCAATAACAAGCTGTGAAAGACATAAACTATCCTTACCTCCCGAAAACGACAAATATACGGGAAGACCATTCTTAAAAACATTTATTATCCTCTGCCTCGCGGCAGTAACAACATCTAAATCAGATACAGCTCTTACTACAGCCAAATTCTCTCACCACACTTAGGACAAAAAACCGATTTACGAATTTCCGACAACTGTTCACTGTCAGCGCCTTGAGCGTAAAGATTATCCACATTATCTGTATTAGCGGAGATATTTCTTAATTCCTCATAATAAATATTATCTGTATCATTATCTTGCTGACTTTCTTGAAATTTTTCCGCATTTTCCATATATTTTTCTCTGTGTTCACCTTTTGCCTTTATAGTATCTATTTGAGATTCATCTATAGTCCCATATTTCATTATTTTTTCCGTCACATCCTCAGCGGCGGCAACTATCATTTTAAGAGTTTCCTCATCATATCCCGGTACATCCAAATCATCCCCCAAGCTCGCTATAACATCATTTATCGCCTCAAGGTCATCAACTCCCAGAGAAAATGTTTTGTTATCGGCAAGCATAAATTTATACTTTTCTTTTTCCGACAATCCCACAAGGCGTACAGCGTTAGCGATTGTATCTCCTCGCATCAGCATTGCCTCCAAAAGTCCGTTTCCCGCAAGAACCGTATTATTCTCATCAATTACAATATCTCTGTACTGCCCAAATTTATCAAGGCTTTTTATAATCTCTTTAATTTGTTTTTCCGGATGCATACGCACATTTTTCTCAGGCGCTTTTAATTCTTTCAAATTTACAATAATTTTTTCCCGCTCAATCATTTACATACCCCTTTCAAAAAATCAGCTGCCGATTGTATATGTGCGGCAGCCAAAATAACTATATTTCTATCAATATTAAAAATTTCTCTCCAGCCGTTTCCATCTGTCCATTGTCTTGCCGGCCAAGGGTGAGTGCCGCATTTATATCCGTTATGCCAATTATATATGGGAGGCAAACTCATTTTATTATAATAAATATACGCAAGTATATCCTCGTGACTCCAATCAGCTAGAGGACTATATCGTGTAACTCCTTTGCTGTTTGTATATATATTTTTGCCTTTGCCGACAAAATTACCGTCAGCCTTTCTCCTTCCCAGCAGCAAAACATCAATATTATTTTCTTTTACGTATTTTCTCTGAGCTTTGTGCTGTACTATTGAAAACCATTTTGACGCTGTACCGCTTTCTTTAGGAAACAGCATATTTTGATTTTTTGAAAGCCAATGTATATCCTGACCTGTATTAATTATTACGCAACTTTTTGGCTTATTGACCTTAATCCATTTTAAGAACTCAGGATATTCCAGATTGCAGACGCCTGTCATACAATTATCAATTCCGGCTTTTTGACATATATCTCCAAGTACGATACTGTCTTTTCCTCCGCTCCACGCGTAAGCGGAATTCAGTCCTTTTGTATTTCTTTTTATCTCACAAACAGTTAATTCAGTTAATTTCTCAATTTCTTCTCTCCTCACTGTTTTCTCAATATTAAAGACAGCCTCAAACCATTCCTCATTATTAATATTTTGTTTTCTTCCAAGCATTATGTCTGTCCTCCCAAAATTTTATTATTAACGCTGTCAATCCTGACAAAGCAACCGTTATAACGCTTCCAAGAGTTTTGTATAAAGAAATATTCATAACAGTTCCAAAAGTAAATATCGGCAATCCCAGACATAAAGAAACCATTATACCGATTACAATACCCTTTGATGTAAGTTTTTTATTTTTCAGTGTCATTACAGTCGGCAATAATGTAGACGCTCTTAAAGTTCCGTAAAATAAAAATAATTCTGTTACTGTTAAATCAGGAATACTAGCTATAGCAATACCAACAATCAGCAAAACTATCATACTAATTTTTGATAATCTGAGTTTATCAGTTCCGCAAATATCCGTTGTTAATGATGAGATGGCGCATAAATTGCTGTCAACGGTAGAAAGCAATCCCGATATAAGCATAAATAAAAATATTATCATTACCCAATTTGGAAACAAACCGCTTATTAGTTCAAGATTTACAACACTTTTGTCAGAAGGTATAAAATCTATTCCCGCCGCGATAAAGCCGAGTATTCCCATTAAGGCAGGCACAGCGGCAAACAATATTCCTCCAAGCAAAAACGCTTTTCCTATTTTACACTCTCTAATAGAAAAAGCTCTCTGCCAAAAGCATTGGTCTCCAAAAGGTCCTGATATGAGACCTATTGCTGTAGGCAGTCCGAAACTCAGAAATATTTCCAATCCTCTTTCAGAAAATAAAGAGACAGTTTCTTTTGATATGCCTCCTAATCCATTAATAACAGAATTTACTCCATTCATATTTAAAGCCCAAGGCACAAAAACAGCGCACGCCGCTAATATCAATATCATCTGAATACTGTCTGTAATAACCGAGGCTCTTATTCCTGATATTTGAGAATACGAAAAAGCTATAAGAGCCAGAATAATCGTAACAATAAAAAAAGGCAGTCCAGTAATGCCGCTTAAAATCGTGCCTCCAGCAAGAAGCTGAACACCTGTCGACAGAATTGTCAATACGGATAATTGAAATAAATACACACCTTTTACTTTTTTTGATTTGTACATATTGAACATATAGCCTGACAGCGTTATTCCGTTCGGCAATTGCTTTCGTATCATTTTCGCAAAAGGAATAAATATCAAAAGACATATAACATTAGGTACCAGAAACCAAAACAAGCCAATAAATCCATTAGTATACGCCTGTTCGGCGGATACAAAAAGAGCCGGAGCCCAAATCCATGTAGCCGCTATACTCATTGCCGAACTTAACGTGCCCATTTTTCGGTTTCCAACATAAAAACTTTCAGAATTCTTCTTTTTTCCCGCTAAAATAAAAGTTACTGTCAGCATTAAAATAGTATAAATAACTAAAATTAAAATACCCCGCATAAATTCCTCCTTAAAAATAAAATCTTGTTAAACCTTTATCTAAATATTTTTTGTCGTATCACTGCTTTCATTTTAGTTTTATAAAAAATTTTAAACTGGTAGAATTCGACCAGTTTAAAATTTAAACAAAAAAGACCGACTGTTTTTACAGCCAGCCTTTTCTGTAGAAAGGAGTGTAAAATATGAATGAATTTACGTCTGTTCGGCGCTTTGGGAATCGAACCCAAACAAACCTTTGCGCCCATATTGACCGAATCCCAAAATCCGGTCAAATATATTTCAAAGAGGTTATTAGGTGCCGCCAAAAAGTTCTCTCACCTTTCGACGATAATATCTTAACACAGAATTTATTATAAATTGTCGCACGTTTGTCGCAATTTTGTCGCACGTTTTTTCAATTATAAAAATTCAGCCACCTCATAGTTTCCTTTATGACCTTATTTTTTTTACGATATATTGTAGCTCTGTCCATATTGCAATCTATAGACGTTTTTACCGCTCCCCTTTCATATTTATACAAAGCCTCCATAACCTCCCTATGCTCCCGTCTCATACCTTTCAATATGTATTCCATATCAGAGTTTTCAGCCTCAATATTGCTTATCTGTTCCTCGATAAGCAGTATTTCAGCGTTTACATCTTCAAGGTTTCTTTCCAAAATAAGAAACGCTTTATCAACAGCTTTTTCCTGAGGTGATGTTTTTATCCCTCCTAAACCTCCTCCGGCACTTCCATAGTTTACCGCCGTAAAATTATCCTCTAACCTTACAAGCGATTTG
>CATJCJ010000282.1 GCA_949738935.1 uncultured Eubacteriales bacterium | reverse complement strand
TACAACTCAATTGTGGTAATGATGGACAATTTGAGTGTCCTCATTGCCATTCAAAGGGTATATATGATATGGCAAAAAAACAGGAGTATTATAAAAAGCAAGCACAAAGTATTGCAAATGTTAATAGGAAAATGCATCGAAATAATCTTTTTGATAGTTATTGATTTTGCATATTATGTTAGCAAGGTACAGAAGGCAAACATTATGGTTACAGAGGAGAACACAGAATGAAGTCTTTATATATTATAGGAAATGGATTTGATGTCGCACATGGACTGAGGACGGAATACTGGAAATTTAGAGAGTATCTAGAGTCGACACAGCCGCACTTTCTGAATGGTTTTGAGACTTTGTATGATATCCAGCCATTAGATGATACAGAACCTTGGTATACGAAAAAAGCACAGGAACGATGGGATAAGTCCGTTGACAATGCATTATGGAGCAGATTTGAGGAAAAAATGGGATGCCCGAATACGACAGAAATGTTAAATGTTTCCTCCTGTGTTTTGGATGACTTATCGCTTGATGGCGGTAATATTGGAATTCGGGATACAATGGATGTATATTGGCAGGAGCAATTTGGTTTTATAAATAATATGCAAGATTATGTGAAAGAATGGATAGAGCAGATTGATACAAGCAAAATAAAATGCCAAAGAAAGGCATTGATTGGTTGTAAGGATTATTTTTTGAATTTTAATTATACCGATACATTGGAACGGATTTATCATATTGAAAATGTCCTACATATTCATGGCGGGATAGATAGTGTATCAGATGTTCCACCTATCATGGGACACTGCAACATTGATGAAATTAGGAAACATTATCAGTGGAAAAAAGAAGCGGATGAGGAATATGAAGAAGGAGAAGCCAGCATACAAGAGGCAATCGCAAAATACCTGAAGGCAATTTATAAAGACACAGACTATATCATTTCTTTACATAGCAGTTTTTTTGAAAAACTACAGGATGTAAACAAGGTGATTATTATTGGATGGTCTGCTGGCGACGTGGATATGCCATATCTGAGAAAAATTAAGGAATCCGTAAATGAAAATACGAAATGGACAGCTTATTGGTATGATGATGGAGCATATAATAGTCTGGTTACCGCTTTTAATGCTGTTGGGGTAAAAGATAGCGATGTAAAGTATGAACAAAGCAATAAATTTTGGGATTAAGGGAAGTCGATATGAAAGCACATGATAATGTAATAAAAGAGTACGAAGATATAAGAGGGGAAATAAAGCAGAAAATAGAATTGCACAATTCTTTAATTATGTTTATGATAACAACAGTAGTGGCAGTCTTGGCTTTTGCAGTGCAAGGTGATAATAGCATTTTGTATTTGTTGCCTTTTGGAATTATTATACCTACTTCAATGCGAATTACTTATTATAGAACTGCAATGGCTAAATTATCTGCATATATTATTGTATATATAGAAAATAAAATAAAGGGGTTAAACTGGGAAACTCGCAACAACAAATTGATAAACTCTGTCCATAATAGTATATATGACAATCTTACTATTTCTCAATACTATGAGGGTATGATATTAAGTTTGATTTGCTATTTGCTTTATTTTTTTGATTATTTCAAAGGAAAAGAAGTTAATTTGCAAACAATTATGCATGTATTTGTACCATTTCTTTTGGTATTATGGGAAATAGTTATAACAAAGAGAATTGC
>CATJCJ010000281.1 GCA_949738935.1 uncultured Eubacteriales bacterium | reverse complement strand
CTGAACTGAAATAAAATATAACCTTATTAATAAAGACAGACATATTCCGTGATTGTTTGCTAACGCAAAAATCACTCTCTTAAAAACTTTTTGATTGTTGATGGTTAGTGTTGTAATAGTAATAGTGCATATAATCTATTTCTCTATTTATAGAGTGATATTTATAAAACTCAGATTCCTTAAATCAATCAAGGTATTCAAGGACTTCAGCAAAAATAGCTGTAAAGTCCTTTTTAATTGTAGATTTATCCGCTTTGAAAGCATCTATATCTATGGTTACAGTGATTCCATGAGATATAATTTTCCCACATCCATTTGTAATAACGGATTTTTTGAATGAAAATTTCTGGGAGGTATCATTTTATGTTTTGGCATAGTTTAAATTTCCTTTATTTCATGCTTTTCATTCATTAATTATCTTTTCTCCATTTTGATTGCAATTTTTACATAAAATAAAAAATCTGATATCTTCTATGGTGTAGAGTATTGTAATTATTATTTACCTGGGGGAAATGACGGTTAAATTGATAAAAATAGCACTAAATCTTAATTCTGTGTCAATAAGTGATACTTGTTAGGATATGAGGGTGAAATGAATATTTGGTATCATTTTTCGAAAATAGATACAATAAAAAAATACGACGTAACTATTACATCGTATTTTCAAAGAAATGTAAGATTTTACTTTGTAAGCCAGTTATTTTCTGGTTTTGCTATTAATCTTGCGTTGTTATATGCCATATCTAAGGTTATACATGTATGTCCTTGGTAGGTATTTGCAGCTTTTGTTACTACTAGAGCCAAATCGGGTTTATTGTCTGATAGTAAGCATAATGGTAATAGTAGTTGCACTTTCCCATCGTAATATTGAGGTATGGCTAATTTATAATTAGCTGATACACGTTTTTTCATAGTATCTATGGATCCGTTAAGTGTATTAATGATATCATCCCTCTGCAGTATTTCTTTTGGTATACGCTGCCTATTATCAGGATCGTCTAAAATATGATCATAATGGATATTTATTTTATAATGCCAGTCAAATAGTAATAAACTTGGATCAGAAAAATAATTTGCTCTTTCTGGATATTCTTCTATCCCAATTCCACCTAATTTATACGGGGTTAAAAATTCTACGGAATTTTCTGACTGATAAGCATATATGGGATCATAATACTTTGTAAACAATCCAGTATTAAATAGACCATATTCCTTAGTGCATATAATATTCTTTTCCGATTTAAGCTTTTTATATGTATGAGTCATATAGTTAGTTAAGATTCCATTGTTTGGATAGGTATCATTTGACCAGTTTTCTGGGGCAGCAATCCTGGCAAGTATCTCTGCGTAATCATTCCAGTTGACATTAAAGAAAGTCATTGTCTTTTCTTCCTCCTCGTTTGTATTATATGATTCTAGTTTATCATATGACTGAGGTGACATACAATCGTTTGTTT
This sequence comes from uncultured Eubacteriales bacterium, assembly GCA_949738935.1. Taxonomy (GTDB): domain Bacteria; phylum Bacillota; class Clostridia; order Lachnospirales; family CAG-274; genus MGBC114079. Next base: position 2,951 of record CATJCJ010000281.1, on the reverse strand, counting down.
CTTTTGTTGTTGTAGGTATCGTGCCTGGGGTAAATTGTAGCATAGTATCATTCTGATCCATGGTATGTAATAAAATTGATTTTATATTTTGTGAAACCAAATTTTTGTATTGATTAGTTAATTTTCCCATTATTTTATCCTCCATTGTGATTTTCTGTCTTTACATTTTTATATTTATAATACTTTTCTCTCTTAGTACAGAGTATTTTTATAAATTATTGCAAATTTTTGATGAGGATAATATTGAGTTCGAGAGTATGTAAATTTAATAAATGGTAATAGTAGTAGAAAGTGTTGATTTTAAAGGATATTCTTAGATTTTCACAGGATAATTTTATGTTATTGTGACAGGTGATTTCATTGTTTCAATATGAGATTTCAGGTGTGTTCGAGATTTGCTTGATAAATAGGGGATTTTTGGCTTTAAAAGAAATGGTTTTAATTACTGGGATTTTTGAGTCAATGAATTTTTGCGGATTTCTAACGTTTTTTCGAACTCAACGTCGAACTTTTTTGAAAGAAAATTTAGATAATTGTGTGGTGTTTTGATATAATTTGAATGAAAATCAAATGAAAATTTTGGGTGGCGTGTGAGTAGAACACATGGCAAACATATGTTTGGTATGTGGCTGTCTTAAAATGTAAACATACCCCCCCACTTATACTACAAAAAGCCTGTAAAAACAATAAAAAGATACCGTAATAGTATAGTATTATGGTATCTTTTTTTTGTGATGATTTATGATGATTATTTTATTTTGTCAAAATGTGTAAAGATAATAAAATCATTATGCCCAGTATAAATATGCTCCAACTACTATAAATTATAGTAGTTTTTTTGCGGTTATAAGTTGTCTGACAATTATCGTTCGCGTGATGAATTAAAATTTACATAGCATGCTATACAAATTAAATAACTTATTTTGATATATAATGACAAACTTATTTCCTGTTTTCCCCTATATTATTAATGCATATACTACAACACATAATAACGCATATTGATATATTTATCCAACATTTTAATATCATAATTAATCATAACAATATCATAACAATACCACGACTACATGACACCGATTGTACAATCTTATTACTACACTAATACCACAGTTACATAATTATATCCCATCATGCGTACACATAAATACAGTAAATCTAATTAGATCCAATCAAATTGTCTGACAAATATTACAATAATATTATACTTATTATACATACTGTCATACTATCACATTATTATACTACTACTACTACACTTATTATACTATTATACTTATACACTTAATACATAGCATAATAATACTATATACATATGATACAGCATTATACATATACATAGTACATACGTAATACAATACATATCATCATATGATATCACGGCACATACCATCATATGATATCATTACACGTCTATATCATCATCCATAGTATCCATATCTGTATTTGTACCAAAGCCTTTACTATCTAAATCAGCTTTAATCAATCCCTTTATATAACTATTAGCAGATTGTCCAGTATCGGCAAGATATGACTTTAACCGTTTTCCTTCCAGTATATCTGTAGGGTAATATTTTACTGCTAAATTTATTGTTTTTTCTCTATATTTTTTTTGTGCTTTAGCATCATATGCCATAAATGTATATTTCCTTTCAATATAGTCTTACATTATAAGTCTTACATTATATCATTTCTTTTTCTTAATTTCCATTTTATCTTATATTTATATTATATTCCATTATATATTTGTCACAATTAAACAATGGGTAAACCTATTTATTGATGTGTATAGTGCATATTGCCAAAAACAAAAAAATATAGATTAACCTATTGAATTATGGGTAAACCTATGCTATCATATAAACATCCCAAGCGGGACAAGGGTTGATAGGGCAGTGTCAATAAGTCCTTATTTCCCCTCACGCAAGGCAATGCGTGATACTGCAAGGGTAAAAGTACCTTGAAAACCGCATACAAGGTTGCAAAATAAACCGACTAAAAGGCGCAAATAGCGCGGTCGGCGTAAAAGCGCAAGTGTACATACCGTAAAGTGTACATAGGGCTGTAGCATACCTTCGTCAAAATAAATGAGACGGCGAAAAGCTACAGGCAAGAATGTGCCTAAAGAACTATCTAAGAAATAGTTTCTCATTCAACCGCTAATTTCGCAGACCGACAGACTGTGATTTGGAAAAAGCGGTATAAAAATACATAAAGCCTCCATAGAAGGGAGGTGATATATTATGTATTCATCATATCAATCAGGTTTTCAAGTAGTGTATTCTGACAATTGGTATGCCTTTAAAAATGGCGCAATCATTTTTAAGGCAGAATCAGATACAGAACTTGAAAACCTGATTGATATGATGAATACATAATATACAATTTTTTAGAGAGTGTCAAGCAATTTTGGCACTCTCTTCTATATTAAAAGCGGTCAACTGCTTTTCAAAAGGAATGTGATGTAAGCGCGAAGAAATATACAGTGCTCAAGACCGGCAATGCACTATAATAAATTGTGCCGGCATTGTGGCAGCTTGTACAACTGCCATTTAAAACAGATTGTACACGCAATGAGAAAGCGCGTTAGAATTTAGAAGCCGTCAACCTACATAGAACGGGATAGAAAATGCAGGTAGGAAGCGAACATAATGAATAAAACCAGGGAGCGGCGATATTTTTATCGTGTCTGTGAGACTTTAAAAAGCCTGGATACTTCCTAAGTTGCCATAAAGGGCAGTGAAAACAAATAAGCGGGAATGAGGAAGCCTGAGAAGTGGGAGCGCCATTTTAACCCGATGAAAGCGCAATCCTCAAAAAAAGGCAAAACGCAAGCAACGCCTGATAGAAACATCAAGTCAGAAACCGCTTGTTAATATGCTTTATGTCTATTATCGGTAGACGGGTTACCAGTCCGGCGAGAGTTCACGACTCTGATAGACATATTTTTT
>CATJCJ010000280.1 GCA_949738935.1 uncultured Eubacteriales bacterium | reverse complement strand
TCTTATTTTACATTTTTATTTCAAATAAATATAAATTATATCATTTGTATTTATTTTTTGATATAATTATAAAAAACTTTGATATTTTTTATAATTTGGAGGCGAATAACAGGTGAAGTTTAAAGGTTGTATGTTTGTTTTTATGTGTTTGTGTTTTTATATTTTTTCAAGTGCCGTTTACGCTGCCGGTGAAAATGTAAAAATGACTCTTAATTATGACGGAAAAACTCATCAGTATAATGAAGAGAAAGTTGTTTTGAAAGTTAATGGAAAAGAAATGAATAATCTTACTATGCCGCCTATTATTTTTAATAATTATACGGTTGTTCCGGCAAGAGAGGTTTTTGAGGCTGTTGGGGCTAAAGTTAAGTGGGATAAAAATACATATAAAGTTATTGTTAATTATAAGGATAAAAATGTTGTTCTTAAAATTGGCGATATGAACGCTTCTGTGAATGGAGTTTCTAAAAAAATGAGTATTCCGGCTAAACTTATTAATAATAAAACTATGATTCCTTTGCGCTTTGTATCGGAATCAGTCGGACTTGATGTTTTATGGGAGTCATCTTCAAGAGTTGCTTCTATTATGGAAAGTATTAGTGATAAAGAGGACGCTAAGAATGTTTTGAATTCTTCGGAGACTGCTCCAAGTGTTGAGCTTAATGAAATTACATCAGTATCTGTTCCGACAGATTCGTTTGACGGAAAATTTATTATTAATGCCAGTAAAGCGATATCTAAAACTAAAGTCGATTTTTTAACTGAAAACAGACTTGTTATTGATATTTATGACGCACAGATAAAAATGATGTTAAACACTATAGATGTTTCTAATTTCGCTGTTTTAAGGGTTCGTGTCGGACAAAATGATTCTGTCGCAAGAGTTGTTTTTGATTTGAAAAAAGATTATAAATATAATGTTAGTATGTCGGAAGATAAAAAAGGAATTATTGTGAGCTTTGAGAATGATAAAAAGGATACTTCTGTTAATGATACTTCAATAAAGAACAATAATTCTGATAGCGATGTTTCTATAAATAATAATGACTCTGTAAAAGATAATGTTACTACTTCGGGAGGAGCTTTCAAACCTTCGGCTAATTTGACAAAGTCTAATGTAAATGGTATTTATTATGATAAAATGTATACGACTTTGGTTATAAACAAAAACGGCGCTAAAGTTGACTTGGATAATTCTTATCATACTGACGGCTATAACGCGGGAACATATAAGATTGTTTTAAAAGGAAATTATTCAAAGTTTTTGAAAGACGCTGTTATTAATGTTAATGACCATAACTTCAGTTCAATTAAAATTGATGTGGATACAAGTTTAACTACTATAATTTTTAATGAAAAATCAATACTCGCGTTTAATGTTTCGCAGGATGCCCAAAATATTTATATAAACGCTGTTCAACCAAAAGCAAAGTATAAAAATATTGTTGTTCTTGACCCGGGACACGGTGATCATGATAGCGGTGCTACATCAGGAGGTTATGTTGAGAAATCAATAAATCTTGATATTGTAAACAGAGTTTTAAGTCTTTTGGAAAAGGATGGAAGTATTAAAGGTTACGCAACAAGAACAAGTGACTCATATCCATCGTTTACAAGAAGAAATGAACTTGGAAATCAATTTGGTGATATGTTTATTTCGGTTCATATAAATTCGGCGAGTGCTGAAAAGGCAAATGGTACGGAAGTTTATTACCATGACACTAAAAACGTTTCTCTTTCAAGAGGAATTTCAAGCAGTCTTTTGGCGTCAACTTTGCAGAAAAACCTTCTCTCGTATCTTAAAAGCACGGATAGAAAGGTTAAACGTGAGAATTTTATAGTTTTGCGTCAGAGTAATGTTCCCGCAGCTTTATGTGAAATAGGATTTATTACCAATAGTATTGAAGGCGCTAAGCTTAATTCACCTGAATATAGGCAGCTTGCCGCTCAGGCTATTTATCAGTCAATAAAAGAGCTTTTTCAAAAATATCCTAACAGATAGTTAATTTTTGATTTTGTCTGTTTATTTGGTTAGTATAGCGGAGGTGGAATTATGTTTTTTAAAAATAAAAAATATTTTTATAAAAAAAATCTACAATTCTTTGTCGCTTTATTTCTTATATTTATGAGCTTGTTTATTTATTCGATTAAAATAATTTTTGATTATTTTGACAAGGGTGACATTGACGCTGAATTCGCTCTGTATGAGCAATATGTGGAAAGCTATATTGATACAATTAAAGATGATGTTATTTTGGCTGCTGACACTTTAAAAGTTAAAAATTTTTCCGCTGATAATAATTATAATGACGCCAAAAACTTATTTGATGTTTATTTGAAAAAGAAAAATTGCCCTGATGAGATATATTTGTTTGATAATAATAATAATTGTGTTTTATCTGTCGGCAATGATGAAAAGATGGAGGAAGCTTTAAAGTTTATTTCTGATAACAGTGTTTTGGATGAGGTCTATATTTCGGATTTCTTTCTTGATAAATATAATAATAATAACCATGTGTTTTTTGGAAAAAGTATCATTGCTGATAATTTAGAGTTTAAACTATTGTTTTGCTATGATAATAACAATTTTAAGAATTTTGTTATGAATAATAATTCCGGTAAGATTTTTTCTGTTTTACTTCCTACAGGAGAGATTTTTGCAGATTATGGTGGAGATGAAAATGAGTTTTTTTCTCATCTGGATTTTATGGAACTTTCCAAAATTCTTAAATTGAGAATTTCTAACAATAATTTTTCGGATGGTGAAAATGGCAAGTTTTCTTTAGACTCAACAAGGGGAAATATTTTAATAAATTACAAAACAATTTCTTCACCTAATCTTATTTTGATTTCTGTTGAGAAAGATAATTATTTGTTTACGCAATTGATTTTTTATTTGCTGGGAGCTCTTATCATATTTTCCGCTTTCGCTTTGTTATTATATTTGAGACAAGTATGTAAGTTTTTTTCAGGCTTGAAAAAAATCAGAGAAGAGGTGGACGGGCTTGACCTTACTTTTAATAAAATTAATATTACAAAAGTGGGAATTGAGGATATAGATTTATATTTGGATAAAATTTTAAAATTGTGTGATAGCTATAAAAAAATCTTTTTTGATATTAAGAAAGTATTTGTTCTGTTTAATACAAATGTTGGAGTTATTGAAAGATTTTCTAAAGAGGGTTTTGTGCTGTATTCTCCGGAAATCGCTGATATAGTAGGTTCAAGTGATTTTAATACAGAAGATGATGTTGGCAGAATTTCTATTGAGGATTTCTTTAAATTTAAAAATACTAATTGGAGTGATTTTGAGGAAGAAGAAAATGTTTATTGTGTTCAAACAGGAAATTCTAAAAAATGGATTAAAGTTTTAAACTATGATGAAAATGAAACAAAATATATTGTTATAGATGTTTCAAAGTATATAGTACAAAAATATAAAAATATTTTTAACTCAGATTTTGATTATATTACAGGATTTATGACAAAAGATGTTTTTATGGAAAGAGTGTCGGAATTTATTGATAATAATAAATTGAGTTTTGGGTGTTTTGCCTCTTTGGAACTTAGTTATTATTCCACAATATGTGACGCTTATGGCGAATATGTTTCTGATGAGTATTTGAGAATGGCGGCTTTTTATTTTTCGGAATTCTTTGATGGTTTTTTTATTGGGGTTAAAAATAAAGGTGAATTTATGACTTTTATTTATTCGGAAGACACAAAAGATAATATTGAGAAAAAACTTACACAATGGGAAAGCGCAGTTTCTCAAAATATTTTTGTCGCTCCTGACGGTAAAAAATTTAGACTTAAATTTATGGTGGGTTATGCCTGTTATCCTTCTGATTCGGGTGATTTGGATACACTTTTGAAATATTCTGTTTTCGCTCTTTATGAAACTAAAAGACTTTATAAAAAGTCAGTTCATTTTTTCTCTATTGAAAATTACAATAGAGATATGTTTCTTGAAATTAGGACAAAGGAACTTGACAAACTTATTGATGAGAATAAAGCGAAATATCATTTTCAGCCTATCATAAACGTTATGGATTGTTCGATTTATGGCTATGAGGCTCTTTTGAGGACAGATAATGATGTTTTTTCAACGCCTATCGATATTATAAATCTTGCTCTTACGGAAGGTAAGGCTTATCTTGTTGAGAAAATGAATATTTTAAATTGTATGGAAATTGTTAAGAAAAATAAATCGGCTCTTCTTAACAGAAGAATATTTATTAATTCTATCGCCACAAATTCTTTGACGGAGGAAGATTTGAGAATTATAAGAAATAATTATGGAGATGTAAGGCACCTTTTTATTTATGAACTTTCCACTTTATTTGCCGATAATATAACCGTTATAAATAAATGTGATGTTTTTAAAAAAATTGGCGTTAAGTATGGAATTGACAGATTTTGGGGTAAACATACGGACGATGAGCTGCTTTCAAGTATTACCCCGGAGTTTATTAAAATTGATAAAAGTATTATTTCTGATATTCACCTTAAAAAAGAAAAACAATCTCGTGTTACGCGTCTCGTGAAGTACGCTAATGAAAACAATATTAATTTAATCGCTGTTGGCGTTGAAACATATGATGAACTTGTAACGGTTATGAAACTGGGTATTAAATTTGTTCAGGGATTTTATGTGGCTTTGCCCAGAGGTGAGTTTATTGATGAGATTGGAGAAAATCTTAAAAAGAAAATAGCGGAAATAAGAAGTCATTTGTAAAATTGTGATTTGAGTTTATTTACAAATATTTTTGATGTGGAAAAAGGATTATTGAATATGGATAAAAAGGATTTTTATTTTGATTTGCCAGAAAGCCTTATAGCTCAAACACCTATCAGAGACAGAGCGGCGGCAAGACTTTTAGTTCTTGATAAAAAAACAGGAAAAATTGAGCATAAAATTTTTAGGGATATTTTGAAGTATATTGAAGCTAAAGATTGCCTTGTTATTAATGATACTAAAGTTTTGCCGGCTAGGCTTATTGGAGAAAGGGAAGGTTCGGGAGCTAAAATTGAGATTTTACTTCTTAAACGGATTGACAGTAATATGTGGGAAACTCTTGTTAAACCCGGAAAAAAGGCGAGAATTGGTGACCGAGTTGTTTTTGGTGACGGACTTCTTAAAGCGGAGGTTGCTGATATTGTGAGTGAGGGAAATAGAATTGTTAAGTTTGAGTTTGATGGGATTTTTGAGGAAATTTTGGACAAACTTGGACAAATGCCTTTACCTCCCTATATTAAGGAAAAACTTGAGGATAAAAATATGTATCAAACCGTTTACGCGAAAAACAATGGTTCGGCGGCGGCGCCGACCGCCGGACTTCATTTTACTCCGGAGCTGTTGGAGAGTATAAAAAATATGGGAGTTAAAATCGCTTCAGTTACTCTTCATGTTGGTTTGGGAACATTTCGCCCTGTTAAGGCTGACAATATTTTAGACCATAAAATGCATTCGGAATTTTATTCTATTGAAGAGGCTCAGGCTGATGTTATAAATAAAACAAAGAAAAACGGCGGAAAAGTTATTTCTGTTGGTACGACAAGTACGAGAACTCTTGAGTCAGCTGCTGATGAAAGAGGTTTTGTTAAAAGCGGAAGTGGGTGGACGGATATTTTTATTTATCCAGGATATAATTTTAAAGTTGTTGACAAGCTTATAACGAATTTTCATCTTCCCGAGTCTACTCTTATTATGCTTGTTTCGGCTTTGGCGGGACGAGAAAATGTTCTTGAGGCTTATAAAACCGCTGTTGCTGAGAAATATCGTTTCTTTAGCTTTGGTGACGCTATGCTCGTGACAGATTGAAAATTTTTAAGAAACATAGCAAAAAAGGGAGTAAAATAGTTATATAAAAAGTTTTGTTTTTTGTATAAAAAGTAATAATTTCGTTTGATTTTTTGCCGCTGATACTAAAATTATTTTTATTCTTGAATTATGCGGTATTGCCCTTATTTTGGAGGATTTTAAATGGATTATGATTTATTGATGCGAGTTGAGAAACCCGCGAGATATATTGGTAATGAAATTAATGTGGTTGAGAAAAATCTCAATAATGTTGATATTAGATTTGCTTTTTGTTTTCCCGATGTGTATGAGGTGGGAATGAGCCACGTTGGTTTGCAAATTTTATATTATTTCTTTAATAGAAGAGATGATATTTATTGTGAGAGGTGTTTTGCGCCGTGGCACGATATGGAAGATATTATGCGAAAAGAAAATATTCCTCTTTTTGCTCTTGAGACAGGTGATTCTTTAAAGATTTTTGATTTTTTGGGGTTTACTCTGCAATATGAGATGAGTTTTACGAATGTTGTTAATATGCTTGATTTGGCGGGAATTCCTATTTGGTCAAAAGACAGAACTGATGATGACCCTATTATTATTGCCGGAGGTCCTTGCGCCTATAATCCTGAACCTTTGGCTGATATTATTGACATATTTTATATCGGAGAGGGCGAGGTCAGCTATGATGAGCTTATGGATTTATATAAAGAGCATAAAAAAAATGGGGGAACAAAAAAACAGTTTCTTGAGAAAGCTCTAAAAGTTGCCGGAATATATGTTCCTTGTTTTTATGAGGTTAAATATAAAGAAAATGGAGAAATTTCCTCTTTTCTTCCTATTCATAAAGACGCTCCGAGAAAAATAAGAAAAGTTATTGTTGATAATCTTGATGAGGCGTTTTATCCTGAAAAACAACTTGTACCACTTATTGAGGTTGTTCACGACAGAGTTACTCTGGAGGTTTTTAGGGGTTGTATAAGAGGCTGCAGATTTTGTCAAGCGGGATATGTTTATCGGCCCGTTAGAGAAAAAAGTCCTGAAAATTTGCTTGAAAAGGCTGATAAACTTGTTAAATTCTCGGGTCATGAGGAAATATCTCTTACAAGTTTAAGTACGGGTGACTATAAGGGATTTAAACATCTCGCAGAGGAACTTGTTGAGAAATTTTCAAAGGAAAACATTAATATATCTTTGCCTTCTTTGAGAATTGACGCTTTTTCTCTTGAGCTTATGAAAAAAGTTCAGGAAGTTAGAAAATCAAGTCTTACTTTTGCTCCGGAAGCCGGTACCCAAAGACTGCGCGATGTTATAAACAAGGGAATTACGGAAGAAGAAATTTTGAAAGGTTGTTCTCTCGCTTTTGAGGGCGGATGGAACAGAGTTAAACTTTATTTTATGGTGGGACTTCCCACGGAAACAGAGGAAGACCTTGTTGGTATCGCTGAACTTTCATCGGCCATTGTTGATAAGTACTATGAGATGCCAAAGGAAAAAAGAAACAGAGGTGTTTCTGTTATTGTCAGTTCTTCTTGTTTTGTTCCTAAACCTTTTACTCCCTTTCAATGGTCGCCTCAGGCGACTTTTAAAGAGTTTATGGCAAAACAAAAACTTGTTAAAACAAGTATGAAGAAAAAACAAATTAAGTTTAATTATCACGAGGTTCAGCTTAGTTCTATGGAGGGAGTTTTGGCCAGAGGTGACAGACGTGTTGGAAAAGCTATTGTAAAGGCTTGGGAAAATGGCGCTAAGTTTGATGGCTGGAATGACCTTTTTAAATATGATATATGGGTAAAGGCTTTTGAGGAAACTGGTTTGGATATGGCTTTTTATGCTAATAGACAGCGTGATTATGATGAGATTTTACCTTGGGATTTTATTTCTATTGGTGTTTCAAAACAGTTTTTTATTGATGAGATGGAAAAGGCGCTAAAAGGTGAGATTACCTTTAATTGCAGGACAAAATGTGCTATGTGTGGCGCTAAAAGCTTTGGCGGGGGTGTTTGTTATGAAGTATAGAGTTAAGTTTGCCAAAGTGGGTAAGGTTTGCTTTATTGGACATCTGGATTTGCTTAAGGTTTTTCAGAGAGCTATTAAAAGGGCGGGTATTCCTATTGCTTATTCAAATGGATTTAATCCGCATCAGATTGTGGGATTCGCTATTCCTTTGCCTTTGGGAATGTCAAGTATTGGGGAATATGTTGATGTTGAACTTAAAGAAGAAGTCGCTCCTGAAATTATAGCCTTAAAACTTAATGAGGTTATGCCTGACGGAATTCAGATACTTTCCGTAAGAAAACTTAATCAAAATGAGAAAAGCTGTGCCGCTGTTGTTTCAGCGGCTTTATATGAAATTTCTTTGCCTATTTATATTGAGAATTTTTCTGATATTATTGAAAAAATTCTTAGTCGGGATAAACTTGAGATTGAGAGAATCAGTAAACGAAAAACAAAGATTGTTGATATTAAAAATGATATATTTTCCGTTGAGAATATTATAAAAGATTGTGATTTTACTGTTTTTAGAACTATTGTATCTACAGGAAGCCGTAAAAACTTGAAACCGGAGTTATTTGTTGAGTATATAAATAATTATATTGGAAAAAAGTTTGAACCTTTAAAAGTCAGGTACAAAAGAATTGAGTTGTTTAAAGATAATGGTGGAGTGTTTTTTGCTTTGTAAATACTATATAAGTTAAGAACCTGTCTATAGCAATCCAATCTGAAAATAAACAAGTTCGCTGGCTAAAATTTATTTTCACTGTGTTGCCGTCAGTCGGCATAGGTATTCGACTATGCTCTCCTTCCGGCGCCTTGTGAAAATAAATTTTATCTCATCTCCTTTTGTTCATTTTTAAATTGGATTGCTATAAAATCTAAAAAAAGCCTGTCTAAGGAGGATTGATATGAGGAGAATACTTGTTGACGGATTGTCAGAGTTTTTTCGTACGGCTGTTGTTGAGGACGGAGAACTTGTTGAGTTGATTGTTGAGGAGAAAAATAAAAAATTTTCCGTTGGAAGTGTTTATTCGGGACTTGTTAAAAAAATTTTGCCGGGGCAGTTCGCGTTTATTGATATCGGAGACTCAAGAGATACCTTTTTATACCTTGTTGACAACAAAGAAAAAAATATTTTTCAATATGATGAGTGTAAAAATAAAAGTGAATTGAAAATTAAATGCGGTCAGGAGATAATTGTTCAAATTATTAAAGAGGGTACTGATATTAAATGTCCTGTTGTTAGTAGTATGATTACTTTTTCGGGAAAATATATAGTTATGCTTTTTAATGATTTTGGTGTTAATATATCCAAAAAAATTTCTGATGACGCAGAAAGAGATAGGCTTTTTACTTTGGGTAAAAAAATTGTTGATAAATATTCTTTTGATTTTGGAATTATTATGAGAACTAATTGTGTTGGTGTTGATGAGAGCGTTATCTTTGATGAGGCTGATTCTATTTTTGAAAGATACAATGATATTATTAAAAAGGGTAATTTTTATAAGGCTCCATCGGAAATTTATAGTGCTGAAAGTGAGACAAGCAGAATTATCAGGGATTTGCTCAAGAATGATACCGACGAGATTATTGTGAATGAGATTTCACTTTATAATAATATTTTTAATGAATATACTGAAAATGGTAAGGGTAAATTGATTTTTTATGACAATTCTATTCCTATGTTTGATAACTTTTTTGTTGAGAAGCAAATTGAATGCGCTCTTCATAATAAAATATGGCTTAAATGTGGAGGATTTATTATTATTGATTATACCGAGGCGTGTGTTGTTATTGATGTTAACACCGGAAAATACTCGGGAAAAGACCATAGGCAAGTTGTTCTTAAGACAAATGTTGAGGCGGCGAAAGAAATCGCTAAACAAATCAGATTGAGAAATTTGTCAGGAATGATTATTATTGATTTTATTGATATGAAATTTTCTGAGGATAGGGAAATTGTGAAAACAACTCTCGAAAATGAGGTTAAAAAAGACAGAGTCGGTGTTTTTGTGGTTGGTATGACAGAGCTTGGTCTTATGCAGATTACGAGAAAAAAAATAAGACAGCCTATTTATAAAGCGTTAACTTGTAAATGTCCCGCTTGTTTGGGAAATGGATTTATTTTTAATGAATGTTTTATTTCAGACAAAATAAAAAATGAAATTTGCTCAATTTTTTCCTCGACTATTTATGACAAAGTTATTGTTCATTCGAATAAAAGGGTTATTGACGCTTTAAAAGGTAAAAATAATGAATATAAACTTATTGAGGAAAAATTTGGCGGTAAAATAGAATTTGATGTTATTTTGACCCATAAATTGGATTATTATAAATTAGATAAATTTAAGTCAAGCTGAGAGGTTTTTCGTATATATTATATATAGGAGAATTCCGATTGACTGTAATCGGTGTTTTTACTTTTTTGAAAGGATTGTGTGTCTTTTATGATGAAATTGAAATTTTTAACTAAAACTTTTATGTTTATTTTATGCGGTATAGCTATTTTTGGAATGTCTCTTTGTTCCACACAGGCCGTTGAGAAAAAACAATCAGCCGAGGAAAATAAAAAAGATGACGATATGTTTAGAGGGATTTGGGTCTCAACTGTTTATAATATTGATTATCCAAGCAAATATACCACTAAGTCGGAAGAATTGAAAAAAGACGCTGTACAAATTCTTGATGATTGCTCAAATATGGGTTTTAACGCTGTTATTTTGCAGGTAAGACCGGCGTCTGACGCTTTTTATAAGTCGGAAATATTTCCTTGGAGCAAATATATATCGGGAACAGAGGGAGTCGCTCCTGATGATGATTTTGACCCTCTCGCGTTTTGGGTTGAGGAGGCTCACAAAAGAGGTATGGAGCTTCACGCTTGGATAAATCCTTATCGTGTTACGGGAGCCGCTGACTCTGATAAAAACGCTTTGAGTGAAAAAGCCTCAAACAGTCCCGCTAAAACTAATCCCGGTTACGTTATTAAATATACAAATAAAGACGGTAAGTCCGCTTATTATTTTAATCCGGCTTTGCCTGATGTTAGAAAGCTTATTGTTAATGGCGCTGTTGAGATTGTAAATAATTATGACGTTGATGGAATACATATTGATGATTATTTTTATCCGGGAACGGATTTTGATGATTCAGGGTCTTTTCAAATGTATGGAAAGGAATTTTCCTCAGTGGATGAATGGAGAAGAAATAATATCGATTTATTTGTTAAAGAGATGAGTGAAAAACTTCATGATGCCGACCCTGAAATTCAATTTGGGGTAAGTCCTTCCGGTATATGGGCAAATAAATCTACCAACTCTTTGGGGAGCGATACAAATGGATTTGAGTCTTATAGCTCAGTTTACGCTGATACAAGAAAATGGGCCTCAGAGGGCTGGATTGATTATATCGCTCCTCAGATTTATTGGAGTGTTGGACAATCAGGTTCTGATTATAAAATTATTTCTGACTGGTGGTGCGATGTCGTTAAAAACAGTAAAACCAAACTTTATATCGGAATGGCGGATTATAAATGTGTTGGGGTTAATCAGTCAAATCCTTTTTATAACGGAAATGAGATAAAAAAACAAATGGAAATGAACGCTTCTAATTCTGTTGTTAAGGGGGAAATTCATTTCGCTTATAATAGTGTTAAAAAGGTTCCTGAGCTGAAAAATAAAATTGTTGCTCAATACGCTGACAATGTTAATAAAAATAATTCCTCCGCACAAAATGTTGATGTGAGTGTTATTATTGATGGTGTAAAACTGGAATTTGACCAGCCTCCGATTATTGAGAACTCAAGAACTCTTGTGCCTATGAGAGCTATTTTTGAGGCCCTTGGCGCGACTGTTGAATGGCTGCCTGAAACTGAGGAGATTTTTGCGGTATGCGGTGATAAGGAAATAAATATGCAAATTGGAAATCCTAATATGGAAATAAATGGTGATAAGACTGTTAGTCTTGACGTGACACCTAAAATTGTTGCTTCACGTACTCTTGTTCCTTTGCGAGCTGTATCTGAGGTATTTGACGCTGATGTGTCTTGGGACAATCCAACAAGGACTGTTACTATAAAAACAAATAAATAGAGTATTATTTGGGAGATGCCGGTAAATTTAAATTTGCCGGTATTTTTTATGTACAGAGGCGGCGCAATGAAATTTGTAAGCAAAGGCTTACCGCCGCCTCGCACGGCGAGCAGGAGGCTAAAAGGAGTAGCCTCCTGCTCGATTTTTTAACAGAGCAATTTTTGGCTGATTTTTATGTCTTTATGACTTTTAATATTTTGTTTTATATGTTATTATATAAATATAAAACAGCCGGTAAAAGCGGAAGTTTAGGCAGTATAGGGCTCTATATCAATAAAATACAGATGATGTTGATAAATTTGCCAAGGTGTGTTTTATTTGTCAATAGTACTGAAAAGTTTGGAGGTTAAATTATGATAATTAAACGGTGTTTTTCATTAATTATGGCTGTTGCTGTAATGATGTCGTGTGTTGTGACCACGGCTTTTCCTGTTTTAGCGGAAAGTAATTATGGAACAGTTAAAACGGGAACAAACGGTTCGTTGTTTTTGTATTTTGGTAATGATTCTATTACGGGAGGGTCGGGAAAAATCAAGGTTGATGATACGGTAAATGATATTTTGCTTCCATCAAGACCAGATGGAATTAAACCTGACAGCAACAATACAGCGGCGCTTACGTTGCCTTTTGTGGATTTAAGCGGAAAGGATTTTGATAAAATTGATATTATCGCCGCGAATAATAATGTCGCGAATGTAGTTGTGAAAGTTGGAGATACAGAAATCGCGTCTTTTGAGAATATTACAAACGGCAGTTGGGATTCCTATAATACATTTACGGGAAATATTTTGTCAACGAACGTGAGCGGAAACTTGACACTTAATATTACATATGTGTCCGGCAAAAATAATTATATGGGTAATTACGCTTATGTTAAAATTTATAAGAGTGGTGTTGAGGACGCTGTTGTTCCTCCGGAAGAGGGAGGAAACACAGGTGAGGAAAGTACTGAGAGCACAAGTGAGGATAATACGGGAGAAGGGCCAACCGAGTATATGGCATACAAAGACGAAAGTTTATCCTTTGAGGAGAGAGCGGCGGACCTTGTATCCAGAATGACAACCGCGGAAAAGCTTACTCAAGTCGGATATCAGGCGAGTGAGATTAAAAGATTGGGCGTTAGAAAATATGATTACTGGAAAGAAGCTCTTCATGGGGTCGCCAGACAAGGAAAAGCGACTTCTTTCCCAACGGCTTTATCTATGTCTAATACTTGGAACAGAAATCTTATACAACAAATGGCTGATGTTACATCAACAGAGGCTAGAGTAAAAACATCAGAGTCTGTTGGGAAAGGTAATGGCTGGAATCTATCATATTGGAGTCCAACTGTAAACATGGCTCGTGACCCGAGGTGGGGAAGAAATGAGGAATCGTACGGTGAGGACCCATATTTGGCGGGTCAAATAGGTGTGGCTTTTGTAAAAGGTATGCAGGGTGACGACCCGAAATATCTTAAAACTATTGCTACTCTTAAACATTTTGCCGCTAACAATAATGAAACAAATCGCCGAAGCGGTTCCTCGGTTATGAATGAGTTTAATCTTAGAAATTATTATACAAGAGTATTTAAAAATATTACCGAAGAGGTTATGCCGGCTTCTTTTATGTCATCTTATAACGCTATAACTCTTTATCGTAACGGTGATTTGGTTTATAATTCTAAACCATCAGCGGCAAATTCTTATTTGCTTCAATCATTGCTTAGACGTAACTGGGGTTTTGACGGATATGTCACTACTGACTGCGGCGCCGGTGAAGATTTGATTAAAGTAGCTCAATATCAAAATGGTATGATTGGAGAGGTAAAAGAGGATAAAAGTGTTTATCTGGCTGAGGGCTTTAAGTCTGGTATGAATGTTGAGTGTTATCTGAGCGGAGGTAAAGCTTATGAATTGTATGGAGCGGGAATGATTGAGAATGGTCATCTTGATATAGGTATTCTTGACAGGGCTGTTTATGAGCTTTTCCTGCAAAGATTTAGAACTGGTGAGTTTGATTCTGACGGCGGAAGGTATAGTAAAATTACAGCATCATCAAACCTTTTGGAATCTAAGGAGAGTGTTGCTGTCGCTGAGGCTGTCGCTGAGGAAACTTTTGTACTCCTTGAAAATAAAGACAGTATATTGCCTCTTAAAAATGTGAAAAATATCGCTGTTGTCGGAAATATGGCTAATGTATTGGCTGTTGGTGACTATAAGGGTTCTCCGACAGATATTGTTAAACCTATTGAGGGTATAAAGGCCGAATTTAAGTCTAAATTGCCTGACTCTGAAGTTAATTATCTTGGAGAAGTTTTGGACGATACTCTTCTTTATAATGTTAAAAGCATTAAGCTTGTTAAAGATAACGGAAAAAAAGAAACTGTTGATTTATCTAAAGCTACTGAGGTAACAGGTATGAAGTTACAAGACGGTAAATTCATTGATGTTACTCAAAAAGCCTCAGCTCTTATACCGAATATTAACTTTGAGGGTACTGTAAAAGTTGAGGTTGAAATGGCGACCGGAGCCAGAATAGGAGGTTCTGTTAATATCGCCTATGGCAAAGGCGGAACAGGCGTTGCCTCGGCTCTCTCAAAACCAACAGCTGATACTGAAACATATGAAATTTGCGAGGGTGAGTATACAGGTACAGACGGAGGATATAATGGTAAGGCGGATATGTATATAACGGCTACTCCTACTAATAAGGAGTTTTCTGTTGCTGAATATAAAACTCAGCTTGACTCGGCTGACGTTATTATCGCTTACGCCGGAACAATTCCTAAACAGGATGATTTGCCGGCCGCGGACTCCTCAGAGTCAAAGGATAGGAGTAATATTAATCTTCCCGCACATCAGGCTCATGTTCAGGCTATATGTGACGCTTATCCTGATAAAACTATTGTCGTTATGTCAACGGTTGGTCAGATTAATGTTGAACCTTTTAAAGATAAATGTAAAGCTATACTTTGGACATCATATAATGGTCAGACACAAGGTACTGCTCTCGGAAAGGTTTTGACAGGCGAGGTTAGTCCGTCAGGGCGACTTACGACAACTTGGTATAAAAATGACGATGTTAATAAAATGGAAATTTCCAACAAAAATGACCAAACAATCGGAGGTATTACCGGTAAATTTACCGACTATAATATTCAGGCGGAGGGAACAAATCCCGGTCATACCTATCAGTATTATAAAAATGAACCTGTATATTCTTTTGGATATGGCTTGAGTTATACTAATTTTGAATACTCAAATATGACTATTGATAAAACAAACGTTGACGCTAATGGGGAAATTACGTTTACCGTTGATGTAAAAAACGGCGGAAGTGTTGATGGTAAGGAAGTTGTTCAGCTTTATGTCGCTCATCCGAAAGCAGGTATCGGAAATGTTCCTAAAAAACAGCTTAAGGGATTTGAGAAAGTTGATATAAAAGCGGGAGAGACTAAAACTGTCACAATTAAACTTAATGTGAAGGATATGTATTTGTTTGATGAGACAGAGCAAAAAGATATTGTTCCTACAGGTACTTATACTGCTTATATTGGCAAAAACGCTGATGATACTGCTCTTTCCTCAACATTTACCGTATCGGGAGAGATTGAGTCAAAAATTAAAACTGTTAAGGCTATTCCTACAGGTATCGTTGTATCCGGATATATTGAGGAAGACGGAAAAAATCTTGAGTCTAAGGTGACAGTAAATTCTGATATTTCTGTCGTTATGACAGATGAAAAAGTTATAGATATGGCGGACGCAAGCGCTGTGACTATGTCCTATTCAAGCTCAAATGAGGAAATCGCTAATGTTGATGGTGATGGAAAGATTATATCGGGAGTTAAAAATGGTGTGGCTGTTATTACTGCTTCCGCTACTGTTAACGGTGAGACAAAAACAACATCTTATCCTATTGTAAATCAGCTGTCTATTAAACCAACAAGCGGTGAGATTCAAGCGGCTCTCGCTCAGATTGAGGAGGCGTATAATAAAATTCCAAGAAGCGCTTATTCGGACGCTAATCTTGCTGAGGTAGATAAAATCTATAATGACGGTAAAGCTAAAATTAACGCTGAGAAGTCAAAAGCTCAGCTTCCTATTATAGCGGCTCAGGTTATTAATGATATGAGCTCTGTTGTAATGGATAAATTGGAAGATGTGTATAGCGTTAGTTCGGTGAATCCAAATCATATTGTCGCGGGGGTTATTGATTATAGTGAAGAAGGAATCGGAATTTATAACGGCGCTGACGGAACGATTACTAACAGTAGTCCTAAAAAGGGAATTATGATGAAAGTAGCCGATGAAAACGGAGCCTCTATCTCTGATGGAAAATTTGTATGGCAAATTAAAAAATTTGATAACTCTGTCCGTAAGGTCGCTGATATTAACAGTGAGACGGGTGAGCTTACTGTATATGGAAACGGTATCGTTCAAATTATTGCCGCTGATGTTGAGAATATGAAGTGTGGTACTTTGATGGTTCAGGTTAATACTCAGATTGAGGGAGAGTACGCTGACGCGGGAAACGGAGCTAACCTTAACGACAGTCAGAGTGGAACAAGCGGTGGTTTTGATGCCGGAAGTACGGGAGATGCTTGGATTGAGTATAAATCTGTTAAGCTCTCAAATCTTGATAAACTTATTGTGAGATATGCGGGAAAAAATGACGGTACAATTAATGTAAGTCTTAATAAGAGTTCCGGCGATGGTTTGATAGCGTCGAAAGGTTTTAAGGGTACAGGCGGTTGGAGCACTTGGGCAGAAGCTGAACTTAATCTTGACAGTGAGGCTATATATAACGCTCAAAAAGATGGAAAACTTGACAAATATGGCTGCGCTACAATATATATTCAAACAAATAGTATAAATTTGGATTATTTTAGATTGGAGTATATTAAAAATAATGATGACGAGCCATATGTTTTTGAGAAAGTTATGAATAAGGCTAATGGAAAAGTTAAGGCTGATTTGAAATACAGAGGAAGTACTTTGGCTACTGACGCCGCTATGATTGTCTCGGTTAAAGATGCGGAGAATAAGTGTAAAAATATTTCTGTTCAGACTGTTAAGGGTACCGGTGATTATGAGTTTGATACGGGAGCCGAAGAGGGTGACCTTGTTCAACTCTTTGTCTGGGATAGTCTTATTGGAATGAAACCTATCTCTAAAATTTATAGCAACATCTGGAAGAAACCTGTTGACAGTGAGATTGTGGTTTATACTCTTGGTGACGGAAAAACTGGAAACTTTGATTATACCCCGCTGACAGGAGGAGAGGATGGAACCGTGTATTCTGAAATAAATGGCTTGAAAGGTTATGGTAAATGGACGGTTGACACAAGCAACGCTGAATACACGTATACGGATGTAAATGATAACAGTTATGAATACAAGTTTACAAAAGCTTGGAAAGCCGGTCAGGGAAATTCCAGTAATAAACGTAATCTTATTCTTACTCCAAAAGCTCCTTGTAAAGTTACGGCTGTGTTTGTGGCGCCGGTTAATACTACTGAACCGTTAGTTAGTAATTGTATGAAAGTTAAAGGTGGTGGAAATCCTGAGGTTATAAAACCGGGAACAGGCGGGGTTGCTGAGGTTAGTATTAATGTTACTGATATAACTGACCCTGTAGTGATATATGGCGGAAAACTTACTCAAAGTTTGCACGCTATTATTGTAGAGTATTATGGAAAAGAGGAAGCGACATCTCTTTCTGTGAATTATGAGGAAACAGACAGACCTGTGAGGTTCTCATCTTGGGAAGGTACAAGAGTTGTTTTGACGGAAAATGAGTCGACGGGAGAAACAAAAGTGTTTACCGTTGGGGCGAATAATTGCGCGACTCAGCTTAATACAGATTATTTCTATGAATCTGATGTTCCGAATTATAATAGTTCATCTATTAAAATTAATACTCTGGCTGAGTACAACGGCAGGCTTTACGCGGGATGTGATGATGGTTTGGTGATTGTTTTCACTGAGTGTGTGAAGTGTTATAAACTTAAAAAGGTTTGTAACTTTGATATAAAAGATATGGTGATTTCCGGAGATATAATGAGTGTGAGTGATGGCAAGTCTTCTTCGAGAATTAATATGACTGATATCGGCGGAGAGTCTATTGAGGCTGACGAGGCTTATCAGTTAATGTTAAACGGCGCTGTTATGATTGATGTTCGTTCCGCTGAGGAGTTCGCTGAAAAGTCGGTTGAGGGTTCTATTAATGTCCCTCTTGATAATATCAAAGACGGACTTAAGACTTATGGAAAAGACACTTCTTTGATTTTTTGCTGCGGTTCTGGTTCAAGAGCTAATCAAGCCGTTAAAGTCGCTAAAGAAATGGGATTCACTAATATATATAATCTTGGAAGTATTAGTAAAATGATTTAATGTAATTACTGTGGTTATGTTGTTTTTATAAACGAGTTCAGTGTGTTGATTTTTTTTGGCACACTGAATTTTGTTTTCTTTTTAGTGTTTTTTGGTTGACTTATGTCTCATATTATAATATTATAATTATATAAGATTTTGATGTTTTTTATTATTGGCTGAAAAAATTGTGATTTCTCAGCCGTTTGGCAATGTTTATTGAATTTATATAAAAGATAAAAAATATAAAATTTTTAAAACATCGGAAAATTACTTATTAATTTCTAGGGATTTTTTGATGTGAACATTTATTTCTGTTTTTATTATAATTTAGACTTTTTAGAAAGGAATTTTTTAATATGATAAATCCTATTGTTACTTTTAAAATGGAAAATGGAGATGTTTTTAAGGCTGAACTTTATCCTGAAACAGCTCCGAATACTGTAAATAATTTTGTAAGTCTCATAAATAAAAAATTCTATGACGGTCTTATTTTTCATAGAGTAATCAAAGGTTTTATGATTCAGGGAGGCTGTCCTGAAGGAACCGGCATGGGTGGTCCGGGATATTCTATTAAAGGCGAATTTTCTCAGAATGGTTTTAAAAATGACCTTAAACACACAGAAGGTGTATTATCTATGGCTAGAGCTAATCATCCTGATTCTGCCGGTTCTCAATTTTTTATTATACATAAAAATTCTCCTCATCTTGACGGCGCTTATGCCTCATTTGGAAAAATTGTTGAGGGAATGGATGTTGTGAATAAAATTGCCGAGACTGAAACAGATTATAGCGACAGACCTATTGATGAACAAAAAATCAAATCTGTTGAGGCGGAACTTTTTGGCGAAAGTTATTCTGAGCCGGAGGAAATTTAAAGTTTAAAAAGTTACCGTATATGAGATAAAGTTTGTTATTTTTAAAATGGTTTCCTTTAAATTAAAAACGGCTTCAATATTTTATAGTCTTGGGGGACATATAATTGAATACTAAAATTGAACAAAATATAATTGAATATCTCTTGTTGTCGGAAGGTTTGTCTAGGACTAATTTAAAAAATGAAAAATCTGTATCCAAAGATAGTTCGTTGCCAAAGTCTTGGGATATGGCGGTCGCGTATAGGTTTAGAGAATTTATGGATAAAATTCCCGGAGGTTTTTTTATTTACTACGCTGATGGAAATAAGGATATTATTTATGTTAATGAGGGAGTTCTTTCTATTTTTAATTGCAGTACGCTCAGGGAATTTAAGGAATTGACAGGAAACACATTTAAAGGTATGGTACATCCTGATGATATTGATAAGGTTGAGGCGAGTATAGCGGAGCAGATTTTAAACAGTCGGTATGATTTGGATTATGTTGAGTATCGTATTGTCCAAAAAGGCGGTGAGATTAGATGGGTCGATGACTATGGACATTTTGTTCATAGTGACGCTGTCGGGGATGTTTTTTATGTTTTTATCGGGGATTCCACTGACAAGAAGAGACTTCAAATTGAGGAAAAAATAACACTGCTGGAAGATAGACTGCAAAAAGAGAAGATGTTTCAAAATCGCATTGATGAATATTATCAAACACTTGAGGGAATTAATCAGGAACATTTGAGGTGTCTTGAAATAATTGAGGGTTTGAGTATTGATTATGAATCTATTTTTTATGCCGATTTGGATAATAATAAGATTAAGGCTTATCGTGTAAGTTGTCGATTTAAGAAAGTATTTCCTGATGTTTATATGGAACAAGATTTTGTGGGTTTTGATTCGAATTATATAGATAAGTGGGTTTATCCTGATGACAGAGAGATAGTTTTTAATTTTACAAAACCGGAAAATATTCGCGAGAGAGCGTTGAAAGAAAAAACATTTCATATTAATTATCGTATTTACAGAGATGGAAAGCCGACATATATACAGCTTCGTATTGTGAATGTCAGTAGTGGAGAACATGTTTCTCAGATTATTATGGGGTATCGTAATATAGATAATGAGATTATGCAGGAGCTTAAACAGAAACAAATGCTTAATGACGCTTTAAATGAGGCGGTTCTCTCAAATAACGCTAAAAATTTGTTCTTGTCAAATATGTCACACGATATACGAACGCCTATGAACGCTATTGTGAATTTCGCTTTTCTCGCTAAAAAATATATTGATGATAAAGAAAAAGCTTCTAATTATCTTGATATGATTTCTGTTTCCAGTGAACAGCTTCTTAGACTCCTTAATGATATTTTGGAAATATCAAGATTGGAGTCCGGAAAAATAAATGTTGAGGAAATCAGATGTAACTTGATGGATATTATACACGATGTTCAGGTTGACAGGAAATCTCAGGCGGAAAAAAAGAATATAGCTATTTCTTTGGATATTTCGGAGTTGAAACATGATAGTGTTTTTGTTGACCAGCAAAAACTTACTCAAATCCTTTCTTATATTTTGGATAATGCTATTAAATATACAAATGATAACGGTTGGATTGTAATTACAATTAATGAGAAAGGTCAAATACAAAACGGTTGTTCAACTTATCGGTTTATTATTGAGGATAATGGTATTGGTATTGGCAAGGACTTTATTAAACGGGTTTTTCAGCCCTTTGAGAGAGAAAGAAACACTACATCAAGCGGTATATATGGTGCTGGTCTTGGGCTTAAAATTGTAAAAGACCTTGTTTATCTTATGGGGGGAACTGTTGAGGTTGAAAGTACTGTTGGTAAGGGAAGCAAATTTATTGTTAATATTACTCTTCGTGTACAAGAAGACTTTTATGAGCATCAATCAGAAAATAGCGGCGAAAATAGTATTATTATGAAATTTTCAAGACCAAAGAAAATACTTATTGTGGATGATAATGAAATTAATCTTGAAATTGAAAATGAAGTACTTAAAGAGGCTGGTTTTATTGTGGATACCGCTGTTGACGGAAGTATTGCTGTGGAAAAAATAAAACATTCTCAGCCGGGAGATTATGATTTAATTCTTATGGATATTCAGATGCCGATTATGAACGGATATCGAGCCACAAAAGCTATTAGAAAAATTAATAATCCTAAGTTGTCAGGTATTCCTATTATTGCGGTGTCCGCCAATACTTTTGAGGAGGATAAAAAAAAGTCGATAGAAAGCGGTATGAATGCTCATTTGGCAAAACCTCTTGACGCTCCTTTGTTATATAAGCTTATTTGGAAGTTTTTGAAAGATGATTGAGAGCGAAATTTTAAAGTATTTTGATGTTGATTCTTTCAAAAAGTCAGGAGCTTTTTTGATATTGCTTTTGTGAAAAATAAAAAAAGTTATTGCGCGGATTGTTTTTATATGGTATACTGAAAAAGTACGCAGGAAAAATGGTAGCTTTTATAACTTTATTGAAACCGATTGATTTCTTTGGAAAATAATTTCTGGTAATCATCAGTTTCTTGACGTATGGAGGTATTGTATGAATAATGAACTTATTGTAACAATTTTATCTGTTGTGGATATTATTGTGAGTATTTCCCTTATTGTTGTTATTCTTATGCAGTCTAAAAACGCTTCAGGTTTAACAGGAGCTTTGGGAGGTATGGGACAAACTAACACGTATTGGGATAAAAATAAGGGAAGGTCTTTAGAGGGAAGACTTGCTAAATATACTAAAATTTTAGCGGCGTTATTTATTATTATTTCTCTTATAATTTCATTTTTATGATTTTATTGGTGAAGTTAAAAAAAAACAGACGGTTTTTCATTTTATTTAATAAGTATCGGTTAAATTTATGAAGTTTAAATTTATTGTATTGTTTTATAGGTATTTTTAATAATTGTTATTTGAAAACCGTCTTATTTTTTTTAAATTTCTTTTGAAAAATATTCATAAAGTACTTGACAAGCTTTATTTGCGGTTATATAATGGTATTTAGTTTTATTATGCGCTATTAGCTCAGTTGGTAGAGCAGCTGACTCTTAATCAGAAGGTCCAGGGTTCGAGCCCCTG
>CATJCJ010000279.1 GCA_949738935.1 uncultured Eubacteriales bacterium | reverse complement strand
GCATTTATTTACAATGATTTAAAAAATGATATTAATTTAAAATTTAACTTTGTTTAATATTTTTTTATTAATCATTTTTTAAATTCTTTGTCAATAAGCAATTAAAAGTTACTTTTTTACTATAGCTTATAATATGTGTTTTTATTTATAATTACTACGTTAGGTTTGGGCTGAGGGATTTCTTATCCCTTTTTTATTGTTTCTTTATTCTTGGATATGGTTTTTTTTCGTCTGTTTCTCCTAACATATAGTCGATTGATGTTTTGTATAGTCTTGATAGTGTTATTATATTGTCTATTGGAAATTCTCTTTTTCCACTTTCATATCTTGCGTATTGCGGTTGTTTCATTTTTAATTCATTAGCTATGTATTTTTGTGTGTAGTCGTTATCTTCTCTTAGTTGTTTTATTCTTGTATATTGCATTTTATCACTTCCTTATTTTTTTTATATATTTTCTATTGACATTATAACCGTTTAGATATATAATTCTATTAGTTTATAACCAGAAGGTTATAAAAAAGTCACAAAAATGTTTACCACACAAAACGTTTTTGTGACAAAATGTGTGGTAAGGAAGGTATGTATGTACAAGAAAGATTGTTTTGCATATAGGAAAATGAGTTCAGGTTACTCAAAATGTGTAGCTTTAACTACTTTAGATTGTTCTCGGTTGTAAATTTTATAGAACTAGGGATGATTATAACAAAAATATAAAGTCACTTAAATATAAAAGAAAAGAGGTTTGATTATGGATATAGAACAATTAATTGAATTACTTATGAATAAAAAAGATATTTCAGGTGTAAGTGATTATATGGATGGATATCGTGATGGTTGTGTTAATGCATATGAGCGAGTATTAGAATATTTAAAAGGAATTTCATAGAAAGGTTTAAAAAAAAAAAGGTTAAGTATGTCTTTTAAAGTTTTTATGTTATTTATAATAGCTGCTATTTTACAATGTTTATATGATATTTTTATTACTGATAGAATTTCTAAGAAAGAATCTAAAAAAGCTAATTATGATTGTAGTAAATGTGGTAATTGGCGTTGTTATAAAAAATATTGTGATACAAGAAAAGAAGGTTTAAAAAATGGAATTAAGTAAAGAAGAAAAAGATTTGCTAAAATTTTGTGTGGAATTGTCTATTGAATCTTTGAATAAAGTTCCAGCAAGATTATTGAAACGTAAGCAACAAAATAAAGTTTTAATTTTAGTAAAACTTAATCAATTGTTTTTAAAATTTAAGGAGATATAAAATGTATTTTGATTGGTTTGAAGAAATGCCAATAATAACAAGTGAAGATAGGAGGAAAAAAAATGAATAATTTAAAATTACATTGTGTTTTTAAAGGAGTTAACAAAAGAGATGGGGGAGAGTTTACAAACGATAAAGGTCAAATTATACCTTATGACCCTAGTTACGTTGTTAAAATTGATGAAGATGTAAATGGAGATATGATTGAAAGAAAATTAAAATTTCCTGTTCAAAATAAAGTTTTCTATGATAAGTTAAGCAAATTAGCTCCATATACACGTATTGTTTTAGAATGTGATGTTCAATTATTTGCTAATAATGCTAAAGTAGTACCATTCGACATAGTAGAAGGAAAATAGTATGTTTGAAAAAATAAATTTGATATTACAAAAAATAGTAATAGATTTGATAAATAAAAGAAATAGAGAAAAAGCAGACGAAGAATTCTTTGCTAATATTCTTAAAGAATTAAAATAGTTGTCTAATAGTGTAAAAAACTATTTGATATATACAAAAGAAAGGTGGTTTTAAAATGGAAGGAGCAGCAGCAACTGGCGTTTTAGCCAAAATTGTAACTTCTTCTATGCTATCAGGAGTACTAAGTGAAATTACTTCTTTATTGCCAATTATCATTCCGGTTGTAATCGGATTTATAGCAATAAGAAAAGGTATTTCATTCTTAATTGGTACTTTACAAGGTGCATAGTAGAAATACGAAAAAATACAAAAGAAAAGAAAGGCGGTGCATGTTTATGTTAGCTGAAATCGTAACAGCTTCAATGTTGCAAGGAGTCTTAAATGAAATAACTGGGTTATTACCTGTAATAATTCCTGTAACTATTTCATTTATAGCAATAAGAAAGGGTATTTCTTTCTTAATTGGAACTTTACATGGTGCTTAAGAGAGTAGAGGAGAATTCAATATAATGTTGATTTCTCCTTATTTTTTATAAAAGGAGAGTGTTTCAATTGGAAAATGAAATGAATGTAGTAGATGAATTTAATAATACTACTGATAATATTACTGTAAATTATATAGCTGTTGATGATGAAAGTAATGTTACACTTGAAACAATTCATCAAGATTTAGGTTTTATTTGTACATTTCTAGTAATTGCAGCGGTGCTTATATTTATGAGGATTATATATAAGTTATTTAATATGTTTTTTTAGAAAGGAGATATTATGTTCGAAAACAAAAGAATAAGAATTGTATTTTGCTTATTAATATTTTTATTTTTTATTTTGATTTCTTCAAGTTCTGTATTTGCTAGTACTTTTATTATTGTTGATGATAATACAATAGAAATTCCGGATTATATTACAGAGAAATATTCTCATTATTTTGTTGCAAAAAGAAAAGATGAAAATAATTATGCTTTTTTTGTTGGAAATAGTCCATTTATTTTTGCAACAGAAAATGAAAAGTTATATGTAAATACTACAAATTTTGGTGCAATTGGTTTTTCGGAATTTGATAAAATTAATTTTGCTTATTTTAAATCTTTATCAAGTACTAGTAAATATGAAATTGATAAATTTATGAAATTTGATACGATGGAAATTAAATATTCAAATGCGGATATTGTAAAGGATAACGAGAAGGTTTTTCCGCAAGCCCCTCTGGGAACGATAGCTACGGAGATTACGTCAGTGGACTTCTCAATGGTTCTACAGGAAGTATTGGGGCTATTGCCGATGATATTGGTAATTCTGATTGGACTAATAGCTTTGATGAAGGCGATAAAACTTCTATATTCGATTTTCCAAAACGCATAAGTAATACATTTAAGAATTTGCTCGGCCTATTTGGTTTTGTAGATGATGTAAAGAAGGGCTTTTTTGATATCTATAAAATAATTGTTAATACTAAAGAGGCTCCTTCAATGTCAATGACTTTTGATAATAAATATTTACAAGGAACGTATAAAATTGTTGATTTAAGTTGGTATGCACCTTATAAAGAATTTGGCGATAATGTTATCTGTATGTTTGCTTATGTGTTGTTTATTTGGCATGTATTCAATAATTTATCTTCAATTATACGTGGTTCTACATTTGGTAATAGTAGATTTTCTGATGTTCAAGAACACATAATACAATCACATGTTGAGGGAGGTAATGAAAAATGATAGAAACTATATTTAGAATAGCTGTTATATTTATTATAGTTGCGGTTTCACTTGCTATCGTTGGCTCTGTTTCTGTTTCTTTTGGTATTACTTTTCAGTATGGTGCTTTGCTTATGTCTTTTTTACAGATAGTTTGTTATATATTACCGTTTAAAAAGCTTATGCCTATTTTTATAATTGTTATAGCATTAACAGTCTATAAGATTGCAGTAGCTCTTGTTGATGTTTTGTGGCGAGTTATTAATATCAAAGGTTAAGGAAGTGTTTATATGAAAATATTTTTTGAAATTTTATGGGCTTTTGTTGAGTGGCTAAAGTATCCAATTATGATATGTTTTGCTTTATATGCATTGTTCATTTTCTTGATTTATTTTAATGTGTTTATTGGCTTGCTTAAAGGAAAACGTTTCAAAAAAGGAAGTCATAAGAAAATAAAAAAGCAATCTATTTTTAAGCGCTTGTTTATTGATTTACCTTATCGAATTTCTGATGATATGTTCAATCGTGACCCTGATGAGTTCGGCTACAAAGGTCTAGTTATATTCGAAGGTCGTCAAGGAAATGGTAAAACTATTGCTATGATGGAATTTGCAAGAAGAATGCAGCAAGAATATTCTGACGTAAAATGCTTGTGTAATATAGATTATAGTAATCAAGATGAGGAATTAGATGACTGGCATAAATTAGTTGAGTATAATAATGGAAAATTTGGTGTAATTGGTATTATGGACGAAACGCAAAATTGGTTTAGTAGTAATCAATCAAAAGATTTCCCTCCAGAGATGCTTGAAACGATTACACAAAATAGAAAAAATAGAAGAATTATCCTTCGGTACTGCTCAAAACTTTTATTTACTCGCAAAAGCTATTCGTTCACAATGCACGGAAGTGCGTCGTTGTACGACGCTCTTCGGTGCATTGACGATAGTCCGTCGAGTAATACCAATTTTGAACAGTGAAGGAAATGTGCAAGAGTGGAAGAGGAGAGGAACATATTTCTTTGTACACGATAAAGACTTACGAGAGTGTTACGATACTTATCATGTAGTTGAAAGCCTAACAAAAAGCGGATTTCAACCACGAATGCAAGATATTGCTATTAATACTAATGTTTTAGTAGAAAATCGAAAAAAGTGAGGTTTAAAAGATGTTATTAAGTAAATTTATTATTCAATTAATAAAATTTAAATTAAAAGGTATCAAATATGTAGATTTTTATGTTTCTTGTGATATACCTCCAGTCGATTTTTGCTCTTTTTATATTAGCGATAAAACTTTAACCATTCGAAATTTTACAGAATAAGCAATACTACTGATAAATTACTAAAGAGGACTACCCTTATATGCGGGGGTATTGCCTCACTATTTACTAACCTTTGCAACTTGTTGCTTAAGGTTAGTTAATAGAAAGGCAATAGAGGGGGATAGACCCCCTAACGACAATAAAAAAGAAAGGAGATGTTTCTTTTGAATAGTGTTTTGTTATGTATTATTTTGTTACTTCATGATTTTTTATTTATATGTTTATTTTTAAGATTAGGAAAATTAGAAGATAAGGTTAGAAGATATATGAGAAGAAATAGAAAAAGGCGAAGAAAAAACGAAAATCCCGCCTATCTAACAAGCGGGATTAAGTGTCATATTTGACATATGTTCTGTAAACTAGAATACGTATTGGAACGACGAAATCATTAGAAATTAGGCATTTATGCTTAGTTTACAAATACATTATGAAAAACAGCTATTTTTGACTGTTTTATTAATTGTGCCTAATTTTGATTAGGGGGAGAGTAATGTACAATTTAGATATTTACAATAAAAAAATAGATTTTAACAATATGACTTATAGCATAGACATGCTAAGACTTAAAACGTATATTACATATGAAGAATTTACATCAATTGAATTTTTACTAAAATCTGTATATAAAGATAATTTGTCTAGCTGGGTGAGTGGTATGATTTCACAATTTCATTATCAGTATAATATCACATTTGAAGATTGTAGCATTTGGTTTGGGTTTATGCATAACAATGAACGAAAAAGTTTTAATAATACAGATTTGAAATATAATTTTACAATAGAATTTAACCCAAACAAATGCAAAGATAATAAACTTCTTTTGACTATTTTGCATAGATTTTCTGATTGGAAATTAAGAAGTTTTGACTTGGCTATTGATATACCAATAAATATATTAGATATAATGTTTGATTTAAGAAGTAGGCGAAAATTTAGAACAGAAGGATATGGGGGAGATAATCTCACACATACATATGGAAAAGGAAATGGAAGAATAAAAATATATAATAAAAAAAATGAAAGTAAATTAAATATAATTGGTAATTTGACCAGAGTAGAGGTAAGTGCGACATTTGAGGATTATCCAATAAGAAATACAGGAACGTTTGAATTTGATAGTAAGCTTTTTCCGACTGTATATTTAAATAACTATGTATATAGTTTTAGTGATTATACGTGTAAAGATAAAATGCTTATGTGTGTTTTATACGCTGTAAACAGTGGATATCCACTGAAAGAGTTAACAAGAACATATAAAAAGAAATTGGAAGAATTGATTACAGCTGGATATAAAATAAAATTTGATAAAAAGACAGCAACGCAAGTATTTAGACAAACGATATTTCATTATTTTGTGGGGAGAGAGAGTAGGCAAGTTATATTTTAACTTGTCTTTTATAAATATATAACATTGCGCAAAACCAAAGTTGTGCATTTAGAAGAAAAATATACAATTATTGGTAAAAAGACGGGAAGGTCTTTATTTTTTTGACT
>CATJCJ010000278.1 GCA_949738935.1 uncultured Eubacteriales bacterium | reverse complement strand
TGGTAGGCAGGGGTGGTTATTTTTTTGTGCCCAGGTAAATAGTCACCATAAGCGTTAAAAACTCAATCAATAAAGATAAAAT
The DNA here is from genome assembly GCA_949738935.1 of uncultured Eubacteriales bacterium. GTDB lineage: Bacteria > Bacillota > Clostridia > Lachnospirales > CAG-274 > MGBC114079. The sequence goes on along the minus strand of CATJCJ010000278.1, from coordinate 3,574 downwards.
TTCGTAAATGCTCATAGCGTCCACCTCCTTTCGGAAGTGGAAACCAAACCCCCGCAGACTGACTGCCCAATTTCATTATAGCATTTTTTGCTTATTTGTCAATTAATTTGTTTTTTTTCGACAAAACCATATTGGTTAAAATTTTATACTAATATGGTACTAATCTTAAACTGTTTTATTATTTTTTTTAGAATCAATTTGTAAATTAGTTATATTCATTTTTTAGCATTTCATGAAATACAGATTCAGATAAGATTTCTATGTCTTGACCTTTTAATTTTAAGTTTTCCGCTTTCTTTTGCTTGGAACTTTTACCGTCTTTAATTGCATTACAATAGTCTAAGTCTCCCAGTATAAGATAATTAGTAGTTTTAGTTACTCCATTTTGGCAGATGCCACCTACATCAGCAACAAGTTGCATCGCTTCTTTTCTTGACATTGTAAGTGCGCCTGAAAAACAACAATATTTTTTATAAAAAGGATTATTTTCATCAAATGAATCTGTAGACGCAATAATATCATTTGCGTTTGCTTTTTCATATTTTTTGTGAGAGTTAAATATTTTTTCTATACTTGTATCTGATGGAATCTTATTTTTTATGTATTCATAACATTCTTTTGTAATTTCACAGTCTTTTAAAGCCCTATGAGAACCGAGCGTATTAATATTGAAATGTTGTGCTATTGTTGTTAATTTGTGATTTTCTAATTCAGGTAATAGATTTTTTGCGTATTGTAATAAGTCAACAAAATCATTTGAAAAATTTTTTTCTAAATATATCTGACAATAGTCATATAAAAAATTAATATCAAAGTTTACGTTATAACCAACTAATATATCGTCGCCAATAAAATCTAAAAAATCTTTTAGAACCACTTTAGGGAAAGGAGCATCTTCTAACATATCATTCGTAATGCCGGATAATAGGGTTATAAATTCAGAAATAGCCTTTTTAGGTTTAACAAGGGATGAAAATTTCTCTATAACAAAATTGTTTTTAACTTTAATAGCACCTATCTCAATAATTTCATCAAATTGGGGTGAAAATCCTGTAGTTTCAATATCAACTATTGTGTAATCCACAGGAATGGTATGTAGATTTTTTCCTTTAAATGGTCTTTTGTTTAATACTTCGCTCATATGATTAGTATCTTCCATATCATTTAATCTAAAATTATTGTCTTGCATTTCAACAAAATAGTCGATATTTATATGTATTTCTTTATTTGATATTTTTATGATGAGAGTTTCATAATTATTAGTTACACTATATCCGATAATATCACAATTAACAAATTTACCTTTTGTATAGATACCTTTATATTTAAAAGTTTTAAGTTTTTGTTTTTTAGCAACAATTTCTTTAAATTGATGTGCTGTTATCAATTTCCATTTTAAGAATTTGTTAAGTTTATCTGTTTCATCTTGAAATTCGATTATGTCAAGATTTTTTGAATTTTCATTTTGGAGTGAGTCAACTTCAAAATTTTTTTGATTTTCGTTTTGAAATGTAGTTATTTCAAGATTTTCGTTCTGAACTTTTTTTATTAAATCAGTAAAATCATATTTTCTAAACTCTTCTGTTTCAGTTATAGGTAAACAAGGATAATATTCTTGGAAATAATCTTTATAAATTTTTGGTGTATTTTTGTTTTGTTCCAAAATGTTAATTATTTTGTCAAGAGATAAAGAAACGGATTCGTCACAATAAATGGAAACTTCTTCTTGTATTTGTTTAAGTAATGTTTTTATTACTAAATTTTTTGAAATTTTATAAGTATGTACTTGCCCAATTGTAATACCGGCTAGGTGCTTTAATGGTATAAAGTTATTTATATTGAAATATTTTAAAACTTTACTGAAGATAAATTCTATTTTTAAATCATTATTTATGCCTAAATTATTTTTTTGAGAATCTGTGAAAAAATTACACAATTCATCTAAAGAGTTAGTTCTTAATTTTATGAATAATCTATTTAAAACTTGCCATAAGCATATAAATTCACAATTTAGGGCATTTTTCTTTGATTTTCCTTTACACAAATTATTATTCATCCATATATTTCTAAAATAATTAAATGATGAAATAAGACAGCTAAACGTGTGGTTTGCAATATAGGCTATGACCATCTTGTTGTATAATGTATTCTCGATTTCCTCCCATATATCATAGATGCTGGGCTTGTTTTCTGTGTCTGTTGGTGATAAAGTTGTATAAAACCTGTAATTTTCAGCATATTCGTTTTTAGGAGGTTGAACTATCCATTCTTTTCTATAAGTAATTTTATTATTTTCATATTCAATAGCTGATATTCGGCATACGCTATTTTCTGATTCTGAAGATGTTTCAACATTAAGTGTAACGAAATCCATAAATAATTCTCCTTATTAATTAATTTGTATTTGCAACTATAGTTGTATTTATAGCATGATTATATATATATAAAATATTACAATATTTTAGCTATTTTTATTCTGAGACTCAAGCTCAAAAGCAAAAGAAAGAAGTTTAGTTTGTTCTCTAATATTTAGGTTTTCAAAAATTTTTAAAAGTTCGGCTGATTGTTCTGAAAGTTCGTTTTTTTGATTATTGTGTACAGTTATTTTAGCGGAATTAGTTCCTACAGTGCTGTTTGTGATTGTAGAGTTGGAAAAGTCATTAGATGATACAGTTTTGATAGGATTATCAGTTCTGCCTAAAAGATAATCAACAGAACAATTTAGGTAATCTGCAATTTTAACTAAAGTTTCTCCTCCAGGAATAGTGCCTCTATTTTGCCAATCAATAAAAGAGCTCTTAGAGAGTTTTAAATCTGTTAATATTTTATTTTTACTTATGTTTTTTTTGTTCATTATTGACAAAACAGTCTCTAAAAATGCCATATATTGCCCTCCTTAGTTGTGTGATTTTAATAATATTGGCAAATGCCAAAAAATATAATTGACTTTTGGCATTTGCTGAAATATAATATAACTAGGTTAAGAAGTTCACCAAAAACCACAAAAAGGTATTAGGCTATAAAATATAGAATTGGCGTTCATATACTTGGCGTAAATCGTTTTGTGGTGTTGGTGAAGAAATCAACACATAACGTCATTATATCATAGAGAATAAAAAAAAGAAATATTAAAAGAAAAACTTTGTCAAAATTTAAGGAGGTATGTAAATATTGATAATTGTGGAAAGCAAAAATTTTGGCATAGAGGTTAAAAAACGACTTCTTGATATTGGAATGAAACAAACTGAGCTTGCTGAAAAAATAGGAGTGAGCGAATCTTATATTAGTGAAGTTCTTAGCGGAAAAAGAGACGCTATTGATACGAGAAAGAAAATACTTTCAATTATTAATGGGGAAATGAAAGAAGAAAGTGAGCCAGAAAACGGCGGCAGTGAATGTGGAGAAAGACGAGAAGAGAGCAAATAAGTGTTTAGTATAAGGGGGGAATATGATAATTATATTTTTATCAGGAATCTTTAATTTACTATTAGTCAAAAGGCAAAGTAATGAAAAACTTATTACATTTCACCTTTTGACTGGTATAAATTGTATTAGCTTATATTTAGGATACATA
>CATJCJ010000277.1 GCA_949738935.1 uncultured Eubacteriales bacterium | reverse complement strand
TAAAAAACACATAAAGCAAAAGCATAATAAAAACTGCTGTGAATTTCTTAAACATAATTTTATCCTCCTAAACTTATTTTCTTATTTCAATTTTCCATAGATTTCATCGTCAACAGCTTCAAGCCATTCATTACTGCCGTTTTCTCCTGGAACCTCAACGGCAAGGTGTGAAAACCAGCTGTTAGGAGCTGCTCCGTGCCAGTGCTTTACACCAACAGGAATATTGACAACATCGCCGGGATTAAGCTCCCTCGCTTCTTTTCCCCATTCCTGATAATATCCTCTGCCATTTACGCATACAAGGATTTGACCGCCTCCTTTATCCGCTTTATGGATATGCCAGTTGTTACGGCACCCGGGTTCAAAGGTCACGTTAAAAATTCCGGCCTGCTCCGTTGAGAGAGGAGCAAGATAGCTTTGCCCTATAAAATATTGCGCAAAACCATCATTTGGATTTCCAATAGGAAAAACCATACTGTTTTCTTGTGTTTCTCTTGTGCTGTTGTTTACATTTTTTTCTGCCATAATAAAAGCCCCTTTAATTTTTTATATTATTTTTATTTAACCATTGTGCTATATCATCGGAAAGCTCCGCTCCGCTTGAATAGTGAATAGATAAACCTTCGCCAATTACAGAAGCAGGCGCTAATTTTGAAATTGCTGTAACGCTTTGTCCAAAACGGCCGCCGCCGTGAGAAAAAAATGGAATTATTGTTTTTCCGCTTAAATCACATTCTTCAAGAAATGACGCTATCGGCATAGGAATAGATGCCCACCAATTAGGAAAACCAAGGAAAATAACATCATAATCTTCAATATTTTCAACTTGTACAGAAAGTTTGGGTTTTGCCTGATTATTTTGATCTCTCTGTGCTTCGTCCAAAACCGTATTATAATCGCTTGAATATGGATTTACCCATTCAATTTTAAATAAATCGGCTCCTGTCTGCGACTGAATTTCTTTAGCCGCTCCCTCTGTATTGCCGCTCCATGAAAAATACGCTATCCGCATTTTCTCGCCGTTTTTTACTTTTTTTCAGACTCGGCGACTGATACGCTTCCGCTCATTGATACCGCACCGCATACCAAACGCAAACCAATATTAAAGCTTGCCTTATCCTGAGCTAAAGTCGCACGATAAGCACAGCGCATATTTTTAGCAAAATCGTTCCAGTCGCCGCCACGGTAAACCCTTAGACCTCCCATTTCAAAAGTACCTCTTTTGATTAATACAAATCCTTTCGGCGCGGATTGCGTTTTATCAGACGATTGCGTCTGTATTTCACTGTTCTCATAAGATTGTATTGTATTTGATAAACCTTTTTCGCTATTTTCACTTCCGCATTCGCTGAGCAAAAATACAAGTGCAGTTATAAGAAAAATAAAATTTTTAAACTTTTTCATTGTCAGCCTCTCTTTATTTATTAATATTCTTTGAAAGCATTTATTCAGATAGTACGCTATAGCTGCAAACAGAATTATCATAGCAATATATTCGCAGAAAAATACTAACGGTTCTTTATCAAAATCAAAAAATACAGACGCTGTTTTTAAAAACAGATAATCGGTTATATTTTGTATAATAAACAAATATATGCCATATATAGATATAAGAAGTACGATTATTCTAAATATCCATATGACCGCAGAGCTTTCTTTGACACTATGTGTAATACGCTTTATCGAACCTACAAAAAAGTTCCAATGCGCTCCGAGATGAACCGACATAAGCATAAAACCCCAATAAGCCGAAAACATATGCTGTTGTCTTGCGAAAACCATTCCATTGTGTATATTTAAAAAATCAAACACATAACTTGATATTATAATACCGCTCACAGCAAGACATATCATATCAAACACAAGCAAAATATTTATTAACGAGGTAAATATACGGACTACCGTATATCTGCCTCTGAACAAATTTTTAATCCACCGAAAATTTAAAATATGATGTGCTATAAATAACAGCAGCATTACCGTTCCAAGCCATTCATGTAATTTTTGACCTATAATCATATATGCCATAAGAATAGGAAGTAAAACGGTCATAGCCATATCTGTTATTATTTTTACAATTTATTTTTTGCTCACTGTACGTTCACGTCCAAATCAAGACTGTCAATCCATTTTACTATATCATCACGTGAGGAACTACCGTTTAATCTGTCGCCGTCAAGCCACATTCCGCTATCAGATGCAGAGGAGTGAACATTTTTAGCACTTGCGCCTATTCCACTGCCACCTGACGTGCAGAAAGGAATAATTGTTTTATCAGAAAAGTCATAGCTTTCCATAAATGTGTAAATAATATGCGGAGCTTCTCCCCACCATATTGGGTATCCCAAAAACACAATATCATAATCTTCCATATTTTCAACAATACCCGAAATTTCCGGACGGCTTGAATCATCGTTCATTTCTATACTTGTACGGCTGCTGCTATTGCCATAATCTAAATCGTCGTCAGTATAAGGTTCTTTTGGGGTAATTTCATATAAATCAGCTGAAAGTATATTGGCAGTGGTTTCTGCAACTTTTTTTGTTGTTCCTGTGGCTGAAAAATAAGCTACCAAAATACGTGATTTATTTTCGCCGTCTGTATTTTTTTCTGTGCTGTCATCTGTATTAGATTCATTTACAATACTTTCATTTTCTGATACTCTTGATTCAGTATTGTTATCAGTTATATTTGTATCTGTTTCCGGAACAGAAGCGCTGTTTTGCTCAGTATCACCACAGCCGGAAACAATACATAATAATGTCATTACAGATAAAACAAACAAAAATGTTTTTATTGCTTTTCTCATAAAAAGACCTCCTTTTATTCTACAACAGTTATACCGTTGTCTGTAAGCCACTTGCGTATTCTGTTTCTGTCATATGAAGAATATGTCACATCTAAACCATCTTTTATAACACTGCTTGGAGAGAGTTTCGCTATCGCGCTTATTGTCTGACCGAATCTTCCACCACCCATACTGCAATAAGGAATTATATTTTTCCCCTCTAAATCATAGTGTGTTAAAAAACTTCTTACAGGCGCTGGTATAGAAGCCCACCAATTACAGTATCCAAGCAGAATTGTATCATACTGACTAATATCAATTCCCTTATCCTCAAGATATTCCTTTAACTCAGGAACAGCGTTCTTTCTTTGTTCGTTCAAAGCCTCGGCATATAATACCTGCGAATTATGAGCAGCTGAATAAGGTATTTTACGTTCAATACGAAATACATCCGCTTCGGTCATTTCCGCTATAATATTAGTCAATCCTTCTGTATTGCCTGTTTGTGAAAAATAAGCGATTAAAACCTTTTTCTCCGCATTTTCGCTTTTTGCTTCATACACACTTGTTACAGTACCGGAATTTTTTACGCCGCTTCGAACTAATCTGATTCCTATACCGTAAGAATTTATATCTGCTGGAACAGCACTTCTATACGCTGAACGAATATTTTTAGGAAAATCATTCCAAGCGCCTCCTCGAGCAATTTTATAAGCACCCGAAACACGACCTGTTGGATTGTCAATATTATTTACATCATAAACACCATACCAATCCCATACCCATTCGCTAACATTACCGTGCATATTATAAAGTCCATAGTCGTTAGCGTTATAACTGTCAACATCTACCGTATATCCTAAATAATCGTTTACCCAAGAACCTGATGCATTATTATTATAACCATACGCATTATAACAATTTGCGTCTTTATCATATACATAATCTCCAAAACTGAAAGGAGCCACTGTGTTTGCTCTTGCGGCGTACTCCCATTCAGCTTCAGTAGGCAAACGATAGCCGTCGGCGTATTTATTCCATGTTACATTGTTTCCGTCAATAGTATAACATTCTGTAAGTCCTTTAGCTTTGCTTAAAGCGTTGCAATATTTAACAGCGTCATACCAGTTCACATTTTCCACCGGAAGATTATCTCCCTTGTTTTCACTTGGATTGTTTCCGGTTATTTCCCGGTATTCTTTCTGTGTAACTTCTGTCGGTGACATATAGAAATCGTTTACAGTTACACTATGGCTAATTTCGTCAGCTTCACGCTCCGGCTCGCTTTCTATACTTCCCATATCAAATGTTCCGCCTTTTATAAAGACTAAATTATCATTTATGGGAGATACAGAATCTGTATTAATTTCAATTTTTATGTTCCCCTCCATTTTTTCAATCAGCTCGCTTCCTGAAATAACACTGCCAAGGGGAGTAAGACCGCCGGAATAGCTAAAATCCTTGTAAAAAAGCGATAAATTGCCCCATGGCGCATACAATGCGAAATCGCCAGCTTTCGGTTCATAGCCATCCTGCCCGTCTGTATTGTCCAATTTTTCGTCAAGATAGCTTATTTTTTCGGTATTATTGTAATCCTCAAAATTAACCGTCATAGGCAAACGGCTTAATAAATCATTGCTTGCTCTGCTGTTATTAAGCTTAATTAAAATTTCATTTTCGTTCTGTGATAATTTTATAATTCTGTTTAAGTTTAAAGAATATGTACCGCATAAAGGCTCAAGCGTATTCATATTCCACACAAACGCTTTAAATTCATCAGCGTCATTCATATTTTCCGCAAAATTATTGGTCAAGTCAGCGGTTATCGTTCCGCTGCCATTTTTTATTGAAACGTCCCTCAATACCTTATCTTTATAAAAAGCTATGATAAGTGTGGAGTTATCAGGGGCGTTATTTACCGTAATAATATTGCCGTTAATATTTATTTTTGTATCCGTATCAGGCTTTACCGTTGGCTCAGGCAATTTTATAGTATCTGTCCATGCTTTTACTGTAGTTTCGGAAACGCCGCCGTCAAAACGTCTGCCATCAAGCCATTCCGCTCCGTTTGCGAGAGTATGTAAATTTTGAGCGCTTGAACCGATACCGCTGCTTCCCGACGTACAGAAAGGAATAATCATTTTTCCCGAAAAATCATCATAGCTTTCAAAAAATGTATATATTATTTTCGGCGCTTGTCCCCACCATATGGGGTAGCCTATAAATATAGCGTCATATTTATCTATATCAGGTATTGAACCTAAAATCTCAGGTCTTGCAGTTGGGTCGTTTTGTTCTTTATTCGCTCTTGACGAACTGTTGTTATAATTTAAGTCCGCAGTTGTATAAGGCTGCGCCGGTTCAATTTTATAAGTATCAGCGTCTAATATATTTGCGATATGCTTCGCAATACCTTCCGTTGTTCCTGTACAAGAAAAATACGCTACAAGAATATTGCTGTTATCCGCCGCCTTTACAACATTGTTTTGAACAGGAGAAATAAATGCCATTACAATTAACAAAATAAAAGATATTAATTTTCTCATTTTTTTGCCTCCTTTTATATTTTTATAAATTCATCAATCCATTGCTTTTTCCCAGCCACGAATTACGTTTACTTCCGCTTTATCTGCAAGTATTTCCAGTTCCTCAATTTCAGCCGGGAAAAGAACAATTTTGGCTGATTTTACAGCATCATTAACGTGTTTAACCTTTGTAACGCCAATAATTGGCACAGTTCCTTTTGATATTGCCCAAGCGATTGCAATTTGCGCAACGCTTGCGTTATGTTTTGCGGCAAGTGAACGCATTTTTTCAATTAAATCTTCAAGTTTCGGCATTAAAGAGTTATAAGCTTTTGCTCTGTCACTTCCTTCAGGGAACAAATTATTGCTGCCATAATTTCCCGATAACACTCCCTGCTCCAAAACCATATAAGAATAAAATACCATACCATTTTTCTTACAATAATCCAAAATACCAGCTCTTTCTGATGAACGGTTTAAAAGACTGAAATGATTCTGAACAGCGGATATTTTCAAATCTTCTTTTGCCAATATTTCAGAAGCTAGTTTTAATTCTGTAATATTATGATTAGAAACACCGATTGATTTTATCTGTCCGCTTTTCGCGACGGGAATAATAGCCTTAGTCCATTTTTCAACATCAGCCGGATTGTGAATCCAATAAATATCCACATAATCAATATTAAGACGCTTTTTACTGCCGTTAATCATTTCCTGCACTGCTTCTTCCGCACTAACTTCGGTATTTGCAATCTGAGGGGTAAATTTTGTTGATATAATAATATTGTCACGATTTATGTTCTTTACAAATTTACCAAGTATATTTTCAGATTCGCCCATTGCGTAGATAGCCGCCGTATCCCATAAATTCAATCCGTTTTTTATCGCTTCGTCAAATACAGGTTTAAAATCTTCTTCCGTCATTTTATTTCCGAAAACATTTCCAAATTTTCCGGCGTCGCCCCACGCCCAGGCACCCATAGCGATTTTGGGCATTTCATTATTCATATATTCATTACCTCCGCATAAATTTATTTGATTTTATTCCACAGCTTCAATAGTTACGCTAATATCTTGAGGTACAGAGAAATACTCTATTCCTGACTCAAAATCTCCAAGTTTATAGTCAATAACTTCTACGTCTTGTTCATAAAAAGCAATAGTTATTTATTTCCATAACTTATATACCAAGTAATTTTTTTATTCCGAGTAAGGCCAATTCATATATTGACATATATTTATAATTTATGTTTGCCTCACTCATTGCGTTTCGCTGTTTATCTGTTACAACCGCGTAAGGATAAATTCCATACATAAAAGGAAAAAAGGAATATATAAAATCATCTTTTTCCCATTCTGACATATTAAATTTATCAAGGAGTTTTCTTACAGCGTTTATTGTTTCTCTGTAAACCTTTTTAAATTCAATAAGTTTTTCCATATGACTGTTATCTTCCATATCTCTGAGATTTAAAGATAAAAGACTAAGCATAGTTTCCCTCTTTTCCAAAGAATGTGCCAGAAATTCGGCAAAATCATTTTTTGTAAGCTCTTTTTCATCATCTGCGACGGTATATAATTCCTGCGTCCATTGTTCATATTCTCTTTTTAAAATATCAAGAAATATTTCCTCTTTTGTATTGTAATAATTATAAATTGAACTTCTTTTAAAAGAAGTAATATTTCCTATTTCTTTAATTGTTATTTCTTTAAAACTCATAGTTTCATACAATTTCACACAAGCATTAATAATTTCGTTTTCGCGTTCTTTCGTTAATTCAGCAGAACCTTTTGGCATAACATTATTTCGCTCCTTTCGCAAAGGAAAGACATTTTCCTATAACCTCTCCTGTTTTTAAATATTCATATGCCGGAAACTCAAAAAGAACAGGTTTTAGAATGTGATAATTTACTTTTCCCTCTTCATTCAAATATTCTTCCTCAACATATGTACTTTTCATGGAACATATAAAACTTTCAAAATTAGGCGTATTATAAACGTCAGCAATCCTACAAGCCATAACTAAAGGTGATTTTTTGATTACAGGCGTTCCCGTTTCCTCAATTTCATACTCGAAAAGTTTTGATTTATCCTCGTTTCGTCCGCTTACTTTTCCGCTGTAATCCGCTTCAGGCAAAATGTTCTCATCAACAATATTAATTGATAAGAAATTATTTTTTTGATAAGCTCATTTATAATAAGTAAGTATCCGCCGCATAATAGGCAGACTTACTTATTGAATTAATTTATAACTAATTATTTTTCTGATATTGCCGCTTTAACCGCGTTAATGGCATTTAATGTTCTCGGAAATCCGTTATAAGGAACACAAAGCACTACCGCTGATAAAATTTGGTCTTCTGTATTTCCCACAGCCAAATTACCTGCTGTATGAGCGCCTATCTGAGATTCACAGCCGCCGTTTGCGGTTAAGACAGAAAGGGTAATAAGTTCTCTTGTTTTAACATCAAGAGCATCTC
>CATJCJ010000276.1 GCA_949738935.1 uncultured Eubacteriales bacterium | reverse complement strand
TTATGTACTTTTGTACGCCAAAAGTACCAAAAGCGCTGGGGGATTGCGATTTCCCCCAGACCCCTTGAAACGCTGTCGGCAAAGGGGAGCTTTTTGGAGAAGGGTAATTTTTTTATAATAATTTATGGGGGTTTACAAATTATTTTTTTGTGGTATAATAAAAATATAAAGGCAATCAAAATGATTAGCCGACTGACAGCTAAAAATAGCAGCCGTCTATTCGACGCAGAGGGCTGCTATTTTTTTGCGTTTAGTATAGCTACAATGATTAATCCAAATGTAAAACACAACATTAAAGATTCATATATAGTCATAGCATATCACCTCCCTCCCATTAAATCTAAAAAGATATATGGTCGGTCGGCTAGGCAAAGCATTATAGCAGCCGATTATCGTTCTGATTGCCCATATGAATATTTTATCATAAAATGTAGAAAACGGCAACATATATTATTTATTGTACTTTTGTGTGCCAAAAGTACCAAAAGCGCTGGGGGATTGCGATTTCCCCCAGACCCCTTAAAACGCTGTCGGCAAAGGGGTGATTTTTGGAGGGGCAGTTTTTTTGAAGAGTTCTGGGGGTTGGGATTTTCCCCGAACCCCTTAAAACGCCGTTCCTTGTACAGTAATTTTAGAATATAAATAGGATAGAAAAAAATTCTTTCCTATTTTGTGTGGATTTTTGAGGGAAGTTTTTGGGAGGAATTTTTTTATGGATTTTTTGTTTTCATATTGACTTATTTTTGTTTTGATTGTATAATACTAATATACTCACAGATATTGTGGAGTATTGGAAAACAAATTATTATGATAAGGAGGAAGAAAAATGAAGAAAGATGTGAAACGGTTTATAAGCAAAGTTCTCGCCGCAGCTATGCTTTTAACCAGTTCCTACACAGGTGTTGTTTTCGCTGAAACACCTGATAGTGGTATTGAACTCGCAGCACAAGTGGGCGTTACGGAAGGAACCGTATCTGCCGCTGGATGTGATTGGACTATTCAAGAAAAGAAAACAGCTGTCGCTGAGTTGGGTACAGCAAAATCATTGGTTTCACTTAAAAAATCTGACGAAACAGGTTTTAATATAGGTGACGCTAGTGGAAATAATCCTGCGTATATTTCGTTTAACAAAGAGAATGGTACAGTGAATGCACAAACCGGCGTTATAACCAAGACTGGAACAAAATCAACACATGTTGAGTTTAAGCCTAAAGTAAACGGAAAATTTGCAATGAATGTTAAAGGTGTGGGAGGAAACGCTGTATCTGGTGAACAAAGCTATTCCCCTAAGTTAACCAGTGTTATGTGCGGAGATGATGTTTTGGGCTTTGCGGATACAATGACAGCGAATCAACCACAAGATATTGATAAAGACCTTGTGGCAAGTAGTTCCGCTCTCGGAGTTTTCGCGGACTTGAAGATAGGAACGACTAGCACAAACGGCAATAATATTGACCTTTCATTTAAAGTTGAAAAGGGTAAAACTTATTTCATTGCTGTAGGCGGTTCTAAACTGCAAATTAATAAAATAGAGTTTACAGAAGACCCTGATGAAACTCCAGTTGAGACAACAACAGCGGCCGGAGGAGAAACTCCAGTTGAAACAACAACAGCGGCCGGAGGAGAAACTCCAGTTGAGACAACAACAGCGGCCGGAGGAGAAACTCCAGTTGAAACAACAACAACGGCTGGTGGAGAAACTCCAGTTGAGACAACAACAGCAGCCGGAGGAGAAACTCCAGTTGAGACAACAACAGCAGCTGGTGGAGAAACTCCAGTTGAGACAACTACTTCAGGAAGCCAAGGCGGCGGAAGTGATAGTAGAGATTATCCTACAACAGGAACAGGAAACGTAACAGCAGATACAGCTGCTAAGATTTACGCGACAGCTACCGCTACATACAAAGATGGCAAGATTAATCTTACCGGTGGCGGTAAATTGTTTGTAAACTTCCCTAAAGTACTTACAAAAGGTGTTGTGACTTTTAAAGGCAAGATGGACATTAAAGCTTTGCCATTAAAAGAATATCCTTTGATGGAAGTTAACGGTACTCGTACGGGCAGCAAGACAAGTTCGGATTTGTTAGCTATTATAGTTAGCGCTGAGGGTAAACTTGGACTTAGAAACAACGCTTCAGGCGGAAGAGTTAACACTATGAGTACGATTGATCGTCCTACAACAGAGGCAACTTATAAAATTGAGGTTGACCTTGACAATGATGTTGTTAAAGCTTATGTAAACGATGATCTTATCGCTACTGACACAGCTACTCAGGCATTAGGCGTTAATCTCGCGGCTGACGTTGAGAAGATTGAGTCTCTTGATAAGGCTTCTTTCTTTACAATGGACGGTTATGAGTCAGATATCTCTGAGCTTAATGTAGCTGTTGTTGGTGATACTTTCCCTGCTGAGGAAACTCCAGTTGAAACAACTACAGCGGCTCCTGTTGAGACAACAACAACGGGAGGAGACACTCCTGTTGAGACAACAACAGCAGGCGGCGGCGACAAGCCTGGTGTTGAGGCAAAAGGCGGATTGATGTCTACTGTTAAAGGTGTCGGCGCAGCCGCTGAAAAGGTTAATTTCGCGGTTAATGATGAAGTTGAGATAACTTACAGCATTAAAGATGTTACAGGTATTAACAACTATACTTTCTATATTGATTTTGACCCAAGCGCATTGGAATTTGTTGAGGCGTCAAACGTGGATTTGGCTGAATCCGTATCATATCCTTTCGGAGGCGCAAAATTGCCTTTGATTATAGCGGAGGCTGTTAACGCTCAGGCTGATTATGCTCCGGAAGCGGGAGACCAGGATTTCTTGGGCGGAAAATTTGATGGAAAACTTAACGGAACAACAAAAGCGAGAGAGCTTGGACGTATTAAAATCGCTGACGTTACAGGTCTTAACGGAGGAAATAATTCAGTATCTATAGCTACTGATACAGCGGGTGTTCTTTTCAAGGCTAAATTTAAAGTATTGAAAGCTGGAGCTCCTATTGTTAATTTGACTCCTGTTACTGACGCTTTATTCTATGAAACTCCTGTAAGCGGTACAGTAGGTACTCCTATTGTGTTTAAAGAAGACAGCGCATCAGATGTAACTGTTCCGGCTAATCCTGAAACAGAGTTCAAAGACTTTAGTGTAACAGCTGAGGGTGTTACTATCGCTGTAGCTAGTAAAATATTGACAGCTACTCCGGCTAGTCTTGTTGAGTATTCAGAAGACGCTCAGGGCGTTGGTACTCTCGCAATCGACGGTGACGCTAACCTTGAACCGGAAGCTCTCGCGGCAGCTTTGGCGGCAGCTACAGTTACAGGTGAGTCAACTACTATTACAGCTAAGGGTACTACTATCACTATTACTCAGGGCAGTGTGACTAAGATTATTAATGTTACTAAGAAAGCTCCTACTAAAGAGCATATGCCAGAGTTTATTTTGACTGTTGGTGATACAGGTATCGTTCTTACTAGTGACGGTAAAGACGGTTATACTGTAACAGGCGCTACTCTTGACGGTGACGAAATCGTTATCGCTAAGGATTCAGCTCTTACTGAAGAGGCTGTTCTTGAAGCGTTTAAGACTGCTACTTTCAATCCGGCTGATGCCGCTAGTGTGGCTGTTGATGGAAAAACTATTACTATTACAGGTAAGAATGGTAAAACTAAACAATTTACTGTTAAGAAAGACAGCGGAGAAACTCCTGGTGATGTGAAACTTACTGTCGGTGGTGTTGAGATTGGTTTGGCTAAAGGTGAAACTGGTCTTACAGCTACTGTAGCTAAGGGTAAAGTTAAAGAAATCGCGGGCGGTGCTATTGTTCCTGTTGTTGGAAGCACTGTTAAATTGGGTGACTTGACTGTTGAAACTATTGGCGTAACAGGTGCGACTGTTAAGAGTTATGATGTTGCTACTAAGACTGCTACTGTAACTATTGCTGGTACTGATTATACAGTTCAGTTCTATGTACATGGTGATGTTAATGGCGATGGTAATATAAGTGTTGCCGATGCTCTTATGCTTGTTAATATTTGTAATAATAAAATTACAGCAAATGATATGCAACAACTTGCTGGAGATGTTAACAATGACGGTAATATAAGTGTTGCTGACGCTCTTATGGTTATTAATAGATGTAATAATAAAATTACATCATTCCCTGCGGAGGCATAATAATTTTTACCCAGAGTAGATTTGTTTATGTAGATGTAGTTTGATTTTTATAGAGTGTATCAAGGTGTTTTATGTTTTAGCTTTTGATACACTCTATTATTTTAATGGATATTTGATATTAATTTTAATATATTGCAAAATTGTTACAGAGGTAATAAAGCCATTGACATTTAAGTATGATAAATGTATAATTAAATAGTAATATGAAAGTTTATCTTTAATAGATAAATGGGAGGTTACTATAATAAAAAATAAAAGGAGGAATTTTAAGGTGTTTAGGAAACTTAAAAAGTATGTAAGTATGGCAGTGGCGTCATCTGTTTTACTTACATCGGTATTTTCTACATCAGCAATTGGTGCGGTTGAAGATGGTACAGGCAGTGACATAGAACTTGCCACAGAACCACTAACTCTTACTGCTGAGACAGCGAATACCAGTGTAAAAGAAGGCGATGAGTTTATTGTTGAGTTTAAACTTGGCAATAATACAGATGGAATTTATGGATACTCATTTAAAGTTGAGTATGATGAGAATGTAGTTGAGCCAGTAATTTATGGTGATACTGAAAATGATAAATGGGACGCAATAGATAAAGATATACTTACCTACAAAGATGGTCGAAATCAAGTAGGAGGAGTAAAATATGAATTATTCTGCGAAATGATAAAC
>CATJCJ010000275.1 GCA_949738935.1 uncultured Eubacteriales bacterium | reverse complement strand
TTCGCACAAAAGTTTTTGTCAAACTTTTTTCAAAAAGTTTGCGGAGTTTGAGGTGAAACCTCAAGATTTTTAATGCTTCAAGAGCATTTTTGGAGGTTTGGAACCTTTTTGCGATAGAAAAAGGTTCCATCAATTATAAAATTTCATCGAACTCACGTTATTTTACTTGCACGGGCTGCAAATTGCTTCGCAATTCGCTTACCGCCCAGCAGTGCTTACGCACTCGTAAAATATTTTTTTGTTATAATTTAAGTGTAATTACTATATGCGGTATTGCCTAAACAGTTATTAGATTTTAGACAGGTTCTAACTCAATCCACTACTTATATAGCTCTAATTTTCTCATTAAAATATAACTCATATTTACGACATTTATCAATAACACTGACATACTTAATAATATCACTTTCAGAAACATCTATCTTTTTTAAATACTCGTCAGCCATACAACTGTTGCCCTTACCCAAAAAATAAAATGTCCTTGCTATATCATATATCCAGGGGCCATGGCATAAATTAGTAAAATCAATTATAACAGCCTCTCCGTCAGGTTTAATAATCACATTATTTAAATGATAATCCCCATGGCAAATACAATCCCCATCAGGAAGTGAATCCAATTCTTCCATAATATCCAATTCCGCCTTATTCCTCAACTCCATTGACGCTATATATTCTTTATAATCCAATAAATTGTTTAATTCACATTCTTTAAATAAATTTACAAAATTCTCAGTATTTTCATATATATACATAACAGCTTTTAAATAATCCCTATAGGACAATAACTTTTCAGAATGATGCTTTAACAAATCTTTGTGTACTTCAACAAAAATATTCATAGCGTTATTTTTATCTTTTCCATTTCTCCATAAATCCAACAAAGAATTTCCATAAATCCTTTCATATACAATACCTCCTTGTTTCTCAATCTCAACTATCTCAAAAACCTTAGGAACAGAAATACCACTCTTAAATATCTCAACAGAGTTTTCATATTCCAGCTTTATCAATTTATCAGGCTGTCCATTATGAAATAATTTACATACCTTCCCTTCCCCATATTCAATTACCTCAGCGCTGTTGCCTTTTCCAATTATATTCATATAAGCTCAAACCTCCAAAAAAAGACGTGTCCATAGACTTTGAAATCACACAAAATCCATAGACACGCCTTAACAATTTTTTTATAAACTCACACTATTCCTCGTTTTACTTAATAGCTTTTGTAGGACATTTTGTAGTACAAACACCGCATTGAACACATTTGTCATAATCCACTTTAGCAAGGAAATTCTCAATATGAACAGCGTCATACTCACAATTTTTCTGACATAAAGTACATCCAATACAACCAACAGAGCAGTTCTCACGAACAGTTTTTCCGTTATCCCTTGAGTTACAGGCAACATGAATTTTATTTTTGTAAGGAACAAGCTCAATAAGATTTTTAGGACAAGCTGAAATACAAGCCCCGCAAGAAGTACATTTTTCTTTGTCAACAACAGCCACACCGTTAACTACAGAAATAGCCCCAAAATTACAAGCCTTAACACAGTTTCCATCACCAAGACACCCATAAGAACAGCCTTTAGAGCCTCCAGCAAGAGCGTTTTCCATAGAACAGTCGTCCATACCATAATAATCGTATTTAGATTTACTAACCTCACAATTTCCAGAGCATTTCACAAAAGCGACCATTTTCTCAGACTCAGAAGCCTTAACACCCATAACATCAGCGACTTTAGCTCCAACAGCGGCTCCGCCAACAGGACAGCCGTTTGTTTTGGCTTTTCCGCTTACAACAGCCTCAGCAAAAGCGTCGCAACCAGCAAAACCACATCCGCCGCAGTTTGCTCCCGGAAGGCACTCCCTAACACGAGGAATCCTCTCGTCTTGTTCAACTTTAAATTTAACCCCCGCGAAACCAAGGCCAAGACCAAATATAACGCCAAGTCCGCCTATGCTTAAAATGGGGAAAAGTATACTATTTATATCCATTTATGTCTACCTCCTCTTATAAAAGACCTGAAAAGCCTAAAAATGATATTGACATAAGTCCCGCCGTAATCAAGGCAATAGGAAATCCCTTAACAACCGGAAGGAGATTGTTCCTTTCAAGTCTTTCTCTTATCCCAGCGAAAAGAACAATAGCGAGAGTAAAGCCCAAAGCGGCGCCAACGCCGTAAACAAGAGAATAAATAAACTTAGTTCCAACAGACACAACCTCAAGAGCTTCCAAATCCTGCATACTCGCGACAGCGACACCCAAAACAGCGCAGTTGGTTGTTATAAGAGGAAGATAAACGCCCAGAGCCTGATAAAGGGTTGGAGACGATTTTTTGATAAACATCTCAATAAACTGCACAAGCGAGGCGATTATCAGAATGAAAGCAATATTATATAAATAACTTATTCCAAGTGGTATCAATATATAATTATAAACCAAACAAGTGGCGGCGGAAGCGATAGTCATTACAAAAGTAACAGCTATACCCATACCGACAGCAGTCTCAACTTTTTTTGAGACACCGAGGAAAGGGCATATACCTAAAAATTTAGATAATACAAAGTTGTTTACAAAAATCGCGCCAAAAAACAGCGTAATAAAATTTATTTCTTCCATGTCCTTAACCTCCTTTAATTTTCACCTTTTATTTTTTTAATAAGCATCATAAGAAAAGCAAGAGTAAAAAACGCGCCTGGAGCGAGAATCATAATAATAGTCTGAGGGAACGCCTCCGGAAGAATGGAAAGTCCAAAAATCTGACCGCTTCCAAGCAACTCTCTTACAACACCAATAACCCCAAGAGCGACTGTAAATCCAAGACCCATACCAATACCATCGAACATAGAGGCGATAATACCGTTTTTAGAAGCGAAAGCCTCAGCACGAGCAAGAATAATACAGTTTACAACTATAAGAGGAATAAATAATCCCAAGGAAGCGTTCAAGTCAGGCAAAAACGCTTTCAAAAGCATTTGAACAATCGTAACGAAACTAGCGATTACAACAATATAAGCCGGAATTCTGATTTGGTCAGGAATACACTTTCTTATCAAAGAAATAGCCATATTTGAGCACACCAAAACAGCCATTGTTGAAAGACCCATACCAATACCGTTTATAGCGCTTGTCGTAACGGCCAGCGTCGGACACATACCAATTACCTGAACAAATGTAGGATTATCGTCAATTATACCGTTTTTTAATATTTTCAATGGATTCATTACTCAACGCCTCCTCTGTTTTGATAATGGTGATTTGGTTCTCTATGATGATTCGGGGGTTCAGGAGGATTTGGGGGTTCAGGAGAATTCGGAACTTCAGGCAAATCTGGGGGTTCAGAAGGATTCATTGTCTCAGGTGAATTCGCTGTCGCTCCCGAATTTGAGTCAACCTTGCCAGGAACTCCTTTTTCCGCTTTCCCATCGTTTTTAATAACATTATTGTAAAAATCAGAAGCTGTATTAACAGCGTTTGTAACAGCGTTAGATGTAATAGTCGCTCCGGTAATAGCCTTAATCTCATCATTTCCGACAGAGTCACTTTTCGACACTTTAAGAGTTCCCGCTTTTCCGGCAAATTGATTTTTCCAATCAGTTGTGGCGTTAGCTCCAAGTCCGGGAGTTTCCTCATGAGATAACACATCAACCCCACTGATGGTACCATCGTTAGTAATACCAACCATAAGGTTCAAACCCGTACTAAATCCCTTTGTTGTAACAGAAAAAGTATACCCGACAGTATTTCCGCTGTCATCTAAACCTTCAGCATAGCTTTTAATAACATTATAAGTTTTGTCCTCGTTTTTTTTCTCTTCGGCAAAGCTCTTAGCGTCAGGAAGAACCGTTTTCATAGACGCCTCCTTAGCGATAACCTCCTGTTCCGCGATTTTATCTTCCGTGGCGATATTAACAGCGCCCAAAAGACCAGCGGCAACAACGGTTATTATGAGAAGAACAATGCCCGGTTTAATAATATCGTTCATCATTTTGCTTTACCCCCTCCAAATATTCTTGGTTTTGTATATCTGTCAATCAAAGGCACAGCGAGATTCATAATAAGTATCGAATATGAAACACCTTCAGGATATCCGCCGTAAACCCTGATAATAGAAGTCAAAATACCACAGCCTATACCCATAATAATCTGTCCGATAGGAGTCACAGGAGAAGAACTGTAGTCTGTCGCCATAAAGAAAGCGCCAAGCATTAAACCGCCAATAAATATTTCATAATAAGGAACCCGACCGAAAGCCCAGGTTAAAATAAAGACCGTAGCGATATATGTAACAGGGATTCTCCAAGAAATAACCTTACGAATTAAAAGATAAAGCCCTCCAAGTATAAGAGCGATAGCGCAAGTCTCTCCAATACATCCGCCAACGTTACCAAATAAAGCGTTCAAAATATCGCCTGACTGAGGAGCGAAAGCCTCAGACCCCTTAACAACAGCAAGAGGAGTCGCATAAGAGGTAGCGTCGACCATAGGAGTAGTCACTCCAAATAATTCCATAAGTGAATTAAGTCCAGTCGGCTGAGTAAAATTAGTCATATCCGTTGGATATGAGGCGAGCAAAAAAGCTCTCGCGGCAAGCGCCGGATTAATAAAATTCTGTCCAATACCGCCAAAAAGCTGCTTAGCGACAACAATAGCGAAAAATCCGCCGACAATAGGCATCCAGAAAGGAGAAGTCGATGGAAGATTCATCGCCAGCAAAAGACCGGTAACAACAGCGGAAAGGTCACAAACAGTAATTTTCTGCTTTGTAACTTTTTGAAAAGCCGCCTCAAAAAATATACAAGAAGCAATTGAAATAGCAATAACCAAAAGCGCTTCCAAACCAAAAGCCCAAATTCCCATAAGCGCTGCGGGAGTTAGGGCGATAATAACATCTCTCATTATCGTACTTGTAGAATCCTTAGAACGAATATGAGGAGTTGATGAAACTACAAATTTAGAATTATCCATTTTTCAATCCTCCGTTTACTTCTTTTTTTTCTTCATATCCATAACAGCTCTTTTAGTTACTCTTATAGATTGAGCGAGATGTCTTTTAGCCGGACAGACATAAGAACAAGAACCGCACTCAATACAGTCAAGACCATGATTTTTCTCAAAAGCCTCAAAATCATTAGCCAAAACATCACCATTAAGCTCAATAGGCATAAGTCCCATAGGACATGCCCCAACACACTTTCCGCATCGTATACAGTTAGTTTCCTCAGGAAGCTCTGTTTCCGCCTTTGTCAAACAAAGTATAGCGGAAGATGTTTTAATCAAAGGAACGTCCAAAGAATACACAGCGACACCCATCATAGGACCTCCTGCAATAACTTTAGCGGGTTCTTCTTTAAAACCGCCTGTCATCTCAATAAGCTCCCTAAAGCTCATACCAAGACGAACCTGATAATTTCCAGGATTTCTAACAGCGCCTCCTGTAAGAGTGACAATTCTCCTCATAAGAGGACGGTCTTTGACAACAGCTCTTTCAATAGCGAGAATCGTGTCAACATTATCAACAATACAGCCAACATCCGCGGGAAGTTTGCCCGAAGGAACCTCTCTTTTTGTAACAGCGTAAATAATTTGTTTTTCAGAGCCTTGAGGATATTTCTTCTGAAGCGTAGCGACAGATATATTGGATATACCCTGTGTAGCTCGAGTCATAGCCTCAATAGCGTCAGGCTTATTGTTTTCAATAGCTATATATCCTTTAGCGTTTGGATGAAGCTTCAAAGCTATTTCCAACCCTTTAACAACCCTATCCGTCTTCTCAAGAAGAACACGATGGTCAGTAGTCAAATAAGGCTCACACTCAGCGGCGTTTACAATTATTGAGTCAATTTTCTTATCGGGGCCAGGATTAAGTTTTATATGCGTAGGAAATCCAGCACCGCCAAGTCCAACAATTCCGGCGTTATGAACTTTTTCGATAATTTTTTCGCGGGAAAAAGACTCATAATCCGTATCTTT
Organism: uncultured Eubacteriales bacterium; assembly: GCA_949738935.1. Classification (GTDB taxonomy): domain Bacteria; phylum Bacillota; class Clostridia; order Lachnospirales; family CAG-274; genus MGBC114079. Next base: position 3,199 of record CATJCJ010000275.1, on the reverse strand, counting down.
GCCCAAAGATGGGTCTTCCTCAAACTTTCCGTCATTTACAATTATAATAGCTTTTGACATAGCCCCGCCGGGAGTAAGAACAGGTTTAATTTCTTTAACAACTCCCGAAACAGAAGAATGAATGGGAGAAGAAACAAAAGCGGCGCTTTCCGCTATTTTTTGACCAAGAAGAACTCTGTCGCCTTTAGCGACAATAGGCTCGCACGGAGCTCCGATATGCTGGCTCATAGGCACAACAATCTCAGAATTTTCTTCAGGCATTAAAATTTTAATGGGCTTTTGATTTGTATATTCTTTTGAATCAGGCGGATGAATGCCGCGTTTAAAAGTTAATGCTTTCATTTTTTTAACCTCCTTAAAATTGTTTCATATATATAATAATAATACATATGAGAAAAAAGTACAAGATTTGATAATTTTTAAACAAATGAGCCATTATTAATATATATCTTCTAAATAAAATAATCACTTGTACAAATATATTAACAGTAAACCTAAATTTATTCATAAATATTGATAAATATCAAATTTTATAATTTTTAATTAACCGAATATAAAACAAGTAAATTGTCAGAAAAAGATATTTTAGAACAAATAAATTAAAAAACAACTATTAAATTTTTGTAAAATTTATTTATATTTCATATAAAAAGCTCAAAATATTGTCTAATATATAACAATATGACATAATTTGAGAAAATATCTCAAAACAATAGACCTCCTAGGAAACTGAAAAATTGACAGATGAGTGCAGATTTTTCTGATAGGCGAAATTAAATTTTCGCAGTAATACCTGCAGTGGCATTTAAGAACCTGTCTAAAATTTAAAAAAAGCCTGTCTAAAGAAAATTTATAGTGAAAGAACTTAAAAAGAAGTAAAAAAATTTATTTTACTCAAAAGTCTGCGAAGTGCTTCACAATTCGCTTGCCGACTTTTGCCGCAAGCGGACGTAAAATATTTTTTTACCGTTATTCAAGTTCTTTCACTATAATAAAGCATATCAGAAAAAGATGTTCTTAGATGGCATTTTTATAGTAATTACACTTTGAAAGTTACAAAAAAATTATTTTACTTGCACGGGATGCAAATTGCTTTGCAATTCGCTTATCGCCCGGCAGTGCTTACGCACTCGTAAAATATTTTTTTGTTATATCTAAAGTGTAATTACTATATCTGTTTCCGAGGAGGTCTAATGCTAACAATTTATAAAAACCTTATAAAAAACAAACAAAAAAGCCGTCGTATGTTATACTCATACAACGGCAATATTATCTTTATTTAGCGTAGTCAATCGCTCTGGTTTCCCTAATAAGATTGACTTTAATCTGACCGGGATACTCAAGCTCAGCCTCAATATTTTTAGCGATATCTCTGGCAAGCAAAGTCATATTTGATTCATCAACCTCTTCGGGTACTATGATAATTCGCAATTCTCGACCGGCTTGAATCGCGAAAGATTTTTCAACTCCGTCAAAAGAATCAGCAATATTTTCCAAAGTCTGAAGACGCTTAATATAAGACTCCAGCGTTTCACGTCTGGCGCCGGGTCTCGCGGCAGATATAGCGTCAGCCGCCTGAACCAATACAGCGATAATACTTGTTGGTTCAACATCTCCATGATGCGCCTCCACAGCGTTAATAATAATGTCATTTTCACGATATTTACGACATAAGCTTGCTCCGAGACTAACATGAGACCCCTCAACCTCATGATTAACCGATTTACCTATGTCATGAAGCAATCCCGCGCGTTTCGCGAGAGTAACGTCGACACCAAGTTCTCCCGCCATAATTCCACATAAATGTGATACCTCAACAGAATGTTTCAAAATATTTTGGCCATAACTTGTCCTAAATTTCATTTTACCAAGCAAACGAATTAACTCAGGGTGAAGCCCATGAACTCCGGTTTCAAAAGAAGCGGCCTCACCTTCATCTTTAATCATAACCTCAACTTCTTTTTTTGCCTTTTCAACCATTTCCTCAATTCTTGCAGGGTGAATACGTCCATCAATAATAAGTTTTTCAAGAGCGATTCTAGCGATTTCACGTTTCATAGGGTCAAAACACGATAAAATAACAGCTTCAGGAGTATCATCAATAATCAACTCAATACCTGTAAGCGACTCAAAAGTTCTAATATTCCTACCCTCTCGACCAATAATTCTGCCTTTCATTTCGTCATTTGGAAGAGGAACAACCGAAACTGTCGTTTCCGTAACATGGTCAACAGCACATCTTTGAATAGCGCAGGCGATAATATCTTTAGCCTTTTTGTCAGCGTCTTGCTTAGCCTTATTCTCAATTTCCTTAACCATAACAGCAGCCTCGTGTTTAACCTCAGATTCAATAGTAGACAACAAATATTGTTTTGCCTGTTCAGAAGTAAGCCCTGATATACGCTCAAGTTCAGTCATATGTTTTTCCTTAAGTTCGTTAACCTCAACCTTAACCGCTTCTAAGGCCTCAACTTTGGATTGAAAATGTTCCTCTTTCTTTTCCAAAGAATTCCCTTTTTTATCCAAAGTTTCCTCTTTTTGTATCAATCTTTTCTCAAATCTTTGAAGTTCAGACTTTCGTTCTTTATATTCTCTTTCAGCCTCATTCTTGGCTTTAATGTTTTCTTCCTTGGCTTCAAGAAGAATCTCTTTTCTTTTTGCCTCAGCGTCAGATTTTGCTTTAATAATAATATTATCCGCTTCTTTTTCAGCGGAACCTATTTTAGCCTCAGCAATTCTTCTTCTCAAAAAATATCCAATAAACACGCCAATACAAACAGATAAAACGCAAGAAAGAGCTATAACAATTATTTCTATTGGTTCCAGAACAAAACACCTCCTTTTATTAAATTTTCCAAAGACCAACAGTCCAAAATTACATTTATTCAAAAAGGACCGCACAGCTTATATATAGAAAAATATGTTTTTAGGGTAAATATATGAATAAGCATACATTTAAAAAACAATACCCATATTATTTTATAACCATTTAGCGATTATGTCAAGAGATTGTGTTTTCATTTAAAAAATATCTGTATACAGCAATTCAATTAAAAAATGAACAAAAACAGACGAGATAAAAATTATTTTTATAGCAATTCAATTTAAAAATGAACAAAAGGAAACGAGATAAAATTTATTTTCGCAAGGCGCTGGAAGGAAAGCGTAGTCAAAAGCCTACGCAGACTGACAGCAACGC
>CATJCJ010000274.1 GCA_949738935.1 uncultured Eubacteriales bacterium | reverse complement strand
TTTTTTTCTAAAATAATATTTTTTTCAAAATCGTTTATATCTTTTTTAAAATTTTCAATATTTTTTTTCAGATACACTATTTGTTGAAGAACAAGCTTTATATCGTTTTCTGTTTGTTCACATTCAGAACGAAGTTCTGTAAGTTCTGAGTTTATTTTTTCGATTTCCTCAGAGTTTTTTTCAATTTCTTTTTTTAATTGTTCTTTTCTTTTTTCAAAAAGAGGGGTTTGAGTTTTAATGGCTGAAATTTCATTATCAACCGAAACGATATCATCTTTATTTTTTGAAAGTTCAAACTCAATTTTATTAACATCAATAAGAAAAACATTTATTTGTATAAGTTTAAGTCGTTCTAAAAGAATGAGATATTTTTTTGTCTTTTGAGATTGTTTTTTTAAAGGTTCTATTTGAGTTTCAAGTTCGCTTATAATATCGTCAACTCTTGTAAGGTTTTGTTTTTCTTTTTCTAATTTTCTTTCCGTCTCGGTTCTTCTGGTTTTAAACTTTATAATTCCGGCGGCTTCCTCAAAAATTGTTCTTCTATCTTCGGATTTTGTGCTTAAAATTTCATCAATACGACCTTGTCCGACTATTGAGTAGCCTTCTCGTCCTATTCCCGTATCCATAAAAAGTTCATGAATATCTTTGAGGCGGCACCCGGAATTATTTATCGCGAATTCACTTTCTCCTGAACGATAAAGTCGTCTTGTTATTATGACCTCATTATACTCTATATCAAAATTTTTGTTGCTGTTGTCCATAACCATTGAGACTTCGGCAAAACCAAGTTTTGTTCTGTTTTGTGTTCCGGCAAAAATAATATCTTCCATCTTATTTGAACCTCTTAAATTTTTTACGCTTTGTTCGCCAAGAACCCACCTTACAGCGTCGGAAATATTGCTTTTTCCGCTTCCATTTGGCCCAACAACAGCCGTTATACCTTTATCAAATTCAAGAATTGTTTTTTCCGGAAAGGATTTAAAGCCTTTTAACTCAAGTCTTTTTAAAAACATTTTCGCACCTCAAATATAATAAACCGCCGATTTATTAAAATCATACTTAATCAGCGGTTTATTATTAGTTTTTATTGCTCTTTTAATTTATCTTTGAGAAGAGTGATTTTTTCTTTAAACCTTGATGATAAGTTTTTCTTGACAATAAGCCTGCTTAGTATTCTTATGCTTTCTTCCTCATAGCCGATTTTAATTCCTATAGCGGCGATAATATATAGCAGAGTATTTTCATCGAGTCCACAAATTGGAAGTTTTTCTGTTGTGAACGCCTCGTTAAACCCATCATAGGCAATCTTTAAATGTTCAAGCTCATTTTCTCTATCACCTTTATCTCTGTAAAACCACGCAAGCTTTAAGTGTATATAAGATTTTTCGCCCCATTTGCTTTTTTTTGCCTCACAATTTTCCAAAGCAATTTTGTATCTGTCTATAGCGGTATTAGCGTCGTATACATCGGGGTAATCTCTTTTAACATATGAAGGGGTTATTTTTTCTGAAACAGAGTCTTGCTGTGACATGGTAATTGAATCAAATTTACTTGAAATAGCTGCATATCCGCAATTATTACACAAAATAACGTCATAATAATCGGGATGTACAGGGGTATAATTGGGTTTTAAATCATCATCGTTTGAAACAAATTTCGCCCGTCCTTTCCTAATTTGTTTTGCTTTAAATGGATTGCCGCAAACAGGGCAAGTGTAGGATTTATCATATATACATTCTTCTGGTTTGTAATCGGGCATTATTAATGGTATCTCCTTTCAAAAACGTTTTAAATTGATGTTTTTTAACTTTTAATTTTCTTTAATATTTCTCTGAGTTCAGAAATTTTTGATTTTAATCTGGCGTTTAATCCACGTTTAACAATAAGCCTGCTTAGGATTCTTAAGGAATCGTCTATTTTTCCTATTCTTGAACCTATCGCGGCGATTATGTATAAAAGGGTATTTTCCTCAAGTCCGCAGATTGGAAATCTGTCATTTATAAAAGCCTCGTTAAAACCCTTATGAGCGGCTTTTAAGTACATGATTTCATTTTCCAAATCAGCTTTGTCTCTATAAAACCAAGCTATTTTTAAGCATATATAGGCCTTTTCGCCTGAACGCCCTTTTTTTGCTATGGAATTGATTAGCGCTAATTTATATCTTTCTATGGCTATATCAACATCATAGATTATAGGATATTGTTTTGGAAAAAATTTAGGCGTTATATTAGTTTTTATTAATTCTTCCTGCGTATTTGTCAGTTTGTCAAATTTTGAGGACATAGCTGTATAACCGCATTTATCACAAAGGACAATATCATAATAATCAGGCTGAATTGGCTCGTAAATGGGTTTTAAATCAAGTTCGTTACTTATAAAACGTACTTTTCCTTTTCTTATGGTTTTTGATTTAAAATTATTTCCACATACGGGGCATATATATAATTTGTCATATAAACAATCTTCCGCTGAGATTTCTTTTTTCTTGGAAGTGACAGATTTATTGGATGCTGTTGGTTTTTCAAAAGAAGCGTATAGGTCTTCCAGGGTTAACTTGTTAAGCTCATCATAAATACTGTTTTTATTGTCATTATTTTGCAATACAATACCCTCATTTCGATTAAAGTTATGGAATATCAAAAACTACCAAAGTTAAGGCGTTTCTGAAAATTTTTGTTACTCAAAAACGCCTTAAAGTAATCAGACGGGATATATTCTTTTTTCAATATTTCCTAAAGTCGGGTCTAAACCATATTTCTGGGCTTGTCTGAATTTGAAAAACTCAACAGCGATTTGAGGGAAAAGAGCATAGCTTAACACATCTTCTTCTTGTTCTTTATATTGAGCCATTTCCTCCTCAACTTTGGCAAGAGTCGGTGGAATAAAGTCAGCTGGTCTTGCTGTGATTGGTTCTTCATCTCCAATTATTTTCTTTCGTATTTCATCTGAAATTTTAACGGGAGTTTTTCCGTATTTTCCTCTTACTAAATCTTTTGTTTCTTTTGGAACTATTTTATATCTTTCTCCAAAAAGAACATTTATTACGGCTTGAGTGCCTACTATTTGACTTGAGGGTGTAACAAGAGGAGGATAGCCTAAATCAGCACGAACTTTTGGAATTTCTTTTAAAACTTCCTCGTATTTATTTTCAGCGTTTTGAGCTTTAAGCTGAGAAACAAGATTTGAAAGCATACCTCCGGGAACTTGATACATTAAAGTAGCAATATCAACAGAAAGAACTTTTGTGTTTAAAAGTCCGCTTTTTATATCTTTTTCACGTATTGGCCTGAAGTAATCGGCAATTTCACTTAAGAGATTTTCGTCAAGTTCGGTATCATATTCTGTTCCTTTTAACGCTCCTACCATAACTTCTGTTGCTGGTTGAGATGTTCCCATTGAAAATGGCGAAATAGCTGTATCTATAATATCGGCGCCAGCCTCTATGGCCTTTAGATAGGTCATACCAGCAACGCCGCTTGTATAATGGCTGTGAACTTCGATTGGAACATTTATTGTTTGTTTTAAGGCTTTTACAAGTTCATATGCCGGCATTGGAAGCAACAAACCAGCCATATCTTTTATACAGATTGAGTCTGCCCCGAGTTTTTCATATTCTTTCGCTAGGTCAACGTAATACTCAAGAGTATGTACGTCACTTAAAGTATATGAGATTGCAAGCTGAGCGTGTCCTCCGGCTTTTTTTGTGGCTTTTGTGGCGGTCTCAAGGTTTCTTTTATCATTAAGTGCGTCAAAAATTCTTATTTTATCTATTCCGTTTTTTATACTTTTTTCCACAAAAGCTTCCACAAGGTCATCGGCATAATTTTTATATCCTAAAATATTTTGTCCTCTTAAAAGCATCTGAAGCTTTGTGTTTTTCGCTGCGTTTCTAATTTGTCGAAGCCTTTCCCAAGGGTCTTCTTTTAAATATCTAAGACAAGAATCAAAGGTTGCTCCTCCCCAGACTTCCATAGATTCAAAACCAACTTTATCCATTTTTTCCAATATAGGCAACATTTCCTCAATACGCATTCTTGTTGCTATAAGTGATTGTTGTCCGTCTCTCAGAGTTGAGTCTGAAATTTTAACTTTTGCCATTTAGATAACCTCCTAATTATTTGAAAATTGTCAAAAATACACCTGAAGCAACCGCTGAGCCAATAACTCCGGCAACATTTGGTCCCATAGCGTGCATAAGCAGATAATTGTTTGGGTTTTCTTCTTTTCCAACATTTTGGGCGACTCTTGCCGCCATTGGAACAGCTGAGACACCGGCGGCTCCTATAAGAGGATTGATTTTTCCGCCGGTAAGCTTACACATTATTTTTCCGAAAATAACGCCTGTGGCGGTTGAAATTATAAAAGCAAAAAGTCCGAGAGCTAAAATTCCAAGTGTTTTTGCCGTAAGAAAAGTATCCGCTCTTGCTGTCGCTCCCACTGTAAGGCCAATAAATATACTTATTATATACATAAGCGCTTCTGAGGCATGATGAGCGAGCTTCTCAGTTACACCGCATTCTCTAAATAAGTTTCCGAGCATAAGCATACCTATAAGCGATGCTGTTGACGGAAGTATTAATATAACTAATATTGTGACAACAATAGGAAAAATGATTTTTTCGGTTTTTGAGACAGTTCTTAATTGTTCCATTTTTATCGCTCGTTCTTTTTTTGTTGTTAAAACTCGCATTATTGGCGGTTGGATAATTGGGATTAACGCCATATATGAATAAGCGGCAACCGCTATTGTACTTAAAATATGAGGAGCTAACTTAGTTGTTGTGTAGATTGCCGTAGGACCATCAGCTCCGCCGATTATTCCTATCGAAGCCGCTTCCTGCGGGGTAAATCCTAAGATAAGAGCGCCCATAAAGGCTGTAAATATACCAAATTGAGCGGCAGCACCTAACAACAGACTTTTTGGATTCGCAATCAACGGACCGAAATCTGTCATAACACCAACTCCAAGAAAAATTAAAGGCGGAAATATTCCAAGCTCATCTCCTTGAAAAATATACCATAAAAGTCCGCCGTTTGCTGTTTCGGTCGGCGGGTCCATAAGACCGGCTAACGGAAGATTCGCAAGCAACATGCCAAAAGCTATCGGCAAAAGAAGTAATGGTTCATATTTTTTTACTATGGCGAGATACATAAAAAATAAAGCGACAATAATCATTATAAGAAATTTATATCCGTCGTCCATAAAAAATTGTGAGAAACCGGAGTCTCTAAAAAAACCTTCAATCGTTTCAAGAAGAATATCCATAGGATTACCTCCTATTCTGCAATGGTAACAAGGACATCGCCTGTGCTGACAGACGCACCTTTGTTAACCTTAATGGAAGCGACTGTACCTGCTGAGGGGGCGACAATCTCATTTTCCATTTTCATTGCCTCAAGAATAACGACAACAGCTCCCGCTTCAACTTTGTCTCCAACAGAGACTTTTATATCGACAATAGTTCCGGGCATCGGGGAGTCTACCTTAATATTTCCATCGCTTCCGTTTTGAGCGGGCATTGGAGCGGATGAAACCGGCGCTGACGGTATATTGGAAACATTATGGCGCCTTTCTTTTGAAAACGAATTAGAAGCAGAGCTGAAATCCGAGGGTGAGTCTGCGGTGATATCCTCAACAGTAACATCGTATGTATTTCCGTTTACTGTAACTTTAAAATTTCTCATAATAAAAATCCTCCTATTAACTAAATCGGTATTTTTTATAAATATATTTTAAGAAACATCGATTTAAAATGAAATTGTTTTTAAGTTTTATAATCAGAATTCTATGAGTCAGCGTTTCTGTAATAACCTTTTTGGTTTTCTCGTATAGCTGTTTCATTCCAGCTTGTGTTTTTTAAAATTGAACGTATGACAATTTTGTCGGAAGTGGTGCTCATAGCCGATGCGATAGCTGCTGTAATAACTGCAACAAGCTCTAAATCATCGGTTTTGTCGGTTATCTCATCAAGAGTTTCTTCTGTAACAGTTGTTGTTATGTTTTCTGGCGAAATATCAGATATTTTATTTTGTTTTCTCTTCTCTAATATTTTACTGATAACAGAAAACATACTTAAAATAAATGAAATGATACACAAAATAGCGAATACCATAGAAAAACCAATTACAACAATTATTAGTCCGTCAATCAGTCCGAAGTTTTCCAGATTCATAGTTTCACCTCTTTAAATTTAGATACTGCTGTGTTTTTTATCAGGGTTATAAGTTCTCTTATTAAAAAGTACCTCCATAGCGGCGAGAATTCTTTTTCTTGTCGCTGAGGGAATAATGATATCATCAACTTGACCTTTTTCAGCATAATAATATGGTGATGAGATATTGTCGTATTCAGCTTCACTCATTTGAAAAATATTTATCGCGCTTTCTTTGTTCATACATGAGATATTAGCGCTTGGCCAAGCGTAAACAATATCAGCGCCGGTAGCTTTGCTGTTCATAAGAATATATCCGCTTCCTATAGCGTTTCTCAAAATCACGTTTATTTTTGGAACGGATGAGCTTATAAATGCTGACATAAGCTTCGCGCTGTTTTTTATAATTCCTTTTTGTTCTTCCTCGGCATATTTTTCATAGCCATGAATATCTGTGAGAGTGACTAAAGGTATATTGAAACAGTCGCAGAATCTAACGAAAGAATACGCTTTTTCCGCGGCATTTGTTGTTAAAAGACCATTATTCGCCACAATACCTGTTGTCATTCCATCCAATTTTAAAAAACCTGTAATTATTGTATTAGCAAACATTTTTTTTATTTCAATAAACTTATTTTGGTCAGCGATTGACTCAATTATATAATAAATGTCGAAGTTTTTATTATCAAATATTGTGTTAAGAGCCTCATCCTCTCGATTCAAATCATCGTTTATCTCAGAAAGGTCTCGGTTAATGTTATTTGACGGAATAAACGAGATAATATCTCTGACTTTTTCAAAGCATTCTCTGACTGTTTTGAACGATTCGGTGGCTGTGCCCTTTTTTGCACATGCCTCGCTTCCTCCATGAGACTCAAAAGATGAACTTTTTCCGTCAATTCCTTTTAGAATATTTGGACTGTTTATAAACATTGTCGCTTTGTCAATAATAAATGTAAAATCTGACAAAGCGGGGATAAATGCCGCCATTCCTATGCAAAAACCTTTTACAACGGCGATTTGGGGTATAACACCGCTTGCCATTGTCTGACATGTGAAAAGTTTGCCATAAGTTTCAAACGCCTCTGAAACCGCGTCAAGATTAATTCCCTCAGAGTCCAAAATTCCGATTATAGGAGCGCCTGTTTCTAATGCGAGTCGATATATTTTTAATATTTTTTTTGTGTGAGCGGCATTAACGGCGCCCTTTTGACAATATGAATAGACAAGTTTGCCTTTTATAGTACCATATCCTGTAACAACAGAACAGTCATTAAAAAAACCTATTTCGACAAAACTACCTTCATCATATAACATTTCAAGTTCAGTTTTTGAATCTGTAGGATTCTCATTAATACGTGAAAAAAGCTGTTCAACTTTTTCTGCTGTAGTCATATTTAACCCTCCAATAAAAACGTATTTTTTACAGAAGACACCGATTTATAGCAATCCAACCTAAAAATAAACAAGTTCGCCGACTAAAAATTATTTTTGCTGTGTTGCTGTCAGTCGGCATAGGCTTATGACTGCGCTCTCTTTCCGACGCCTCGCAAAAATAATTTTTATTTTGTCTCCATTTGTTTGTTTTTAATTGAATTGCTATAATTTAAAAAAATAATTTTAAATTAATCGAAATTTTCTGAATTTTTAGTATACCAATATTTAATAATTTA
>CATJCJ010000273.1 GCA_949738935.1 uncultured Eubacteriales bacterium | reverse complement strand
GCGTTGGTATGGTACGCTGATCACATTGGAAAAAGTCAATTATTGAATGATTGGTTGCCAATGTATGAGAAAACTCAAGATTTACTTATAGATCAAAAGTTGAATTTTGTACATATGAAAAATAATTTTGAACAATATATTAAAAAATGTGCATAGAGGAGGAACATAAATGAGATATTTGAGTGATGATGGGAAAGTATTTGATACAGATCGCGCCTGTTATGAGTATGAGCAACGGATCAAAAAAGAAAAAGAGAATGAAGAAAAATTGGAGAAGGAACGTCAGAGTAGATTGAATTCTATCAATAAAAAATACGAAGATTTGCAGAGGGATATAGCTGAATATAAGAAAGATTATGGTACGAAGCTGGAAGGATATTTCACGCCATTTCATGAACTTTTGATGATGCTGTATCGGTAAGTTAAAAGCCGCATTTCATTGGGAAAATGTAGAAGAAAAGGAGCAGATATTATGAGAGTAGCAGATGATTTGAAACCACACAATAAAGAAACTATTAGACGCATACTTGATTTCTTCAAGACAGAAAGAAAGTGTTGTGCTATTCAGGCAACAGGTACAGGAAAAACTTTTCTGATTTTGCGTCTTTTAGAGATTTTTAATGATGATGGAGAAATAGCTATAATATTTGCTCCTAATAATGAAATTATTAGGCAGACTAAAAAGAGAATGAAAAAGTTTGGTTTAAACAATGCAACATTCTACACATATCAGAAATTAGCAAGAATGACTGATGAGAAACTTTCTGCAATTAAAGCGGATCTTATTGTGTGTGATGAATTGCATAGAACTGGTGCTAAAACATGGGGACAGAAATTTGAGCAATTAATTGATTTACATCCAGATTCAAAAGTATTTGGCGTAACTGCTACTCCATTAAGATGTGCTAATGGTAGAGATATGGCAGAGGAATATTTTGATGGGAATAAAGCGTGTGATATTTCTTTGGCAGAGGCGTTGGTTAGAGAAATTATTCCTGTAATGCCAACATATGTGTCTGCTTTATACACATTTGAAGAAGAATACCAGAATATGAGCAATAAAATCAATAAAGCTAATAATTCAGATGAAGAGAAAGTTGAATTACAGAAAGAATTATTAGCTGCTAAACAACAGTTAGAAAAAGCAAATGGTGTTCCTGAGATTATTAAGAAGTATATCATTAATTACAATGGAAAGTATATTGTGTTTTGTAAGGATATAAAACACCTATATGCTATGAAAGATGTTGTTATTGGCTGGTTTATAGAATCTGGTTATGAAGGAGAGATTTTTGAATACCCATATTATTCTGATAGTAGTGCTGTAAGAAAAAATTTAGAGAACTTTGAAAACAATGAAGAAGAAGGTCTTAAATTACTGTTTGTTATTGATAAGTTAAATGAAGGATTACACCTTGATGAGATAGATGGTTGTATTCTTCTTAGAACAACAGTATCTAATATTATTTATTATCAACAGATTGGACGTGCTATTGATGCTGGCAGTATGAATAAAAGAGTTATTCTTGATCTTGTAAGTAATTTTAATAGTTTGAAGTCTTTTAACTTAAAGAAAGAATTAGAAGAAAAAGTCAGAGAAAGACGAAATGGCAAGTTTTCTGATTGTTCAGATGAGTTTGAGATTGATAAATTTGATATTGTTGACTGTGTTCAGGAATGTGTGGATGTGTTTAGTGGAATTGACAATAAGATAAATAATGTTCGTGATAAATGGAGACAAAGCGAAACTGAAAATCTTATTAAATTATTTCCGGAATACGGTATTAAGAAAACAGCAGAATTTTTAGGACGTTCTGAGAATTCGGTGGCTAGTAAGGCATATAAATTAGGATTGTTATATAATACATTATCTGAAAATGATAGAAAAATAGTAAAAGAATATTATGGCAAATATAGTTTGGAATTTATAAAAAGTAATTTTCATATTAATGCAAGCAAACAGACTATTAGAGAGTTTGCAAATGCAAATAATTTAGGTAGAGCTTATCAGGAAGATTGGTCAAAAGATGAGGATAATGTAATGTTGGATTTATATAACAAAGTAAATATAAATGAACTTGAAAAAATACTTAATAGAACTAAATCATCTATTCGTACAAGAGCAAAAAGATTAGGTATTACATACAAGAAACAGTATAAATATGTTCATAAAAATGGAAAATATTATTGCGTTCGCATGTTTGCTGATGGCATAAAAAAGTATTGGGGAGGATTTAAAACTGAAAAAGAAGCAGGTATATTTGCAATGAAAATGGCAAAAAAATATGGAAAAGCAGTTTAATTTTTAGAACCAATAGAACTAACATTTCAAGAAAGAGAACTATATCTGGATAGATAAGTTTAAAATCTATCCAGATTATAAATATGATTATAAGTTTTTTACACAAATTTCGTAAAATGAATTTCCTAAGTTAGTTTTAACAATCCTTTTTTTTGTATGAGAAAATTCAAAGCCATCTGGGGTATAAGGACACTTCTGTTGCTGAATTATGTAAAACTGTGATTTTAATATATTGTCATATAAAGTTGCGTTTGCATAGGATTTTTCAGATATAGATATTAATCCTTGCTTAACAAGATTATCAAGACAAATACCAACAGTTTCTACTGTTTCTACTGGTGAAATGTTTATATCAGTCACATTTTCAATAATGGTTTGGCTTTCAATTGCAATAGGTATATCTGATTCATATTTGTTATAAACCAAATCAATTATAGGATTTGTATCACGCTCCATGATTGTTTTGAATACAAGTGAATCAATTGGTGACATTTGTTTAATAATTTCGACAAAAGATGGATGAACCATATCTTTTGTATCAGAGTTCATAGCTTTGGCAAGTAAATTAGCATAAAGATTACGCAATTCTTCACTATTCATAGAATAGGAAATAGCTTGAATTGCAGGAACAGCAACATATGCTTCAGGCGTAACAATTTTTTCTTCGCCCACATGTTCAAGCTTTTTTGCTAAAAGTTTTTCCGTTTCAGCAAGTTTATACTCACGTTCTGCAATCCAT
>CATJCJ010000272.1 GCA_949738935.1 uncultured Eubacteriales bacterium | reverse complement strand
TATGAGCGAGACAACGCTGCTGAAAAGGCAGGGGCAGGAACGACATTCGGGTGAAACGGCAAAAAGAAAACTGTTGTCCACAGTTATAGTGTCCACAGTTATAGTTATAGCGAGCATCGGATTGTGGCACCCACAATCCCAGTCCGCACCGCTTGCGGGTGCGGACTGACTCAGGGGAAATCTCCTGAATACCCCTGCTAAAAAGATAAAACACAGGAACGGAGATGATATTTTTGAACAAAGAAAACAATAAAAAAGTGAGAATAAAAGTACGGCTGACCGAAGAAGAAAACGAAAAATTGAAACGCTGTTCGGCAGCGTGTGGACTGTCACAAGCGGAATTTATACGCCAGCTTTGCAAAGGTGAAACGCCAAAGCCGCAGCCGACAAAAGAGTTTTGGGAACTGCTAAACACTCTTTACAAAGTCCATCACGACTTCAAGGAATGTGCAAAATATGAGCCTTCTGCTTTGGAAATTTGCAAAGAAATCGAATGCCTTGTACTCGATTTACAGGAGGCGGGATAATGGCGACAACAAGTTTATGGCACATTGAGGGCAGGCTGAAAGACCTTATTGACTATGTGGAGAATCCCTATAAAACTGTCGCTCGCACAAAAGACTTGCAGGATTTTTACAATGTCTTTGCCTATGTCCAACGCCCCGAAGCCACCGAGCAAGGTGAATATGTCTCCGCTATCAACTGTCTCAAAGAGATTGCATTGCAGCAAATGATTTTAACGAAAAGGCAGTACGGCAAAGAAAACGGATATATCGCTTGGCACGGTTATCAGAGTTTTAAGCCTGACGAGGTTACACCCGAACAGGCGCATCAGATTGGCTTACAGACCGCAAAAGAAATGTGGGGAGACAAATATCAAATTATCGTTACCACCCACCTTGACAAAGACCATCTGCACAACCATTTTTGCTTTAATTCTGTGTCCTTTATCGACGGTGGAAAATACAATTATTCCAAATCCGAGCTGAGAAAGCTTCGTGAAGTATCCGACTGTATCTGTGCTGAACACGGCTTGTCTGTCATAGAAAATCCTCATAAAGCACCGTCAAGGCAGGTATGGCTGGATGAGAAAAGCGGTAAGCCGACACGGTACAATGTGTACCGTGAAGATGTGTGGGAGGCAATCAATTTCAGCCGCCGCCCTTACTATATGGAGGAGTATTTGCGGCGAAAAGGATATATTACCGATTTCACAGGTATGCATTGGAAGATACGGTTGCCGCAGTACGAGCATTTTACAAGGCTGGACACATTGGATAAAAGATGGACGCCCGAAAATATACAAAGGACAATGGGCGCATACGCTTCTTTTGGAAACCGCAGGGCAACAATCAGCTATCCGCCTCAAATGCCGCAGGATTTGCGGGAATGGTTTAAACCGTTTCACAAGACAAGCCATATCTACAAACTGTATCTGCACTACTGCTATCTGCTAGGTTATCTACCGAAGAATACAGATTACAAACCCACAAGCCCCTATCTTAAAGAGGACTTGCGAAAGTTAGACGAGCTATCTGAACAAGTGCGGTATATGGGCAAATACGGTATTGAAACCTTTGACGACCTGTATGCGGACAGAGATAAGTTGCAGAGCGAAATGGATAAACTGATTGCCTATCGCACCAAACTGCAAAATAAAATCCGCAGAGCTTCACCAGCCGAAAAAGAAATTTTACGGGAGGAAAAGTCTGAGGTTACGGAACAGATTATAGCACTGCGAAAGCAATTAAAGCTGAATAAAGGCATAGAAACACGGTCGGTGAAAATCCAAGAGAAAACCGATATGCTTTATGCCAACGAGTACAGAGCAAAAGAGGAAATGAAACACAAAAAACCACAGCGAAAGGAGCGTGACGCACGATGACAGACAATATTCTTTATCTTGACGGGCAGGGCTACCCTTGCGATGATTACAGAGATATTCACGAAGCGATTGAAGAAACCACAAAAATGCTTTTGTCAATGACAAAAGAAGAACGCATAGATTGGTTTCGCAAAAGTAGGTATCCGTATCCTATAAACTTTGATATGGAAATCGGCAATACGGTCTATTCCGTATCCAGTCATTTTAACAAAGCCGCAAACGAGAGCTTGCAGGAAAAAGCACAGCGAATTATCCTTAACAAGCTGTAAAACTTTCGCTGTACTGCATTAAAGCGTTGAACTTTAGCGGCAGATATGGTATGATAAGGATACCTACAAATCATATCATATCTGGCTGCGGAAAGGAGAACTATGAACACAAAACAGTCAGATAAACGAATTACCGCCCTGTATGCAAGGCTTTCCCGTGATGATGAGAAAGACGGCATTTCGGGTAGTATTCAAAATCAAAAAGCCATTCTCGAAAAGTACGCAAAGGACAATAAGCTACCGAATCCCCGCTTTTTCTACGATGACGGATTCTCAGGAGTCACCTTTACAAGACCGGCATTTATGGAAATTATGGAGCTTGCCGAACAGGGTATGATAGGGACTATCGTTGTCAAAGACCATTCCCGTCTTGGCAGAAATCGTCTTGTTGTCGGTCAGCTTTTGGAAGAAGATTTTGTCCGTTTGGATATTCGATATATCGCCATAATGGACAATATTGACACCGAAAAGGGTATCAGCGATATTGTGCCGATGCAGGATTTATTCAACGAATGGCACGCAAAGAACACCAGCGATAAGGTGCGCAAGGTGATGCAGAGCAAGGGTATGTCGGGCAAACCGCTGACCACAAATCCGCCGTTCGGGTATATGAAAAGTCCCGATAACAAGGATGAGTGGATAGTAGACGAGCCTGCCGCAAAGATTGTCAGACGAATATTCAGCCTTTGCGTTGAGGGACTCGGACCGACGCAGATTGCTAAATGGCTTCGTGCTGAACAAGTGCTGACACCCACGGAGTATTGGAACAGTATTGGCAGAAAATGCAGTAAGCCGCCCACTATTCCGTATGGCTGGGTTGCAGATACCGTATCAAATATTCTTGACAAGCAGGAGTATTGCGGCGATACCGTCAATTTCCGTACCACAAGCAAATCTTTCAAACTCAAAAAGCGTTTGGAAAAACCGCAAGAGGACTGGCAGATATTCCCGAACACTCACCCTGCAATCATTGACCGTGAAACCTTTGAGTTGGTGCAGGAATTACGCAAACACCGCCGCAGACCTGCTAAAAGTGGGATTGTCAGTATGTTTTCGGGACTGCTCTATTGTGCCGATTGCGGAGAAAAGCTGTATTACAGCGTAACCAATAACTACAAGCGGGAGCAAGCCTATTTCTTCTGCTCTGCTTACCGCAAAAATTCTGATGTATGCTCTGCCCACTACATTCGTGAGAAAGTCGTGGAGCAGCTTGTGCTTGAGAGTATGCAAAGGGTGTTGTGGTATGTGCAGAGCTACGAAAAGTTATTCGCACAAAGGCAGTTAGCGGAATTTGGGGAAAAGCAAAAGAAAGAGCTTGCAGACAAACGCAGGGAGCTTGATAAGGCAAAGGTGCGTGTTCGGGAAATTGACGGTGTTATTCAAAAGCTATATGAGGATAACGCAACGGGCAAAATCAGTGACGAGCGTTTTGCGACAATGTCGATGTCACTTGAAAATGAGCAGAGTGAGTTGAAAGATCGTATTCCCACTTTGGAAGATGAGCTTGAAAATGCCAAAGTCAAGACCGAAGGCTTACAGCGGTTTATTGATAAAGCGAAGCGAGTTACTCGCCTTGAAGTCCTCACGCCTGAATTGGTACACGAGTTTATTGAGAAAATTGTGGTATCCGCACCCGAATACAAGGACGGAAAGCGTTATCAAGAGGTCGAAATCCATTACAACGGTGTTGGAATTATCCGAGAGCCGACAGCCGAAGAAATGGAAGAATACTTTCAAGAACACATCAGTAAAAAGCCTTTCTTAAAGGCAAAAACGGCATAGCCGCAAAGCTACACCGTATTCACACAACAATATTTAATTGAGATACAACGCCTCTTGGGGCAACTTCCTTACGGAGGGTACCCCAAGGGAGTGTCTTTTTGATGAAAGACTTCTCCGCCCCGGCGCTCGCGTGGCGCGGGGAATTTACCGAGACCTTGGTCTACGAGCCGCAGAGGCGTCCCGGCTTTGTGGCGTGGGCGTCCGCG
>CATJCJ010000271.1 GCA_949738935.1 uncultured Eubacteriales bacterium | reverse complement strand
TTTCTAAAAAATTCATTTTTACTGTAATAAAAAATAAGGAGGAATCAATATGCCTGAGTTAAAATCTATGTCAAAAGATGAACTTCTCGCCAATTATGATAAATATTTAAAGGAATATAATAACTATAAAGAAATGAAGCTCAATCTTGATATGTCTAGAGGAAAACCCGGCTCAAAACAGCTTGACCTATCAAACGGACTTTTGGAAGGCATAGACGACTATCATTCAATAAATAATATTGATGTAAGAAATTACGGAGTTCTTGACGGACTTCCTGAAACCAAAAAAATTTTTTCCGACCTTTTAAACGTACCGGAAAAAAATATAATAATAGGAGGAAACTCCGCTTTAAATTTAATTTATGATACTTTTGCCAGATTGCTTTTATTTGGAACTTTGGGAAACACCCCTTGGAGCAAACTTCAAAAGGTAAAAATACTTTGCACAGTTCCGGGTTATGACCGACATTTTGCAATGTGTGAGGAATTTGGGCTGGAAATGATTCCTGTACCTTTAAATGAAGACGGCCCCGATATGGATATGGTAGAAAAGCTTTCTTTAGAAGACGACGCGGTAAAAGGTATAATATGTGTACCATTATACTCAAACCCAACAGGAACAGTTTACAGCGATGAGGTTATTGAAAGGCTCGCGAAAATGAAAACAGCCGCTCCCGACTATCGAATCTTTTTAGATAACGCCTATGCCATACATCACATATACAAAAAAAATAAGCTGGCGAATATATTTGAGTTAGCGGAAAAATACAAAAATGAAGACCGAATATATATGTATTTCTCCACATCAAAAGTAACATTTCCCGGCTCAGGTATAGCGATGATTGCGGCAAGTCAAAAAAATATAGAAGAAATAAAAAAACGAATGTCAATACAAACAATCGGTCATAACAAAATAAATCAGCTTTCATTTGTAAAATTCTTCAAAAACGCCGATAATATTATGAGCCATATGGAAAAGCAAGCGGCTATTTTAAAACCAAAATTTGATATAGTAATAGAAACCCTGGAAAAAGAATTTGGAGAAAATAAATTATGTACTTGGACAAAACCCGACGGAGGCTATTTCATAACATTGTACACTCTTGACGGATGCGCGAAAGAAGTAGTGAAATTGGCAAAAGAAGCCGGAGTTATAATGACAGGCGCCGGTTCAACCTACCCATACAATAATAACCCAAAAGATAACTGTGTTCGTATAGCTCCGTCATATCCATATATGGAAGAGCTAAAAACAGCTATGGAAGTCATTTCCTCCTGTATCAAACTTGCCTCAATAAAAAAAGAACTTAAAATGCTCTGATTGCCGCAAAATATTTAAAAATTTTATTTTATGGTAATTAAACTTAAAGTATAACAAAAAATATTTTGCTTGCCATGCAAATAAAATAATTTTTTCATAACTTTTAAAATGTAATTACTATACAATATTTAAATTTTACGTTATAATATTAAATAAAAAACTTATTGGGAGGTAACCAAATGGCAAAATTCAATGAAAACTATCTTAATTTAAAAGAGAGCTATCTTTTTTCCGAAATAGCAAAAAGAGTCAATGCTTTTATCAAAGAAAACCCTGACAAAAAAGTTATTCGGCTTGGAATAGGCGATGTAACCCTTCCTTTGGCAAGCGAAGTTATAAAAAGCCTTCATACAGCGGTTGATGAAATGGGAAAAGCCGAAACATTCAGAGGATATGGTCCGGAGCAGGGATATGATTTTTTAAGAGAAGCGATAAAAGACTACTATTCAAGAAACGGAGTAACCCTTGACCTTGATGAAATCTTTGTAAGTGACGGAGCGAAAAGTGACACAGGAAACATAACCGACCTTTTCGCTCTTGATAACATCGTTATAGTTCCGGACCCTGTTTATCCGGTATATGTTGACACAAACACAATGAACGGAAGAAAGATAGTGTACCTAAACGCCAACGCTGAAAACAACTTTCTTCCAATGCCCGATGAAAATGTTCACGCTGATATAATTTATATTTGTTCTCCAAACAATCCAACAGGAGCCGTTTACAGCAAAGAACAACTTAAAGTTTGGGTTGATTACGCTTTAAAAAATAACTCTGTTATTCTTTTTGACTCAGCCTATGAGTATTTTATTTCTGATGAGAGTTTGCCGAGAAGCATATTTGCCATAGAGGGAGCGAAAAAATGCGCTGTTGAGTTCTGCTCACTTTCAAAAACAGCTGGTTTCACAGGTACACGCTGCGGATACACAATTATTCCAAAAGAACTCGTCAGTACAGCCTCAGACGGAACAAAAATGTCTTTAAACAAAATGTGGAATCGCCGTCAAACAACAAAATTCAACGGTGTACCATATATTGTGCAAAGAGGAGCGGAAACAGTATTTTCTGTTGAGGGTATGAAACAAGCGAAAGAAATGATTAATTACTATAAAGAAAACGCCAAAATAATTTCAGAAACAATGGACAAAAAGAATGTCAAATATTTCGGCGGGGTAAACTCACCATATATCTGGTTTGAATGCCCAAATAATATGGATTCCTGGGACTTTTTTGACTTTATGTTAAATAAAATAGCGGTTGTGGGAACTCCGGGAGCCGGTTTTGGTGAAAACGGCAAAAACTATTTCAGGCTTACCTCATTTAATAATAAAGAAAACACCGTTGAAGCTATGAAAAGATTTGAGACACTTTTTTAAATCAAGGAGTTTAAATATGATAAAAGTTCTTTTTGTCTGCCACGGCAATATATGCCGTTCAACTATGGCGGAATTTGTTTTTAAAGATATGGTAAAAAAAGAAAATCTCTCCGATAAATTTTTAATACAATCAGCGGCAACAAGCAATGAGGAAATTGGAAATCATATTCACCGCGGAACAAGAAAAAAACTAAAAGAAGTAGGAATTCCCTATGACGAAAAAAAGGTCGCCGTCAAACTAAAAAAATCAGACTATGACAAATTTGACTATATAATCGGTATGGACAGTATGAACATAGTCAACATAAATCGAATTTTAGGAGGCGACCCAAAAGATAAAGTTTTTAAACTCTTGGAATTCTGTGATAAAGAAAGAGATATCGCCGACCCTTGGTATACGGGAAATTTTGATGTGACATACGATGATATTACAGAGGGTCTCACAGGACTTTTAAAAAATATAAAAAGGACCCTCTCCACTTAAAATCAAATTTTAAAGGCTTAACCGAAAACTTTAGAACGCGAAACTACATTTCGCTAAAAAAAATTGAGAAATTCGACAAAAACTAATTTTGCTGAATTTCTCAATTTTTTTCGACAAAACATAAGCTTTGCCACAATATTTTTACATTTCGTTTTAATATTGCGGTCTGTTAAGCTCAACCTCAAAAACAAAATCTCCCGTAACATCAAGAGCTTTCATAAGGATTGAGGCGGCGTCAAGAGCTGTGATTTTATTGCCGTTTGTAACTTTCGCCATATCCAATCCACCCTCAGCGAACCCTTTTGTATCTTTTCTCAAAACATAATTCAAAACCAAAGAAGCGTCATTCGCTGTCACTCCGTCATTTCCATCGACATCACCAAGTTCAAGAGGAATTACCGAACTGCCGGCGTCTTTCCCTATTATGTGCTCACTATTACTTATAGACGTACCCTCTGTTTTAAGGCTAACACTCACATCACCACCCGTCGCCGTAAAAGGAATAGGTATTCTGTATATCGGCTTATTAACGCCAGCGAATCTCTCACCAGCGTAAACACCGGGCAAAGCGAATAAAGTCACTTCCATTTCAGTATCGGAAATTTTTCTCAATTTATATGGCAAATCCACGGTGCGATAAGCATACATTTTGTCATAAAATACCTGTTCAAACGCCATACCTGATGTTATTTCCTTATCTGTAATCAGCCTTTCAAACTCATTTTTCAAATAATCGTAGCTATCATAATATTCCAAAGCTTTATAGTCATATTTGCTCAAACCAACACTTTGACCGGAAGTATTTTTCATATCTTCTTCATCAAAAACACCATTTTCAAGTTTAAGTATAATCTCGCTGTCCATTTCAACCTGAAACTTAGGCTCAATAATAAGACATAAACTATCATTAAAAATTCCCTTCTCAACTGTTACATATTCATCAAGGCTATCTTTAATATTAACACTGTTCTTAGAGCCTGTTGAGTAAGTATACTCCTCATCAGAACCCTCTGTTTTAGCTATTGTATATATTCCTCCTCTTATAGAGGTATTCACCGAATTTATATTCATCTTTACATTTCCGCCGCCTGTCGCTTTAAACGGCAAAGGAATTTTATATTTTGGCTTACTTACACCAGCGAATGTTTCATTAACGTATACCTCAGGCAAAGCGAACAAACTGACTTCCATTTCCCTGTCAGAAATTTTTCTCAATTTATACGGCAAATTCACTGTACGAGCAGCTAGCATTCTTTCATAAAATACCTGAACGAATGCTATCTCAAGTCCCATATCCGCCTCATATTCTTTAAATTCCTCTTTTAAATAATCATAATTCTCCTGTTTTCCAAGAGACTTATAAGAATAATAATCCAATCCGGCGCCGGAAGTAGCCTTATCTATAGCCTCCTCATCAAAAATGCCGTTTTCAAGCTCAAATGTAATCCTGCTGTCCATTTCAACCTCACCCATAGGTTGAATTACGATACTCAAACTATCATTAAACTCTCCGTCCTTAACGGTAATATATCTGTCAAAGCTGTTTAACGAGTCAGCCAAATCCACGCTGTCAGAAACCACAGAAATTTCCTCATTAAGTTTTACCTCACCGGCAAAACTCAGATTACAGCTTATCGCCGTCATAATAACTGACAGCCCCAAGCCTATAATTTTTTTTACTTTCATCTTAAAAAATCCTCCGTACTTTATTATAATATTCATACTTCTCAGTCATATAGAAACAAATTGTCCCTATGACTAAACACTATTTTACTACAATTACCACTTAATTGCAACACAAATTTTTCAAATTAACAAATCATTTTGTAACTTCAAAAGAAGCCGCTACTCATAAAAAGGAATACAAAAAACGCCCGAGACTTTGAACATATAAATCTTACGTTCAAAGTCTCAGGACAACCCTAAAAAACCCACTAATTACAAAATCCTATCATCAAACCAATAATTTTTAATTCAAAAATTATTTAATCCTTACCAAATCTCAGTCAACCTTTACAGTCCAGCCCATATCGTCCTCAATTTTTCCCCATTGAATACCTGTCAGAGTGTCATAAAGTTTCTGAGTGATTTCACCTGTTTTAAAACCGTTTATTTCCGCTATATCATTTTCATAGCGTAACTCCCCAACAGGAGAGATTACAGCGGCGGTTCCCGTTCCAAACACTTCCTCAAGTTTTCCGTCCTTAGCGGCTTTCATTATGTCCACAATAGCGATATGTTCTTCTTTAACCTCGTATCCCCATTTTTTAAGAAGCTCAATACAAGACATACGAGTAACACCAGGGAGAACTGTTCCAGAAGTCGGAGCTGTGTAGAACACTCCGTCAATTTTAAAGAAAATATTCATTGAGCCAACTTCCTCAACATATTTTCTCTCAACACCGTCAAGCCACAAAACCTGAGAATATCCCAAATCATGGGCTTTTACCTGAGATATTAAAGAAGCCGCGTAATTGCCTCCGCACTTAATACTTCCCGTTCCGCCGGAAGTCGCTCTTACATACTCATCCTCAACAAATATTTTAACAGGATTCATTCCCTCGTCATAATATGCCCCAACAGGAGAAGCGATTATCATAAATAAATATGTCGCGGAAGGTTTAACTCCAAGATGAGGCTCTGTAGCGATAGTATAAGGTCTAATATACAAAGACGTTTCAGGCTGAGATGGAACCCAGTCTTTCTCAACGGAAACCAAAGTTTTAACAGCCTGAACAAAATCCTCAACAGGAACTTCCGGAATACATATACGTCTGTGAGTAGACTGCATACGTTCAGCGTTTTTATTTGGTCTGAAAAGCTGAACAGAACCGTCAGCGGTACGATACGCCTTAAGCCCCTCAAAAGATTCCTGAGCATAATGAAAAACCATAGCCGCCGGGTCAAGAGAAATAGGCTGATAAGGAACAATTCTTGGGTCATGCCAGCCCACACCCTCAGTATAATCCATAATAAACATATTATCAGTATAATACTTGCCAAAGCTCAAATTTTTCTCATCCGGCTTTGCCTTTTTTGTCTTTGCCAAATCCAATTTAATGTCAAGCATTAATATCACTCTTTTCTAAAAAATTTTAAAAAACACCGACCGGAAAAAATAAATAATTAACACAGTCAAGCGTTTCCTCTTTCTAACAACTATTATATACCAATAAAAAAATTTTTCAATAGGAAAACAGACAAAGAAACAATTTTTTTCACAATAGACAAAATTTTTAAAACATTTATTTTTTTATATTTAAAGTTTTTTTAAACAACTCAACAGAAGTATTCAAAATAAGCTCATCAGGAAAATCCACTTCCCTGGTAAGTTTCTCAACATCATTAAAATTGCCGATATTAGTATGGAAGTGTGCGTCACTGCCAAAAATAATAGGAAGCTGTTGTTTTTTACATTCTCTCAAAATCTCAATCATAGTGTCAGGACCGTCATATCTTCCATTCTGAGGAGACAGAGAGGTATTATTAAGCTCAAGAATAGTATTTGTGTCCCTTGAGGCTGAGACAACGGTCTTTATATCAAAAGGATACCTCGGGTCGCCAGGATGTCCAAAAATTTTAATATAAGGGTTTTTCATTGTATTTACAATACATTGAGTATTTTCCTCAACAGACATAGGCTCAATACAAGGAATATGAAGACTGGCGATAACAACGTCAAGCTTTTTAATAATATTTTTAGGCAAATCGACTTTTCCGTTTATATCAAGTATATTAAGCTCAACCCCGGATAAAATCTCAACCCCAAACAAAAACTCAGGAATAACATTAAGATTCATAAAATGAAGATAAGAACAGCTGCCCGGCATTTTAGGGGCATGGTCAGTGATAGCGATAAGACTAATATTTTTTTCAGAAGCTCCTTTGGCACACTCAAAAACGGTACTGTAAGCGTGTCCGCTGGAAACCGTATGACAATGTACGTCAAGAAAATATTTTTGTTTCATTTTTTCAAGTCCTTTCAATATCATATTTTACCTATGTACATATTCGACACAATAATGTATAATAATTATAGGGGTTTTTGTTTTTTGTTTAAAAATTTTAAAGTATAGGCGGGCTGTTAACCATGAAAATTTACAGAGATGTTTTTGTGTCTGAAAAAAAACTGGTTGACGTAATTTGCAATATGTGCGGAGAAAAAATCAAAAAAACCGACAACGGCGTATTATGCGACTATTTTCATTCGGAAAAAGAGTGGGGCTATTTTTCCGAATTAGACGGCGAAAAATACTCTTTTGATTTATGCCAAACTTG
This sequence comes from uncultured Eubacteriales bacterium, assembly GCA_949738935.1. GTDB lineage: Bacteria > Bacillota > Clostridia > Lachnospirales > CAG-274 > MGBC114079. The sequence goes on along the minus strand of CATJCJ010000271.1, from coordinate 10,193 downwards.
CTATAAAAAATTACTCAACCAATTACAGATTTCAGCCAAAAATGATGAGAAACAAAACGATAAAACTTAAAGAAACACTGATTTTTAAATTTTGAGTTAATCGGCGGCTGTTTTATAAAAACACCGATTAACTCAAAATTTAATCAGTAATAGTATATTGATTTTAACAGTACGCTCAAACTATAACATTTTAACTACAAAAAATAAAAGCGCTTTACAAAATACCCCTTTGCCCCAAAATATAAAAACCACGGCAGTTTTTCACTTTTCCATAAGCTGAATAAGACCTTCCATATCAGAGATTAAACTTTTAGAATATAATTCCGCTTCCTCACATATTTGTTCAGCCTTTGAATATTCTCCTTTATTTAAAACATTAATAACATCCGCTCCATACTTATGAAACTTTTTATGCTTATCCCCCAACCCTTTCCATATATAATTAACTTCCGGCATATTTGGACTTACAGAATAATAAAAGTGCCCAAACCCACACTTTGCCGAATCAAGCTGCAAAGGTTTTATTTTTTGTTCTTTAACCATAGACCTAAGATTATTAAGCCATACTTTATGAGCTTTAATAGCCTTTTTAACATATTGAATAAATTCTTTGTTCTCAAGTTTAAAAAAAGAATCCTCTGTCATACTTCCCATTTGTTTAGCGGCGTTATCAAGAGTTTTCTCAATCCCCGCGACAGGTTTTGAGGCTTCTCTCAAACTTTGACTGATATCAGACATAAAACTTATACTATCTGACAGTTGTTTTTCCATTTCCGACATAGCGGAGCTTATTTCCTGATTAACAATCGCGATAGAATTAATTGACTCGCTGACTTTAAAAACATGTAACGAGTTCGCGTCATTCAATTCCCACACATTTTTAATTTTCTCAGTCATGGTTTTAAGAGAATCTATAGTATTAACAACACTTTTCAAACTTTCCTGAGACGCTGTTTTTATTCCCTCAACAAAATTTCCCATACCTTTTGTCATATCCTGAGTTTGCTCAGACAGTTTTCTAATTTCCTCGGCTACCACAGCAAATCCTTTACCGGCGTCCCCCGCTCTCTCAGCCTCAATAGCGGCATTTAGAGCCAGAATATTTGTCTGCATAGATATTTCGTCAATATCAGCTATAACACTGTTTGTGTGACTAATAAGATTAGAGAGATTATCCATATTTTTATGCATTTCAACAGAAATATCAATAGTTTTGTTAGAGAGTTCCTTTATATCTGTCAAGTCATTTTGACTTGCCTCAATTTTTTTAGTCACTTCCTCGGTTTCAGAAGAAAGTTTAATAATATTATTTGTCATTTCCTCATATTTATTATTATCAGAATCATTTAAAGAACTCGAATTATCTGAGGGCATATCAAAAATATTTTGAGTAGCGTCCGTAATAGTTTTTGATATATCCATAATCTTTTCAGTAAGATGCTGAAGAGTCAAATCAAGAGAACTAATCTTCATAACAGCCTCAATATTTTTATCAAAAAGTTCAGCAAATTGTCTTCTTCCAGAAGATAGCCTTTTGTAAATATTATCAATTTCAGGAATCTTTGAATAATCATCTTCTCTTAATTGTGATAGTGATTTTATAAGAGAGTCTTTTTTGTTTAAAATCTTCATTTCATAACCTCTTTTCTGTATTATATTGGGGTTTTACAAGATTTCAATTTTTAAATAAAAAACTCTCTGACATAGCGGAGAGTTTTTTGCGTAAGCTTTAAAATATAAAAAACTATCAGCTTAAATCCGGTTCCTTAAACCGCGCGACATTACCTATAATAATTATAGCACATTAAAGTCTTTTGGTCAAGGATTATACAATTTATACAGCACTTCATAAATTTGTAAATATAACCCAAAAATCAGGTTCAAAATTATTAAATAGACTTGTTTCTAGATTTTAGACAGGTTTTTAGAGCGTATTTTAGTTTTCAAATACGCTCTAAAAAAGTCTTGACATATTTTATAAAATATGCAATAATAAAATATAGATAAGGGGTACACCACCATGGGTGTAGCCCTTTTTCTGTTCTTTTCCAAAATAATCCATCTATATACTAAAATCACTATAAAAAGCATAAGGAGCTGAATTAATGAAATTAAACGGTAAACAGTTTATACTGTCCAAAGAAATGACTATTACAGACTTTTTAAAATTAAAAGATTACTCGCATGACAAAGTAGCTGTCGAGTTAAACGGTCAAATAATTCCAAAAGCTAATTTTAAAAATATAACTTTAAAAAACAGTGACGAAGTAGAAATAGTTTCATTTGTAGGAGGAGGTTGAAATGATTTCTGTTTTTTTAAACGGGAAAAAAACTAATATTCCAAAGACAACTCTTTTTTCCGCGTTTCCTCAGAAAGAAGGCACAATAACTATATTAAATGGTTTTCAGACCTCAGATAATGTTTTTTTAAATGAAAATGACGAAATCCATATAATTGAAAAAGGAGTTTTACCGCCAAAAGACGAACTTGAGGCAATGATGGCCGCGAGACACACTCCAAAAATTCATAACACTTTAAAAAAATCAAAAGTCGCTGTTGCCGGTTTAGGCGGGCTTGGCTCAAACATAGCCATAAATTTGGCGAGAATAGGAGTAGGAAAATTACTTCTTATTGATTTTGATATTGTCGAGCCAAGCAATTTAAATCGTCAAAGCTATTATATAAGCCATCTTGGAATGTATAAAACAGAAGCTCTAAAAAAACAGCTTAACGACATAAACCCCTTCATTGAAACAGAGACTAAAAACGTTAAAATAACAGAGAAAAACACTACTGATATTTTTAAGGGATATGAAATAGTATGTGAGGCTTTTGACGACCCCATAGCGAAAGCTATGCTTGTAAACACAATTTTAATAAATCTGCCAGAGACAAAAATTGTTGCCGCTTCCGGAATGGCGGGATTTGAGAGTTCAAACAAAATTAAAACGGAAAGAAAAATGAAAAATTTATATTTATGCGGAGACTATTCAACATCGGCGGATTTCGGAATTGGGCTTATGGCTCCAAGAGTTTCGATTTGCGCTGGACACCAAGCTAATATGGTTCTAAGGCTTTTACTTGGAATTGAAAATAGTTAATATTATTTTTAAAAGGAGATATTTATAATGAATGACGATACTTTTAAACTTGGAGGAAAAGAATTCAATTCAAGATTTATTCTAGGCTCAGGTAAATTTAACATAGAGCTGATTAAAGCTGTTGTTGAGGAAGGAGGAGCTCAAATACTCACTCTTGCCCTGCGCCGGGCAAATGTTGGCGGAGAAGCAAATATTCTCGACTATATTCCCGATAATGTTACTCTTCTTCCAAACACATCCGGGGCTAGAAACGCCGAGGAGGCTGTCAGAATAGCTAAACTGTCAAGAGAAATCGGCTGTGGAAATTTTGTCAAAATAGAAATTATCCCCGACTCAAAATATCTTATGCCCGACAATCACGAGACAGTTAAGGCTACAGAAATCTTATCAAAAGACGGTTTTGTTGTATTACCGTATGTCTATCCTGACCTTATAATAGCAAAGCAATTAGAAAACGCCGGCGCCTCCGCCGTTATGCCTCTTGCCGCCCCAATCGGAAGCAACAAAGGTCTTTCAACAAAAGATTTTATAAAAATACTTGTTGAGGAAATTGACTTGCCCATAATAGTCGACGCCGGTATTGGCAAACCCTCACAAGCTTGTGAGGCTATGGAAATGGGTGTTTCAGCGATTATGGCAAATACCGCCGTCGCGACAGCGGGCAATATAGCTCAAATGTCGAAAGCTTTCAATCTGGCTATTCAAGCGGGAAGACTGGCTTATCTCTCAGGTCTTGGCAGAGTTCTTAACAGAGGCGAGGCGTCAAGTCCTTTAACAGGATTTCTCAGAGATTAATTGTGGAGGTAATTATATGAAACGAACAAATTTTATGGAATATCTTGATGGTATGGAAAAAATTGACTCAAACATTATGGAATGTGTTTTTAACGAAATGAAATCATATGATTATACAATTTACACAAAAAAAGATGTCATCAGCGTTCTCAATAAAGATTACTTAAACATCGATGATTTAAAAATTCTTCTTTCCCCTTCGGCTCAAAATTTTATTGAGGATATGGCAGTAAAAGCGAAAACTGAGACAATGAAACATTTTGGAAATTCAGTATGTCTTTTTACCCCTTTATATATAGCCAACTATTGTGAAAACGAATGTATTTATTGTGGATTTAACTGTAAAAATAAAATTAACCGAGGAAAATTAAGCTATGATGATATTGAGAAAGAGCTTAAAAGTATTGCCGCCTCAGGTCTAAAAGAAATTTTAATTTTAACCGGCGAATGCAGAAGTCAATCAAATGTCAAATACATAGGCGAGGCATTAAAAACAGCGAAAAAATATTTCACCACTATTGGTATAGAAATATATCCCGTCAATTCTGACGAATACGCCTATCTAAGGAAATGCGGAGCCGATTTTGTAAGTGTTTATCAAGAAACCTATGACACAAAACGTTATGAGGAAGTACATCTGAGCGGCTCAAAAAGGGTTTATCCCTACAGATTTAACGCCCAAGAGAGAGCGCTGATTGGAGGAATGAGAGGAGTCGCTTTTGGTTCGCTTCTGGGGCTTTCAGATTTCAGAAAAGACGCTTTTGCCGCCGGAGTTCACGCTGACCTAATCAGAAGAAAATATCCCCACGCCGAAATATCCTTTTCACTTCCAAGGCTAAGACCTTATATAAACAACGCCAAAAATAATCCAAACGATGTTCACGAAACTCAGCTTCTTCAAGTTATGCTTGCGTACCGCCTATTTATGCCATACGCCGGAATAACCATTTCCACAAGAGAAAGAGCGGGTTTCAGGGATAATGTAATCGGTATGGCGGCGACAAAAATTTCCGCCGGTGTAAGCGTGGGAGTTGGGGGACATGGAGAAGATACAAAAGGCGATGAGCAATTTGAGATTTCAGACCCAAGAAGCGTTCGAGAAGTCTGTGACTCAATAATCTCAAAAGGACTGCAGCCTGTATACAGCGATTATATATATGTATAAACAACTCAATTAATAGACTTCTTTCGAAACTGTAAAATTATATCAATCCGATAAAAAAATATTTTATTCAATGTTTTAGCGAAAGGCATTTTGTTTTTTAAACGCCAAAAGCGTTAAGAAGTATTGAATGAAATATTTTTTTATAACAATACTTATATCAATATGAAGTTTCGAAAGAAGTCTAATTTTAAAAAAGTAAATTTCAGGTGATTTTTAATGGAGATAATTTGTATAACAAACCGACTTCTTGTCAACGGTGACGTCAAAAATTTTTACGACAAAATTGAAAAAATAGCCAAAGCAAAGCCAAATAAAATAATTCTGCGTGAAAAAGACCTTTCAGAAAATGAATACAAAACTTTGGCAAAAAAATGTAAATCAATATGCGATGTATACGGCGTTGATTTTGCAATAAACAAATTCATAGTCATAGCAAAAAAAATAAATGTAAAAAATATACACTTATCAATCACAGACTTTAAAAACAATCTTTCAAACCTGAAAGATTTTAATTACGTGGGAGTTTCTGTCCATTCCCTCCAAGAAGCGAAAGAAGCTGAGAAATACGGCGCAAATTATATTATCGCCGGTCATATTTTCGCAACTGACTGCAAAAAAGATATTCCGCCGAGAGGTACCTCTTTTCTTAAAGAGATTTGTGAAAATATCAAAATCCCCGTTTACGCCATAGGAGGAATAAACAATAATAACATCTGTGAAATCACAAAAACCGCGTCAAACGGAATTTGTCTAATGTCCTCTTTAATGAAATCAGAAGACCCCGAAAAACTTTTAAATCAATACAGGTCAATGATTAAAAAAATGTATATAAAGCAATAAACAGTAAAAAATACATTTATAACACAACAGGAGGATAGAGATATGGAAATATTAAAAGTTTCATCTAATTCACAGCCAAAATCTGTCGCCGGCGCAATAGCGGCGATAGTAAGAAACGATAAAAGTGTAGAAATTCAAACTATCGGAGCCGGCGCCGTAAATCAAGCGGTAAAAAGTATCGCGATATCAAGAGGTTATGTCGCTCCAAATGGAATTGAGTTAGTCGCCATACCAGCTTTTTCCCAGCTTGATGTTGAGGGTGATATAAAAACGTCAATAAAATTTGTTGTGGAAAAACGTTAAAAGATTATATAAAAATTAAAAGTGGTACTAAAAAATAAGTTTTTAATACCACTTTTAATTTATCTAAATATTTTTAAACACATCAACCTTATCAATTTTTTCCCAAGGAACATCTATATCACTTCTGCCAAAATGTCCATAAGCGGCAGTTTGTTTATAAATAGGTCTTCTCAAATCAAAATTTTTGATTATCGCTGAAGGCCTCAAATCAAAATTATTCTCAATTATATTAACTATTTTTTCATCTGATATTTTACCCGTACCATATGTGTTCACAAGAATTGACAAAGGCCTTGCCACACCTATAGCGTAAGCGAGTTCAATCTCACATTTCTTAGCGATTTTACTAGCCACAACATTTTTAGCGATATATCTGGCAGCATACGCCGCTGAACGGTCAACTTTCGTTGGGTCTTTTCCTGAAAAAGCTCCGCCCCCGTGACTGGCATAACCACCATATGTATCAACAATTATTTTTCTTCCCGTAAGGCCACAATCACCCTGCGGGCCTCCAATAACAAATCTTCCCGTTGGATTTGTATAAAATTTTGTGTTTTCATCTATCAATTCCTCCGGAATAACAGCCTTAATAATATGCTTTATTATATCCTCACGAATTTGCTCCTGAGTGACATCTGGACTATGCTGAGTTGAGATTACAACATTATCAACTCGAACCGGCTTGTCATCATCATATTCAACAGTCACCTGAGATTTTCCATCAGGACGTAAATATGTAAGAGTTCCATTTTTTCTCATCTCAGAAAGTCTTTTAGTGAGCTTATGAGCAAGATATATAGGCATAGGCATATAATCCTCTGTCTCATCGCAGGCATATCCAAACATCATACCTTGGTCACCGGCACCTGTATCTTGTATATCAATATCATCGGTTCGCGATTCAAGAGCGTTATTCACCCCTTGAGCGATATCAGGCGACTGTCCTTTCAAAGAAGTTATAATAGCGCACGAATCACAGTCAAAACCATATTTAGCTCTATCATATCCTATTTCTCTGATAGTTTCTCTCGCTGTAGCCTCAACGTCAACATAGCAAGAAGTTGTTATCTCTCCGGCAATCATAATCAAACCGGTTGTTGTCATTGTCTCACAAGCGACTCTTGCCATAGGGTCTTTCGCGAGAATAGCGTCCAATATAGCGTCAGAAATCTGGTCACACATTTTATCCGGATGACCCTCGGTAACTGATTCTGATGTAAACATTCTTTTCATTAATATTCCTCCTTAACAGATAATACTTTAACGCAGTCAAATATCTTATTCAAGTTTCCATTTGCCTTTGTACAATCAAGTAAAAAATCAGCCTTCAGCCTCACTCATCACGCGAGACTCCGATAAGTTTCGCTTGCAAATTTTCTTTTCGGCTCCTCCGTGCGCATAAAAAAAGACCCTTTTTAGGGGGTCACACTTTTCTATGAAGGTCTCATCTTCCGGAAAACAAACCCCGGGGGAATTAGCACCGATGCCAACGGCCGGTTGCTGGGTTTCACAGGGCCCTTATCCCTCCACCTCTCTTGATAAGTATATCAGCAATATTAACTTTAAAATAATTATACTATGACGATAAAAATATGTCAAGAATTTATTTCAGAAAAAGCCCATAAATCCTATCCCTATGCTCTCGCAAAGACCAAGCCTTCAAAAATCAAGCCCGCGGCAAACCACGCCGGGGCATAATCAAGTCTAATAAGCCCATCAATATTAAACTTCGCGTCGGCATAACTCCAAGGACAAGCCCCGAATCTAGTCAAAACAAAGCCAAAAAAATACTCAGCGGCAAAAATAAAGACAGCGTAAATCCCTCCCCTCAAAAAGATAGGCAAATCAAACATAACATCATAAACAGGTTTCAAGAATATAGCCATTCCATAAATTGGAAACATAATAATAGATGTTGTTGAAACCATTCTAATATCGCCATTAACAAGCGACCAAACTCCGGTCCAGACAATTTCCATAATCCAGCCAATAACACCACATAAAAAAAATCCTTTAACCATACATTTATTATTCTCAAAATCATTTTTATTATTCAAAAAACCACGTGGCTCTGCCCCGCCTCCCCGCAAGCCTTTTAAAAAAGGCTTGACCGAAAACTTTAAAACGCGAAACTTCGTTTCGCTAAAAAAGCGGAAACATCAAACGATGTTTCCGCCAAAAAGCAACAACAAATTACTTATTTAATTTTAAAAGTATCCTTCAAAGTCTTAATAGAAGCGTCAATACTTTTTTGAGCGTCATCAATAGCGTCTTTAGAAGCCTTTGACGTAATAGAAAGGTCTATTCTATCACCAAAAGCTTTCAAAGTTTTCAAAAGCTTATCACTATCATCTTTTAACTCTTTAGCGTCAGCCTTTTTAAGGTCATCATATTTTCTAAGATAATCTTTCAAATCCTCGCGAACGCTTACATAGTCAGAGTCATAATCATCAAAATCAGATTTTAAATCATCGTCATTTTCAAGAGCGTAATCTCTCAAAGCGGCAACATATTCCATAACATCTTTATAGCTGTCAACGGCTTTTGAAGCTGTTTTAGTATCAACAGAAGTTTCCTCAGTTGTACTTTCAGTACTTCCCTTAGAAGTAGTAGCTTCAGTTGTACCCTCAGTTGAAGCTGCTTTTGTAGTAGCCTCAGTAACAGGCTCAGCCAATTCCTCAGCTTTTTCCATAACGATATCATAAACACCGCTCATAATAACAGCTGTTTCAGCTCTTGTGATATTAGACTTAGGATTAAGTTGATTTTGTGTATTTCCGTTTACAATACCCATCTTAACCAATGCAGCAATACTATCTTTAGCGTAGCTGGAGATGTTAGCTGTATCAGTAAATCTGCTAAGAATACTAGCGTCGCCTTTCTCCAAAGCGCCAACCATATCAAGAACTCTTGCTGTAATAGTCATAACTTGCTCTCTCGTTACAGTAGCTTCAGGGTCAAAATTATTATTACCAACACCCGCTGCGATACCGATTTGTTTAGTCAAACCAACAGCGTTGTAATAATATTTATTTTTAGGAACATCATTAAAGTTATCTGAAGGTGTACCTTCAAGACCAAGAAGCTGAGCAATCATAACTATAAAGTCGCCTCTTGTAGTATTTCCTTTAGGATTAAATGTAGTTTCATTCAAACCATTAATAATGCCGGCTGCTGACAATTTATTAATAGCGTTTGCTGCCCAAGGAGTATTAGGTATTACGTCCTTAAATCCTTTAGCGTTGCTTGGATTTGATACAGGAACATTAATCTTAACACCGCTCTTTGTTACAAATGAAACTTTTCCGCTTGTAGAGCTTTGACCTTTGTTAGTTTCACCCTTATTGGTTTCACCCTTATTAGTTTCACCTTTGTTTGTGTCTTTGTTTGTATCTTTATCTTTGTTTGTGTCTTTGTTTGTATCTTTATCTTTGTTTGAGGATGAGCTGCTTGATGAACCGCCGCCTCTCTTTGATGAGCCGCCGCCACCGCTGCTGCTTCCGCTTGAAGCGTCTCTTCTTGTTGTTGACTCTGTTGATGTGTCATCATCAGAACCGCTTGTTGTTGTCTCAACAGGCGCCGCTGTTGTTGTCTCAGTTGCTGAGTCTGTTGTTGTCTCAGTTGCTGAGTCTGTTGTAGTCTCTGTAGGTGCTTCTGTTGTAGTAGTTGTATCTTCAGCCTCAGCTCCAACAGTTATAACGCCACCCTTGCTGTATGCTTCATAGTTGCTTGTATCCTCTTTAAGCAAGAAGTCAACGCCACCACCGTTAACTATAATGTTACAAGAACCGCTTGCGCCTTCTTTAACTCTAAATGGAACTCTGAACAATACACCATCGCCTGTTACAGCCGCTCCAGCTGTTCCAAACAATCCATTAAAAGTAAACGCACCGTTTGCCGCTTGGTTTATCATTTCGCAGAATAATTCATATTTTACTCCTCCTACTTGATTTCGACCATCTTTGTAGGTAAGTATATCTTTATCTAT
>CATJCJ010000270.1 GCA_949738935.1 uncultured Eubacteriales bacterium | reverse complement strand
TCATTATGTAATGCTTCAGAGGAATTTGATTTATACAGGCGTTACAAGGGCAAAGCGTATATTAGTTATTGTGGGGACAAGAAAGGCGCTTGCTTACGCCGTGCGGAAGGTAACGGTGGCAGAACGAAATTCTATGTTGAGGGAACGACTGGCAGAGTATTAAGCTCTGCCAGTTTTTGTTGTTAGAGGTAAAGAGGAGGGCGTACCTATGTCGGGGTGTTGGATTGTCACTTTTAACAGTAGAAAGCAAATGTGTTGAAAGGTACTTGTCGGATCGACTCAATAGTTTTAGATATTGTAAGTTATAGCTAATTGTGATACTCGTTTAAATTTAGTATTATTCAAATAGACTTTTGGTAGTTGGCAATCGGTTTTATTTGGTGTTATTGATTTCAATGTTTATCATAACATTAGGAGCTGATTGTAACTATAAATCCATAATAAGGACAATAACAGGAGCAATGGGCAAAATACATACGTATTTTTTCTATTGAGTTTTGCGCATTGCTAAATAGTTTGGAAGGAGGTGAGCGCGATGTGGAGAAAATTCTTGTTGAAAAAGGCGAAAAGAAATTCAACATGGCAATCAGCAGCATGGCAGTCGGCTGAAGCGGTTTTGGAAGGAGAAAAATAATGACAAAGGAACTCGAAGGAATTCTTTCTGAATGGAAGTTTTGTCGAAATAACACGATAGAGTTTATCAAAAGTTTCAGTGATGCGATCCTTGATATGAAATTACCGCGAAGTGGGTTGGATACATTTAGAAAGCATTTTGTAGAAATGGCAAATGTACAGGAGGCATACATTAGGGGAATTGAAACAACTCAGATGTCTTTTGGTGAAACTTCAGAGAGTATTGCAGAGGATTGTCCAGTGACATCAATTCTGCAACATATGCAGCAGTTGGATGATAGAATGTTAGAAGCGCTAAATCAAATTGACGACAATTGTCAAATTAATTGGTTTGGTGAAAAGAAAACACTTTATGGACATGTTTGTGCACTTTGTACCCATGAAATTCTACATATTGGACAAATAATCGCATTTTGTTATACGTTAGATGTTCCGATTCCAAACAGTGTTGCTCAGGACTGGGATTTACCAGTATAGTAGTGTAGTTGGATAGGTATCGTTCAGATATCTATCCAATAACTAAAATATTCAAATGGAACAATCAAAGGTAACCGATTTTGAAAGGAGATCTGTAATGAAGGAAGAAAATATGTATACTCCACTTGTAGACGAAAGTGAATGGTTGAAAAAGTACCCGGATGTAGATAGGGAGTATGTGTGGTCATATCCATTAATCCATGAAAATAATATATTTAGTCCCCAAAGTATTTTTGAAATCTCAGATATTCCTATGGCATCATATGATACGGTGGTATATGTGCATGTTCCAGCATGTCTTTTTAGATGTCCAATGTGCCCATTCTATGTGGAATTAATAAATAATCGTACAGAATTAGACGGTTATGGAGATACAATAATAAAAGAATTAATGATGTATGAGAAGTCCCCAATAATATCTAAGTTACAGGTTAAGTCAATTTATTTTGGAGGGGGAACGGCATCGCTATTGCCAGCAAAGGACATAGGGAAAATTATATCAAAAATACGGAAAGTGTTTTCAATTAAGGAGGAAATCGAAATAACGGTGGAGGGACATCCAGCGGTTGTCGATTATAATTATTTGTCTGAAATACGACAGTATGGTGTGAATAGAGTATCATTTGGAATTCAATCATTTAATGATGCGACATTAAAAAGCCTGGGATTAAGGCAAACCAAAGAGGCAAATATTAGTGCTATCCAAAATTCAAAAAAGGTTGGTTTTTATACAGTTGCAACAGATATGCTATATAGGACACCAAATCAGACTATAGATGATTTGGAGAATCAGTTAAAAACTTTTTATAATTTTGGTGTAAATTCGATTAGTGCCTATAGTCTTGAACTATCAGTAAGACAAGGTTCGTTGAGTAAAGATCAGCCCAATGAAGAAATAGATAAGGAAATGTTTTATTATAGAAACTTACTACGAGTCGATCGACTATTAAATGCCCTTAAAATCAGACTTTTTAAAGTGGTTAAATGTGATAAAAAGCAGGAAAATGTAGGT
>CATJCJ010000269.1 GCA_949738935.1 uncultured Eubacteriales bacterium | reverse complement strand
ATATTTTAATAGTTTTTAGACAGGCTCTAAGGCAATATCGGCAAATTTAAATTTATTTTATAATTATGTGGTATTGCCTTAAGTCGGTTTTCTTATTGTGTTATAAATTAGGGGAGGTGTAATGTATGATAAGAAAAATATTGGCTGTAATTGTTTTTGCCGCTATTTGTTTAGGAAGTTTAAATATAACTTTTTCAGCGAACAAGAGAAAAACTATAAAAATACCGGATTACGCTATGGATGGATTTATATATACCAATGAGATAGGGGTTCGTTCAGGGTATAGTTATGAGATTTTTCAGGAAATCTCAAAATATACAGGTTGGAACTATGAATATGTTGAGTGTGATAGAAGCCAATGTATTGATATGCTTAAATCAGGAGAATTAGATATTATAGACAGTTGTGTTTATACAGAGGATAGGGCCAAAGAGATTGCTTATTCTAACATAAGCGCGGGATTTGGAAATAAAGCTGTTATTGCAAAGATTGATGATGAAAGATTTAATCCGAATGATTTTGAAAATTATGACGGAATAAAAATAGGCATTGTTGATGAGTCTTTTTGGGAAGATTCAATTAATAATTTTATGAAAGAAAAGGGATTTTCTCCTCAAATAGTTAAATTTAATTCTTATGATGAAAAGTTTAGAGCTTTTAATAATGGTGATGTAGACGCTGTTTTAACTATGGGTATACAAAAGTCTGACGATTATAAAACGCTTTTTGAGTTTGACGCTATTGAGTATTATTTTGCTGTTAATCCAAAAAATACAGAGCTTATGGAAGAACTTAACAACGCTATGCTTAATATCTGGCTCAGCGATAGTACATATTTCTCAAAAGTTTATAATAAGTATTATGAATCTAAAAAAAATGATGTTTTTTTTCTTAGTGAGGATGAGAAAGAATTTGTGAAAAATCATAAGGTTATTAAAGCTATTGCCTCAAATGACAGAGAACCTTTTTCTTTCTTTGATGAAAACGGAGAGTATAGCGGAATTGTTAAAGATATTATAGTTGAGGCCGCTTCTAAGGCTGGATTTAGTGTTGAGTTTGAAAATACGGAGGATTATCATGAGAGTCTTCAAAAAATTTGGCGGGGAGATATTGATTTAGTATGTGATTTTTTTTATGATTACAGCTGGGCTGAAAAAAATGGCATAAAAATGACTTCACCTTATATAGAATCTCTTCAATACAGCGCCGTTACTAATAAAAATGTTGATGATAACAATAAATCGAACTTAAAAGTCGCTTATGTGGATAATTATTTTTTTAATGAGAAATTTTTGTTTCCAAAATTTGATAAAAATCAGATGGTTTTGTATAATACGGAAAAAGAATGTGTGGAAGCTGTTAATAACGGTGACGCTGATATTACCTATATTCCTTCTTTTGTGGGTGAGAAAATTATGCGGACTGGTAATTATTATGATATTTCAATGACAGCTTATCCAGAGTTTCATCATGCTGTATGTGCCGGCATTGGAAAAGATGAGGATTTTAGATTGCTGACTATTCTCACAAAAGCCATCAATAGTATTGACGAGACTGAAGTTAGTGGTATTATAAGTAAACATACTATGTTTCAAAAAGATGATGTTGATTTTATAACCTTTATTGAAAAAAACTCTATGTTTTTTATATGTTTTCTTTTATTTATGATAATTATTGGAATAAGTCTGTTTTTTTATATATTTAAAATAAAAAAGAAATATAATGAGACTATTTTTAGACTTGCTTATGTAGATAAAGTTACTGGTATTTGGAATATAAATAAATTTGTTACTGAGGCCGCTAGAAAAATTGAGGAAAATGATTTTAACAAGAATGGATTTTGTGTCATATCTTTTGATATTTCGAAATTTAGAGTTATAAATGACCATTATGGCAAGTTTGTTGGTGACAGGGTTTTGAGGTATATTGCCGATAATTTAATTAATGAGCTTGTTTATGGAGGAATGGCCGCGAGAGTTAATATGGATAATTTTATTATAATGACACCTTTTTCGGGAAAAGAAACGGGTATTGAGTTTTTGACGAATATGATAGAAAAAAACAGGTTTTATGAAAAAGGCGGGGTCGCGCTTAAACTTATTTTTCAGTGCGGAGTGTATTTGATTACGGATAAAAATGTTAGTATTGATAAAGCGATTGATATGGCTGAGATTGCCAGAAAAGAGGCTAAATCCGCAAGAAATGATAAGATTGTGTTTTTTGATAAAAAAATGGAAGAAAAAACTATAAGATATAAAGAAATTGAGGAGCGTATGGAAAAAGCTCTTTTGGAAAGAGAGTTTGTTGTTTATTATCAACCTAAAATTAATATGGAAACAGAAAAAATTATTGGTGCAGAGGCTCTTGTTAGATGGATTTCTAAAGACAAAGGATTTATGAATCCCGGGGAGTTTATTCCTGTTTTTGAGAAAGAGGGTTTTATTATTGAACTGGACTTTTTTGTTCTTGAGGAAGCTGTTAAAATTATAAGAGATTGGCTTGACAATAACAAAAATCCTATTACTATTTCAGTAAATCAGTCAAGAGTTCATTTGAGTAATCCTTATTATATTGAAAGGCTTAAAAATCTCATCAATAAATATCAAATTCCAACAAAATTTATTGAACTTGAGCTTACCGAGAGTCTGTTTATGGATATTGACGTGGCTTTGGAAACGGTAAAAAAAATCAAAGAGCTTGGTTTTTCTGTTTCTGTTGATGATTTTGGCTCAGGGTTCTCTTCTCTTAACATGCTTAAGTCTATGCCTATTGATGTTGTTAAAATTGACAGAGAATTTCTTAATGAGTCGGAAAATTCTCAAAAGGCTCAGAAAATTATTTCTAAAATTGTTGAGATGGCAAAAGAACTTGATATGGAGGTTATATGCGAGGGTGTTGAGAAAATAGAACAGGCGGAATTTCTTAAAAGTATTGGCTGTTATTACGCTCAAGGGTTTTTATATGCTAAACCTATGCCAGAAACAGAATTTTTTGATAAAGTTAAAAATGTTATTAATGAGAAAAAAACAAGGTGATATTTTTATGGATGATTTTTTTTGGCAGTTAAAAGAGTTTAACGCTATATCTATTTTTTTAAGGTTGTTTTTTGCTGTGGTTTTTGGGGGGATAATCGGATTTGAAAGGCGGCTTAGAAAAAGAGCGGCCGGTCTTAGAACCTTTGCTCTTGTTTGCGCGGGGGCGGCTCTCGCTATGATTACAAATGAGTATTTATTTTTGCTTTACGGTTCGACGGTTGACCCGGGAAGAATGTCATCTCAGGTTATAAGCGGAGTTGGTTTTTTGGGAGCGGGAACGATTATTTTAAACGGTGAAAAAGTTAGAGGGCTTACTACAGCAGCTAGTCTTTGGGCTACAGCGGCTGTTGGAATCGCTATTGGGAGCGGATTTTTTCTTGGGGCTTTCTTTGGTTTTTTCGTTATTTTTACTGCGACGGTTTTTATGCACAAATTGGAAGAAAAGGCTGATAAAAATAATAGATTTATTGACGTTTATGTTGAGATTAAAAAAAATTTTGGTATTGTTGAACTGATTAATTATATTTCTGAAAAGGATTTCGCTCTTTATTCTGTTGAGAAAAGTAAAAATGAAAAGACTAAAGAAGATGTGGAATGTTTTTGTGTTGAGATTAATTTGAAAAGACAACTTGAGCACGGTGATATTATTTCACAGGTTAATATGCTTGAAAGTGTTGTTTATGCTGAGGAAATCAAGTAGAAAGGCGGCGATTTGATGAATAGAAATTATTTTTTTGTTATTTTTGTGTTTTTACTTTTTGGCGTTGGTATTATTGGCTGCGTTCCGAAAAAAAATACTTTTGAAAATGGATTTATAAAAGATTCTAACATGCTTATTGGAAAGGAAGCTGCGGAGGAGACTTCATGGGTTCTGCAGAATAAACAAAATTCACTTAAAACAGGAGGCGTTGAGGAACACGGGGATTTAAAGGTCTCAAATGGGAAGATTATTGATAAAAACGGAAATTCTCTTGTTTTAAAAGGTATGAGCAGTCATGGAATTGTGTGGTTTCCAAATTTTATTAATAAACATAGTATTCAAATGACAAAAGAAAATGGGGCTAATGTTTTTCGAGTTGCTATGTATACAGAAGAATACGGAGGATATACGACAGGTGAGAATGAAAAACAAAACTCAAAAAAAATTATGTATGAGGCTGTAGATAACGCTGTCAGTCTTGATATGTACACAATTATTGATTGGCATGTTTTAAATGACGCTAACCCACAAAAACATAAAGCTGAGGCTATAAGCTTTTTTGATGAGGTTTCAAAGAAATACGCCAATAATCCAGCCGTTATATATGAAATATGTAATGAGCCTCATGGGGTTAGCTGGAAAAATGACATTAAACCTTACGCACAGGAAATTATTTCTATTATAAGAAAAAATTCTCCAAACGCTATCGTTATTGTGGGAACAAATACTTGGAGTCAAGATGTCGATGAGGCTTCGGAAGATTTACTTGATTTTGATAATATTTTATACGCTTTGCATTTTTATTCGGGTACTCATAAACTTGATGATTTTAAGCCAAGAATTGAAAAGGCTATCGCTAATAGAGCTGTTGTTTTTGTCAGTGAGTGGGGAACAAGCGATGCTAGCGGAAATAATGGAAATTATTTTGATGAGGCTGAAAAATGGTTATCTTATCTTGACGAAAAGGAGATTGGACGTATTAATTGGTCTCTTTGTGATAAAGGTGAGTCTTCAGCCGCTATTTTAAGTGGATCTGACCCTGAGAAATGGTCTGCAAATGATTTGAGTAATTCGGGTAAGTTTGTTTTTGGAAAATTTAAGTAACACTATTTATAGTATCTGAGGAGGATTAAAATATGAAATATATTATTGTTTTGGGAGATGGAATGGCTGACGAGCCTATTGAAATGCTGGGAGGAAAAACTCCTTTGGAGTATGCTGATACCCCTACTATGGATATGATTTCCAGTAAATCTGAAATAGGAATTGTTCATACAATTCCGGACGGAATGAAACCGGGAAGTGACACGGCAAATTTATCTGTTATGGGATATGACCCTGAAAAGTATTATTCGGGACGTTCTCCATTGGAGGCTTTGAGTATTGGAGTTGATATGAAAGATACGGATATAGCTTTAAGGTGTAATATTATTACTGTTTCTGACGATGATTTGCCTTATGAGAGTAAAACTATTATTGACCATAGTTCAAGCGAGATTTCAACAGAAGAGGCGTCTGTCCTTATAGACGCCGTTAGAGCTGAACTTGAGACTGATGAATATAAGTTTTATGTCGGAACAAGTTATCGTCATTTGCTTATTTGGGATAAAGGTGAGGTTTTGGATTTTATTCAGCCTCATGATATTTTGACTAAAGTTATAGGAGAATATTTGCCAAAACAAAATGTGTTTAGGGAAATGATGAAAAAAAGTTATGATATATTAAATAACCATCCAATTAATATTAAACGAGCTGAAAAAGGTCTTAATAAGGCCAATTCTTTATGGTTTTGGGGAGCGGGAACAAAACCGGCTCTTGATTCTTTTGAGGAAAAAAATAATAAAAAAGGAGCTATGATTTCTGCTGTTGATTTGCTTAAGGGTATCGCTGTTGGTGCTAAAATGAAAGTTATTAATGTTGAGGGAGCGAATGCTACTCTTCATACTAATTATGAGGGGAAAGCTATGGCCGGTGTTAATGCTATCTTAAAAGATGATTTTGATTTTGCTTATATTCATGTTGAGTCACCTGATGAAATGGGACATCAGGGAAGTATTGAAAATAAAATAAAAGCTATTGAATATCTTGATAGAAGAGTTATTAAGATTGTTTATGATGAGATGAAGAAATCAGGGATTGATTTTAGAATGGCAATTCTTCCTGACCACCCTACTCCTATTGTTTGCAGAACTCATACAAGTACGCCTGTTCCTTATATGATTTATGACAGTACAAATGAGCTTGACAAATCATGGAGTTATAATGAGAGGGAGGGAAGAGAGAGCGGAAATTATATCGCTGAGGGACATAAGTTTATTGATAAACTTTTTGAGAAATAATAAGTAAAGGTTTTTGATTTATTTATTAGACCTGTTCGATAACTTTCGTGAGGATTCACGCAAAATTATCTGACAAAAAAATCTTTTGTCAATCGTCATCATTTAGAGCGCACGCAAATCAATTTTTGTCTGGAGAAGCTGATTTAAAATTTTTTGCCAAGCTTTTTAAAAAAAGCTTGCATGTTCTGATAGTGCCCGATAGTCTTTTTTTATAAAAAATAGTAGAATTTTTCTCTCCCGTACAAGCTGATTTTAGGTCGGGTGAGGAATTGAAAAACGCCGGAAAGCTGTTTAAACACTATGTTTTTTGCACGCTTTCGGCGTTCTTTTTATTCTCTGTTTTTGTGGTGCTTTTTGGGCGGATGGTGCCCAAATCCTATGTGGGGATATAAAAGGCCTATAAAAAGCAGTAAAGAGATACGCCCGTCAAAGATCTAAATCGCTGCTTTTTTCTTTGCCTTGCCCTTTGCTTTTTTCGGCTCGGTTTTCCCTACTGTGTCATGGTATGCGTCAAGGACTTCTTTCTTCTATTTAAGCCGCGTGTCCATATAACGCACTGTGACTGCTTCAAAGTTCATAGACAGCCCAAGCGAAACGCCGATACTCGCAAGCGTATGTCCTAAAACTTCGCCCACTGTGTAGAAGTTGCCCGTCAGTTGGTGCATATTCGTAGCCGTTGTGTGCCTTAAGCAATGGAATTTTTTTGTAATTCCATTATTTATTAAAAATAAGTGAAATATTTCTATAATATTACTTGAGGTTATTGGATTACATATGCTATTTGTAAAAACAAAATTATCATCAGAAAATTTTGCGCCGTTTTTTAAACATTTATTATACCACAGAATAATCTTATGGACTTTTATTTTTCATCTAACTCACGTTAATATAATAAAATATATTTATATTATTATATCATTTAATACGAAATACTATCAAATAATCACAATAGGAGGAATTTTATGGAACTTCGTGTTTTAAATTATTTTCTTATGGCGGCAAGAGAAGAGAATATAACAAAAGCCGCTTCCCTTTTACATATTACACAGCCAACTTTGTCACGTCAGCTTATGCAGCTTGAGGAAGAACTGGGAGTAAAACTTTTTAGAAGAAGTAATCATAATATTATATTGACTGATGAAGGTATGCTTTTAAAAAGAAGAGCGCAGGAACTTGTTTCACTTGCTGAAAAAACCAAAAATGAATTTAACCATCAAGAAAATCTAAGTGGAGAAATAGCGATTGGAAGTGGAGAATTTCAAAGCACAGAAATTTTAGCTGAATTACTTGCTTCATTTCAGAAAAATTATCCATTAATAAAATATGAAATTTATAGTGGCAATTCTGATAATATTAAAGACCGTATTGAAATAGGAAATCTTGATTTTGGACTTTTACAAGAGCCTGTTGATATTGGAAAATATGAGTTTATTCGTATGCCGATAAAAGAAGAATGGGGCATACTGATAAATGAGGATTCTGAACTGGCTTTAAAAGAAAATATTTGTCCAAAGGATTTGGCTGGTACGCCAATTATATTTACAAGGCGGGAACTTATAAAAAACGAACTGACAAATTGGCTTGGAGTTTATGCTTCCCAAATTGAAATTGTAGCAAGTGGCAATCTTCTTTATAATTTGGCAGTTTTAGCAAGAAATAAAATCGGTATTGTAATGAGTTTAAAGCTAAATTGTAAATATGATGGTCTTCGCTATATACCATTATCTCCTAAACTGGAGTCAGGTACAGTATTAGTTTGGAAAAAATCACAGCCCTTTTCTCCGGCAGCGGAAATGTTAATTCAACATTTCAAGAAATGCCTGAACAGCATTTCTTGAAATACAATATAAGTATTAGACATTATTTTCAATAATAGTTATAATATAGGTAAGCTATTAAAGGCTACCTATACTTTTTATTGTATTGGAGGAAGAGAGAAAGAAAATATGACAATAATTGAAATGAGTAAAATATACAATATACCTATTAACATTCTGAAAGAATATGAGAAATGGGAATTATGCGGAACAAAAAAAGAATATCAGTATAGCGATGCTGATTTGAAATATCTTAGTATAATTATGACTCTTTATGATATTGGGTTTAAAAGTAAAGAAGTAAAAATATATATGAATTTGCTTATTGACAGAGAAGATACGAAAAACGAAAGAATTTGTATACTGAATCAAAAAAGAAGCAATATTCTCAATGAAATTCATTTTAAAGAACGTCAAATGGATAAGCTTGATTACCTTAGGCATAAGATTATAAATAACAAAAATAAATAAAGGAGAAATTACTTATGAAGTATGTAAAACTTGGAAATTCAGATTTGACAGTATCTCGTATCTGTATGGGCTGTATGGGTTTTGGAGATGCAAAAAACGGTCAGCATTCCTGGACGCTTGATGAAGAACATTCACGAGAAATTATTAAACATGGTTTAGATTTGGGAATTAATTTTTTTGATACAGCTATTGGTTATCAAAACGGTACAAGCGAGCAGTATCTTGGGCATACGCTTAAAGATTTTACTCAGCGTAACAAAGTTGTTGCAGCAACAAAATTTCTTCCTCGCTCACAAGAAGAAATAGAAAATGGAATTACAGGACAGCAGCACATTGAAAATTCTATAAATAAGAGCCTTGAAAATCTTGGTATGGATTATGTGGATTTATATATCTATCATATGTGGGATTATCAAACTCCGCTTTATGAAATTATGGAAGGGCTTAACAATATAGTAAAAGCAGGAAAAGTACGTTTTATAGGTATATCCAACTGTTATGCTTATCAGCTCGCAAAAGCTAACGCATTAGCGGAAAAGGAAGGCTTTTCAAAATTTGTATCTGTTCAGGGACATTATAATCTCATATTCAGAGAAGAAGAAAGAGAAATGTCAAAACTTTGCTATGAAGATAATATTGCTATGACTCCTTATAGTGCGTTAGCAAGCGGACGGCTTTCAAAATATTCAAATGAAACCTCTGAAAGATTGGAAAAAGACAGTTACGCAAAACTTAAATACGATTTATCTTCGGAACAAGATAATTTAATTATAAATCGTGTACGGAAACTTGCGGAAAAAAGAAATGTTTCTATGACAGAAATTTCTCTTGCTTGGCTTTTAACAAAAGTAACTTCTCCAGTAGTAGGAACAACAAAATTTCATCATATAGATGGTGCTGCAAAAGCAGTTGATTTGGAATTAACAGAGGAAGAAATATCTTATTTGGAGGAACTTTATGTTCCGCATAATCTTGTAGGCGTTATGGCTCAGAACACAAAGTCACGCTCGAAGGAAAAACAAGTGTGGTCTGACGGAAATAAACAGATTTTATAAATATTTTTTAGTATTTAAAATTTATACAAAAAATAACAGGAGGTAAATGAAATGAAAAAATTTATCGCTGTAATACTTGCTTGTACAGCATTAATGTCACAAGGAATATTTTGCTATGGAGCAACAGCTAAAACAACATCAAAAGGAGAAGATAATATGATTGAGATAGAAGAAATGATTAATCACTATGGTGACAAATACATTGATGAAAATTTAGATGAAAAAACACAGCAGCTTTTGATTATTGCCACAATGACAGCAACACAGGCTTATCCTCAGATTAAAACACAAACAGAATACGCTCTTGACAATGGAGTGACAGCGGAAGAAATACAGGAAGCTATTTATCATAGCGCACCTTACTGTGGTTATACTAAAGCAATTAACGCAATGACCGCCGCTAATGAAGTTTTTGAAGAAAGAAAAATAAATTTTCCAAAATCTCAGGCAACCGTTACAGATAAAAACAGATATGAAAAAGGTCTTGAGGTTCAGCGTTCAATTTTTGGACCCAAAATTGGCACAATTACTGATGATATGACCGATGATCAAAAAGTTATTACAAAATACCTTTCTGATATTTGTTTCGGCGATTTTTATACAAGAGATATCCTTGATGTTAAAACAAGAGAACTTATTACGCTTTCTGTTTTGATAGCAAATGGAGGCTGTGAATCTCAAGTTGGCGCTCATACATCAGGCAATTTAGCTGTGGGAAATACAAAAGACCAAATTTTGTCTGCGATACTTCTTTGTGTTCCATATAATGGATTTCCAAGAACATTGAATGCTATTAATGCTGTTAAAGCAGCAATTTCGGAAAATAATTAACAAATAAAAAATATATGTCAGTTTTTATAATTAAATAGGAAATGGCTTTTTTAGTTTTCTATTTATAGCAATCCAACTTAATAATAACTAATTCAGCGGTTAAAAAAACCTTTTCACTGCGTTGCTGTGGCTGGTCGCAAAGCTGTACTTTGCTGCTCGCCTATGCATCCCAAGTTGGAGTAGGCTTTCGACTACACCTATTTTCCATCGCCTTGTGAAAATAATTTTTGCTTCGCCTCCTTTTTCTCATTATTAAATTGGATTGCTATAATTACAAACCATATATTTTGAGATTTATATTTTTTATAAAAATTTTTTTGAAAATATATTGACAACGTGTTGATATAAATATACAATATAGATGATGACACGTTGTCAATATAAAAATAAAAGGAGTGAATGCTAATGAAAAGAATATTGGCTCAATGAAGACGAAAAAGTAAACTATCACACTTTAAAACCGGTTCTTTTTGAGTTTCCAACATATAAATATTTAAAAACCGGTGAAGTTATAGGCAAGTGTCTTTCTTTCGCAAAAGAGGTGAAATAACATTATGCCGAAAGGTTCTAAGCAATTAACAAAAGACAGAGAAAATGAAATTATTAACGCTTGTGCAAAATTGTATGAAAGTATGAGCTTCAAGGAGATAACAATTAAAGAAATAGGAAATATAACTTCTTTTAAAAGAAGTTCAATTTATAATTACTACAATACAAAAGAAGAAATATTTCTTTCACTTTTAAAAAGAGAATATGAACAATGGACTCAGGAATTATACTTTGCCGCAAACGATGAAAAAATACTTACAAAAAAAGAGTTTGCCGAGTTTCTGGCACATTCGCTGGAAAAACGGGAAACTATGCTGAGTTTACTGTCTTTGAATCTTAGAGATATGGAGGATAACAGTCATATTGAAAAACTTGTTGAATTTAAAAAAGTTTATGGAGAAACAATAAATGCTGTAAGAAAATGCCTTAATAAATTTGATATGTCAGAACGGGAAAAAGATGATTTTATATATTCCTTTTTTCCTTTTATGTATGGAATTTATCCTTATGCGGTCGTAACTGACAAACAACGCAAAGCAATGGCTGAAGCCGGCATAGACTATAAATATATGTCAATATATGAATTTACTTTACTTGGAACAAAAAAATTATTTGGTATATAAAATTATGAGATTTAATTATACTCAACAAAGTTGACAGAAAATTTTCATCTAAAGAAGCTGTTACAAGAGCAGAAACGGTAAATACAACTAACGTTTTGAAGCTATAGAATAAAATAAGTTAATGGAATAATAAATTAGGGGTGATAAAATGAAAAAATTAATGTCTTTTTTATTAATAATAATATTTATTTGTCCTATTGTACAAAGCAATACTTTGAAAGCTGAGAACAGCAGCAATATTCTTGTGGCGTATTTTTCCTGTACAGGAACCACAGAGGGAATTGCTGAACATATTTCAAATATGTTAGGCGCCGATACCTATAAAATTGAGGCTGCACAGCCTTATACAGACGAGGATTTGAATTATGGTGACAGTTCAACAAGAGCTACTCAAGAACAGCGTGACCCAAGTGCAAGACCGGAAATTTCCGGTTTAATACCTGACATAGATAAATATGATGCCATATTTATCGGCTATCCTATATGGTGGGGTCAAGCACCGAAAATAATATACACATTTTTTGAAAGTTACGATTTTTCAGGTAAAAAGATTATTCCTTTCTGTACATCAGGAAGCAGCGGTATAGGTTCAAGTGCGGCAAATTTACATAACCTTACAAACGGCGCTGAATGGCTCGAAGGCAGACGTTTCAGCGACAATACTTCTGAATCGGAAATAAAAGCTTGGACAGACACAATAGAATTATCTGAACCCTCAGAAAAACCTAATACAGAAATAACTTTTGAAAATAATATTATTACTGTAAATAACGCTCCGAATGATTCTACACTTGCTGTGGCTTTTTACAAAAATAAAGTATTACAGGATGTTTCAATAAAAAATGGCAGCGGAAAAATAACGGCTGATTTGAATAAGGATTTTGCGGAAAACGCAAACAAAGCAGATGAATTCAAAGTGTTTGTATGGAATATGACTACACTTGAACCTTTTTGTAAACCTTATCAGCTGATTTTAAACAAAACAATAAAATTGTCGTGGAACGAAAATGAAGTGTCAATTAAACTTAATGATAGTAGCGCAAGCAAAGATTTATTAAGCCGTTTGCCTATGACTGTTAGTTTTAAAGATTACAATAACACTGAAAAAATAAGTTATCTTGATAAAGAATTAAATAATACAGATGGACAAGAGGGTTATGAACCAAAAGCCGGCGATTTTGCTTTATATGCGCCTTGGGGCAATTTATCGCTGTTTTATAAAGATTTTAGTTATTCTAATGGTCTGACTCCGCTTGGCAGTGTTATTTCAGGAAGTGAGCTGATTGAAAAAATGGAAGGAAGTATAAAAATTGAACTTGATACAACTCCTATATCTCCCATAAGTGATAATACAGTTCTTGTAAAGGGCGGAACGTTTGAAATGGGAAGTCCGGAAAGTGAACCGGAACGTGAAGTCGATGAAATACGTCATAATGTAACTGTAAATGATTTTTATATGTCAATATCAGAAATTACACAAAAAGAATATCAGGAGATAACAGGAAGCAATCCAAGTGAAAATAAAGGAGATAATCTTCCTGTTGAAAATGTTACCTGGTATGACGCGGTTAAATATTGCAACTCTTTAAGTAAAGCAAAAGGGCTTACAGAATGTTATAATATTTATGATAACAAAGTTGTATGGAATAAAAATGCCGATGGTTACCGTTTGCCTACCGAAGCTGAATGGGAATATGCCGCGAGAGCAAACACATCAACTCCTTTCAGTTTTGGAGATTATGTAAAAGATGAAAACGCAAACTGCTACAATGCGTATGGTTATAATAATAACGCTTCTGGTTCTTGGGTAAATGATTATTTAAAACATACGGTGAGTGTTGACAGCTATGACGCTAACAATTATGGGCTTTATAATATGCACGGCAACGTTGCCGAATGGGTATGGGATTGGTATGGTGATTATAATACAAATGATACTGACAATCCTGTAGGCTCTGAATCGGGAGATTATAAAATTGCCCGCGGAGGAGCGTGGAATGATTTTCCCAAACATATTCGTTCAGCATATAGAAGTGCTGTTCCGGCAGATATGACTTCTTATGGTATAGGCATTAGATTAGTACGCAACAAAGTTAAAACTTCTGATACAGTAACAAGTGTAAATAAGACAAAAAATGAAAATTCAGCAAAAAAAGTTTTAATTGCTTATTTTTCACAAACAGGCAATACAAAAGGATTAACTGATATTATAGCGGAAATGACCGGAGCAGATGTGTTTCGTATTGAACGTAAAACACCATATTCAGCTACTCATAATTCGCAAGAACTCTATGCAGAGGCTTTAAATGAACAAAGAGAAAATGCCGTTCCGGAATTAAAAGAATACCTTGAAGATAAAGACATTGATGTTAGTCAATATGACACAATTTTACTTGGATATTGTAATTGGTGGGCTTCTATTCCTGCCCCTGTAAGAAGTTTTTTAACACATTATGATTTAGAAGGAAAAAATATAATTCCTTATTGCAGTATGGGCGGAGGAAGGTTTGGACAGACAATAAGCGCTGTGGCAAAACTTTCTCCAAACAATGTTATAAAAAGCGGTCTGGATATAACATATTCTTCATATGACAGAGAACGAATAAGAAAATGGCTTACAGATAATGGTATAAGTGTTGTAAATTGATAACAGGAGGTTTTTTTATGAGAAAATTAATAAAAATATTTTTGTTTGTTTTATGTATGGTAACAGCGGTATGCCTTGTTTCTGGCTGCGGCAATACAGAACAAAATAATAATTCTGTTTCTGATACAAATACAACAGAAAATGATAATATTGAATCAGAAACATCTGAAAATAAAAGCGCTGCAGATGAAAGTACAGAAAATGAATCTGATGGTACAAAAGGGAATACGGATAATCAAGATAAGTCAAAGGTTTTAGTTGCTTATTTTTCGGCTACCGGAACAACAAAACAAGTTGCTGAAACTATGTCTGATATACTTTCCGCTGATTTGTACGAAATTGTTCCAAAAGAGCCTTATACTGATGACGATTTGAACTACAGCAACAATGACAGCCGTACAAGTATAGAAATGAACGATAATTCAAGTCGTCCTGAAATTTCAGGCAGTCTTGAGAATATGGAAAACTATGATATTATATTTTTAGGCTATCCTATATGGTGGGGTGAAGCTCCTCATATTATTTATACATTTATGGAAAGTTACGATTTTTCGGGTAAAACAATTATTCCTTTCTGTACATCGGGCAGCAGCGGTATTGGCGCAAGTGCTGAAAACGTTCATTCTTCTGTTTCCGACGGCGGAGTATGGCTTGACGGTGACAGACTAGAAAGCGGTTCTTCTCGTGAGAATATAGAAAAATGGATTGACGGTCTTGACTTGGACGTGATACAGTGAGTAAAGAACAAATTATAAAAATAATAATTGTGATGTCAGGCTATATGTTTGGTTTTTTAAATATACACAGCGGAATGGTTTTTGCAAGACGTTTACATATGCTTTCAGCTTATTGGGGTTTTATGTTTATGTCATTTCACCTCGGACAGCACTGGAATTTTTGTATAGGTACAGTAAAACATATGATTCATAACGTCAAAGAAAATATTACTATAATACTTGGCTTAACGCTGTTTCTTTTTGTAATGCTTTAAGTGAAAAAGACAGGTTTGCACCTGTTTATAAAATTGACGGACAGACAATAAGCTGGGAAAGAAGTAACGACGGTTACAGACTTCCGACAGAAGCTGAATGGGAATATGCCTGCCGTGCGGGAACAATTACTCCTTTTAATATGGAAACGTCAATAAGTGCGGAAGAATGTAATTATTACGGACAATACCCTTATAACATTGAAGATAATTATTTTAGTCAGGGTGAATTTGATACAAAACCCGGAAAATATCGGGAAACTACTGTTGACGTAGGAAGTTTTGAACCTAATAAATGGGGTCTTTATGATATGTACGGCAATGTCAGCGAATGGGTTTGGGATTACTATGGCGAATATCAGACAGAAGGACAAATTGACCCTACCAGAGCTGAAACAGGAAATCTGCGTGTTTATCGCGGCGGCGGCTGAAATGATTTTGCCAAAAATATGCGTTCCGCTTATTTCACTATTCAGGCGGGGCAGAACTTTCTGATGATATTACACAATGGTTAAAGAAAAACAATATAAAAGATTAAGGAGGATTTTATTATGTCAGAAAAAAATACAAATAATAATACAAGAGAAGCACACGAGAGCAGTATGGTTTTTCCTGTTGGAAAACCTAACGATGGTTTCACGCAATATTTTATAGGACAAAGCTATCTCGCTCCTCTTTCAACAGAACAAGTTGGAATTTTTAATGTAACATTTGAGCCTGAATGCCGTAATAACTGGCATATTCACAAAGCAGATAAAGGCGGCGGTCAAATTCTTGTTTGTGTAAACGGCAGGGGGTATTATCAGGAATGGGGAAAAGAAGCACAGGAACTTAATCCCGGAGATGTTGTTAATATTCCTGTCGGCGTAAAACATTGGCACGGAGCTGCTCCTGATAGTTGGTTTTCTCATCTTGCTCTTGAGGTGCCTGGAGAAAATACAAGTAATGAGTGGCTTGAAGCTGTTGATGATGAAACATATGGAAAACTAAAATAAATATAAAAAGGATTATCAAGTATACGCTTATTGCGTTAAAGAATCCTAATGACTATGAAGCGAGAGCACAGCTTATGTGGTCAAGTTCTTTGGCTTTAAACGGACTTATAGCAACAGGCAAAAATTTTATGTGGAGCTGCCATTATATTGAACACGGGTTGAGTGCTCAATATGACATAACACACGGTGCGGGTCTTGCGGCTATTACTCCTAAATGGATGAGATATGTTCTTTCAAATGAAACCGTTGATAAATTTTGTGAATATGCCATAAATGTATGGGGAATAGCAAACAGTAATGACAAATATGATATTGCCAATAAAGGTATTAACGCTACGGAAGAATATTTCAAAAATATATGACTTCCTTCAACTCTTAGAGAATTTAATATTGACTCGTCAAAATTTGATGAAATGGCAGAAAAAGCTATTAAAACCGGACATCTTAAAAGTGCTTATGTTCCGCTTAACATAAAAGACGTTATTGAAATCCTTAAAATGAGTTTATAAGATAAATAATAAAAAAATAAATTTTTTTGTAAAATACTGGAGGGTAAAATTATGTTT
>CATJCJ010000268.1 GCA_949738935.1 uncultured Eubacteriales bacterium | reverse complement strand
ATTTAATACGATTTATATATGTGCCTGTAGTTTAGCTGGATAGAATGGCAGGCTACGAACTTGCAGATCGGGGGTTCGAATCCCTCCAGGCACACCATTCGTAAATTCGTTCTAATACAATTGAACAGAAACACAAAAAAGTTCTCAAGTAAATCTTGAGAACTTTTTTGTGAGACTTTTTCTTTAATCTAACATCGTTTCTTTATTCATAAAATTTCTTAATTCCCTCTATATCAAAAATTTCTTTAATAAATTGGCTTATATTAGCAAATCCCGCTAATTCTTTATTATTAAAATCAGAGGCAAATAAAATATCTTTCCATTCATAAATCCCCTCATTGTTAGCCTCTATTGGAACTTCATCTACGAATCCATATAAAACACTTAAATTAGTCCCTTTATTTTTCTCATTTGTTTCTGGATATATATATGTCATTAATAGTTTTGGATTTTCTAATTGTATTTCTGTCTCTTCATAACATTCCCTTATTGCAGCTTCTATTTCTGTTTCATTTTCTTCTATTTTTCCGCCGATTCCATTCCAGCATCCTTTATAAGGATGCTTATTTCTTTTTACCATTAATACTTTCTTATAATCTTTTGTGAATAAAAAAATAACAACATATTTCTTCATTTTTCCTCTTCCCTTACTTTTTTAATATTTTATCATAAATTCAAAAATTTTGTAAAGTATCTCAAAAGAGCTCTGCCTTAAACTATACTCCAAAAGGTAAAGTTCAATTAAGAGCCCTTTTCATTTTTATTTTTTCTCTTCTTTCTCTTTTTCCGTTGGTAGAACTACTTTATTCTTTGTATTATCCTCATTTTCTTGTTTTTTAATGGCATCCATAATTATAATAAATTTTACATTTCCATTATTTTCTCCATTTAACATGGTAAAATTATTATATTCTTTTGATAACTCTTCCAATTTTTCAATTCGTTCACTTACGTCTTTTATATCACCATTTATATAGTTACAAATCTTTTTAATTCCTTCTTCATTGAAACTCTTGACCCCTTGTGCAAGTGTATTAGCACCTTCGTCCAATTCATTTGCTCCACTTTGTAATGAACTAGTTCCCTCTTTTAAGTTATTTAAACCTGCTGTTAGTTGATTTAATCCTTCCCCTAATATACTCATTTGTGAAGCTACTTGATTTTGTGCTTTTGCTTTAACCTCATTTGCTACTTGCTTTGCCACTGTTTTTGCCGTTGTTTCCGCTGTTTGTGTCGCTACCTCTTGTGCTACTAATTGTGCGGTGTTGTTTGCAACTTGGCCAGCTACTTGTTCTGCTACTTGTTGTGCTGTTTTATTGGCTACTTGTTTTGCTGTTTCTACTGCTGTTGCCTCTGCTGCTGTTATTGCTGAATTTTGAGAAAATTGCAATATAATACCTTGTTGTTCTGTGGGTAATGACTTATAGTTCTCATTTGCCTCTAATGCCATTTTTACATTAACTGCTATGTTTTGTTTTTGTTCTGCTGTCAATTTTAAATTTGCCACTTGGCTTGCTGCTTGTTGGCCGATTACTACTTTTTGTCCTTCTATTGTTTGCGTTGCCACTGCTTGTGCTTGAGCTCCTATTTGTGCTTTCTGTTCTTTTGATAAAATTGCTGTTTGCTTTGCCTGTTTACCAATTGCATTTAGCATATTAACATCTAAAGCTTCACTCTTATCATTGGTCAATTGGTCACCAGCTTTTGCTACTTCTGCTTTTATTTGTTTTGCTCCATTGTAGGCTGTGTTACTTCCTTCTTTTAATTGTTCTGTTCCAGAAGCTAATTGGCTTGTTCCTTCTGTTAGTGCTATGCTTCCTTCTTGAATTTGCGTACTTGCTTGTTCTAATGTATTAACTTTGTCATATATGTTGTCTATCTTATCTAAAAAATTTAAATCTTTTTCTTCTAATATTTTAGGTGTTACAAAAGTGATGATATTTCCTAGTTCGAATTTGCTTGCATCCATAGTAATTTCAATATCTTTTGGTATTTCTATATCATTTTGTTTTATCCTTAAACTTTCTTCTAGACCTGGCATAGCAATTCCCATTAAAAATGTTTTACTTCCATCATTTATTACTTTTCCATTTGATATCTTTATATTTTTATTAACATCATTTTTCAAAATTGTTCCAGCTACCACAATAAATGGTGTATACATTTTTTCTTCTTTTCCATTGATATTAACCATATGTTCTTCTTTATTCTGATATTCTATTGTTATTTTTACATGGCCTGATTTTCCTAAAATTTCTTCTGGCTCCATTTCTTTTCCATTTAGTTCATATTTCACATGGCATTCAATTGGTAATTCTTTTTGGCTTTCTCCTTGATAATAAATATCTTTCTTATCTGCCTTCCAAATTAATGAACTTCCTTCTTTCGAAAATTCCTCTTCTCCATTTGTGTTTTCAATCTTTAATAAATCTGATATATCATTTATTATCTCTAATTCTTCTTCATTTTCAAGATGTGTACTAACAATTGTTTGATAATTTTCACCTTTTCCATCTACTTTTGAATAAACTGTTTCATCTTTCGTAAAAGCAAATATTGGTGTGCTATAAACACATATTGTACATAATAATATACTTGAAATTACTTTTTTTCTTATTTTTGAATTCATTTTTATCCTTCCTTTCTTTTACAGGGATTAAAGGAACGTCCCTCTAATCCCTCTTTCGGTCAAATAGCATTAAAAATGCTGGTAATACTATAATAACTACTGCCATACTAATAATAGCCCCTCTTGACATTAACGTACATAATGAACCTATCATTTCAATTTTGGAATAGATTCCTACTCCAAAAGTTGCTCCGAAGAAACACAATCCACTCACTATAATGGAACTGATGGAGCTTCTCAATGCTTCGTCAATTGCTTGTTTTTTATCTTTTCCTTCTTTTCGATTTGTTTTATATTTAGTTGTAATTAATATAGCATAATCGATTGTGGCTCCTAGTTGTATGGTTCCTATTACAATAGAAGCTACAAATGGTAAGGTTGTTTTTGTATAAAATGGAATTCCCATATTGATAAATATAGCAAATTCAATGACAGTAATTAAAATTATTGGTAATTTGATTGATTGTAATACGATTATCATAATTACAAATATAATTCCTATTGACACTATGTTAACACTGTTAAAGTCATGGTCACTAATTTCTACTAAATCTTTCATCAGTGGTCCTTCTCCTGCTAATATGGCGTTTCCATCATATTGTTTTATGATTTCATTAATTTGTGTAATCTGTCCATTTAATTCATCGGTTGCCATTTCATATTTTGAATTGATAATTATTATTTGATATTTGTCATTTTCGAATATTTTATGAATGTCGTCTGGTATCATCGTTTTCGGTAAATTTTCTGCTATTTTAGAATATCCTAATGTCCATTCAATTCCATCTATTTTTTCTATTTTCTCTAACATCTCGCTTACTTTGTAGTCTGGAATATCTTTATCTACTAGTAGTACTTCTGCTGATACAATGTTAAATTTTTCTTTTAATGTATGGTTTGCCTCTACACTTTTTAGCGTTGTTGGTAGTGATTTATCCAGATTATAGTATACATTGGTATGGCTATATCCATAAATTGCAATTGGTAAAATCAAAATAAATACTACTATAATAGCTTTGTAATGTTTCATTACAAAGTTTTTTATTCCTGTAAATTTAGGCATAATTTCTTTGTGTTTTGTTTTTTCTATCAATTTATCAAACATTAATAAGATAGCTGGTAAAACCGTTATTACACAAATAACACCTAATAAAACTCCTTTTGCCATAACAATTCCAATATCTTTCCCTAA
This sequence comes from uncultured Eubacteriales bacterium, assembly GCA_949738935.1. Taxonomy (GTDB): domain Bacteria; phylum Bacillota; class Clostridia; order Lachnospirales; family CAG-274; genus MGBC114079. The sequence goes on along the minus strand of CATJCJ010000268.1, from coordinate 1,517 downwards.
TGTTAAATTCATACTACAAAGTGCTAAAAATCCTGCAATGGTTGTCAAAGAACTTCCTAAGACAGATGTCATAGTCTTACCAATGGCATGTGCCATTGCTTCTTCTTTATTTTTATAATTTTGCTGTTCTTGTTTATAACTATGATATAAGAAGATTGCAAAATCCATAGTTACACCTAGTTGAAGGACTGCACTGATGGCTTTTGTAATATAAGATATTTGTCCTAAAAATAAATTACTTCCCATATTGTACAAAATTGCAATTCCTATATTAGCTAGTAAAAGTATTGGTGCTATATAAGAGTCTAATGCTAATTGTAAAATGATGATACATAATATCACTGCTATTATGACATAAATTGCTATTTCTGAGTTGGATAAATCTCTTGTATCTAATATTGTGGCTGACATGCCACTTATTTTACATTGTTCGTTTGTTATTTTTCTTAATGTTTCAATGGTTTCCATCGTTGTATCAGATGAAATACTATCTTTAAAGGTAACCAATAATATCGTATCTCCATCTTTGTAAATTTTGTCTTTTATTTCGTCTGGTATCATTTCGGTTGGAATACTAGTTCCAATAATATCTGCTATTCCAATGACTTTTTCTACATTTTCGATTTCTTTCATCTTGTTTTCTAATTGCATGATATCTTTTGTTTTCATATCTTCTAATACAATCATAGAAAATGCTCCCATATTGAAATCTTCTGATAGTATCTTTTCGCCTTGTATGGTTTCAATATCTTCTGGCAAATAGACTAAAATATCATAATTAATCCTAGTTGACTTCATTCCAATAATAGCTGGTATCATGAATAAAAGTGCTATGATTAATATGGTTTTTCTATGTTTGCATACAAATTTTCCAAATTTGAGTTGTATCATTTTTTTCTCCTTTCTCTTTAATGACCATTGGTCATTTCTATTTATTATATTACTTTTATGACCGTTGGTCAATACTTTTTCTATTTTTATTGCTTATTTTTCTTTTTTATGCCATAATAGTTTTAGAAAATAAATAAAATCTGGAGAATTAGTATGGGAATTTTAGAACAAAAAAATGAAAAAGAAAATAGGTTGTTAGATACTGCTTTCAAATTATTTACGGAAAAAGGGATTAAAAGTACGTCCATTCAGGAAATTGTAGACAATGCCAAAGTAGCCAAAGGTACTTTTTATTTATATTTTAAAGATAAATATGAAATTCGTGACGTTTTGATTACGAAAAAATCAGAAAAGCTATTTTCGGAAGCTTTAACCAAAATGAGAAAAAATTATTTGCAAGATTTTTCTGACCAAATTATTTTTATTATTAACTATGTAATTGACGAACTTGCTAAAAATCCGCTTCTTTTAAAATTTATTTCTAAAAACTTATCTTGGGGAGTTTATAATGAAACAATTATCAAATTATACGATAAACCAGAAAATAAAGAAGATGGTTTATATGCTTTATTTTTAAAAGGTGTAGAAGAAAATCATATTCAATTAAAAAATCCGAAAGTAACTTT